>NZ_CP091138.1:902923-1203897 GCF_021582875.1 Microbacterium sp. KUDC0406 | reverse complement strand
AGCCGACCAACGACCTCGACGTCGAGACCCTGAGCTCGCTCGAGAACGCCCTGCTCGAGTTCCCCGGCTGCGCCGTGGTCATCACCCACGACCGGTGGTTCCTCGACCGCATCGCCACGCACATCCTCGCCTACGAGGGCACCGACGAGAATCCTGCGCAGTGGCACTGGTTCGAGGGCAACTTCGAGGCCTATGAGGCGAACAAGATCGAGCGCATGGGCCCGGAGGCGGCGCGTCCCCACCGCACCACGCACCGCAAGCTGCACCGCGACTAGATCCCCACGCCCCGATGTCACAACACCTGCACCTCTCGGTGCACCTGCGCTGGGGAGACCTGGACGCGTACAACCACGTCAACAACACCTCGATGCTGAAGCTGCTCGAGGAGGCGCGGGTGCGCGCGTTCTGGATCCCCGGCGACGGGGAGGACGCTCCGCCGACGGCGATCCTCGACCCCGGCATCAGCCAGGGCATGCTCACGCTCGTCGCCCGGCAGGAGATCGAGTACGCTGCGCCCGTGCCGTATCAGCGGCATCCGCTCGACGTCGAGATGTGGTTCGGAAAGATCGGCGGCTCCAGCATGGAGGTCTGCTACGAGGTGTACAGTCCGCTCGCCGCCGACGAGCGCACCCTGTACGCGCGGTCGACGGCCGTCATCGTGCTCGTCGACGCCGCGAGCGGCCGCCCCACCCGCATCACGCCGGAGATGCGGGAGGCGTGGGGGCCCTACGTCGACGAGCCCATCCGCTACGCGCATCGCTGAGGGCGCTTCGACAGGCTCAGCGACCCGGGCGGGCTCAGCGGCCCATCAGCTGCCGGAGGGGACTCTGATCATGATCTCCTGGGCGACGCTGGCCACCAGCACACCTTCGCGCGTGTAGATCCGGCCGGCGGCGAGCCCTCGACCGCCGCGGGCGTTCGGCGATTCCTGGACGTACAGCAGCCAGTCATCCACGCGCGCGAAGCGGTGCCACCACATCGCGTGGTCGAGGCTCGCGACCTTGAGGCCGTGCTCCGCCCAGGACAGCCCGTGGGCGCGCAGGATCGACTCCTGGATCGACATGTCGCTGAGGTACGCGAGTGACGCGCGGTGCAGGCTCGGCGCGTCGGGCAGAGGGGCTCGCATCCGCATCCACACGGCCTGCGCGGCCACGCGCTCAGCACCGGCCTCGACGTAGATCGGCCCCTCGACGTGGCGCATGTCGACGGGGCGGTCGGTGAGCATCCGCTGCGACAGCGGGTGGATGCCGGGGGAGATGGCTTCGTCGTTGGACAGCGTGTCGGGGTCGGGGATGCCCTCCGGCATCGGCGCCGCATGCTCGACGCCGGGACCCTCGTCCTGGAAGGACGCGATCATCGAGAAGATCGGAACGCCGTTCTGGTACGCCTGCGCGCGCCGCGTCGAGAACGACCTGCCGTCGTGGATGCGGTCCACGGCGATGGTGATGCCCTTCGAGGCGTCGCCCGGTCGCAGGAAGTAGCCGTGCATCGAGTGCAGCAGCCGGTCCTCGGGAAGCGTGCGCTCGGCGGCGATCACGGACTGCGCGAGCACCTGGCCGCCGTAGATCCGGCCGGTCGGCATCGGATGCGAGATGCCGGTGAAGATGTCCTCGGTCGTGCGAGCTCCCGACACGTCCAGCGAGAGCACCTGCAGCAATCCGTCGACCGTCTCGTGCGCGTCCATCGCCTGCCTCTCCGATCGGCCCAGGCAGCCGGGTCGACGCTGGGCACCGATGGATAGTCTAGATGTCGTGCCCCCTCGTCTCGTCCTCGCCGATGCCCACACCGCTCAGGACGTGCTGACGTTCCTCGGCCGCTCCCGAGCGATCTCGGATGACGGGGTGCGACTCCAGGCTGCGAACGGCGTGCTGGCGCTGACCGCGGCAGCGCTCGCGCCGCAGGGACTCTTCGACCGCACGCCGACGGTGCTCGCGATGCGGATCGTGCACGCCGACCCCGAGCTCGAGTGCGACCTCGTCGTGGACGATCTCTCCGAGACGGACGATCCTCGGATGCTGCAGCTGCCCGACAGCAGCCGTTCGCCGGCATGGGCGGGCGTGGCGCCGCCGCCGGGCGGATGGCAGTCCGGCGGCGCGCTCCAGGCAGGCGCCGTCGTCGAACGGTCCCAGTGGGGCATGTCGGCTGTGGCGCGCGGGGCGGGTACGCAGTCCGGTGAGGAGATCGTGCGCAGCGTGCGGGCATCCGTCTGGGGTGAGCCGGACGAGGGTCTGCTGGGCCTTCCGCGCGGCGTCGCCTTCGCCGCGCAGGCGTTCGGCTTCCTGTCCGGGGACGAGCGGGTGCCCGTGACGGTCTCCGGGCGCTGGACGCGTCTCGCGTTCCGCCGCGGTCACGTGCTGAGCCGCGGTCCGGCGGCGTTCGGCCTCACGGACGTGCGCGCGACCGGCGCGACCGGCCCTGAGACCGGCTCAGGGCCCCGGATCTAGCGCGCCGCGGCGCGGCCCGCCTGCCGGCCGGAGAACAGGCATCCGCCGAGGAACGTGCCCTCGAGCGCACGGTAGCCGTGCACGCCGCCGCCGCCGAAGCCACTGGCCTCACCCGCGGCGTACAGTCCTGGCACGGGATTCCCGGCGCCATCGAGCGCGCGGCCGTCGAGATCGGTCTGGATGCCGCCCAGCGACTTCCTGGTCAGCACGTGCAGCTTGACGGCGACCATCGGTCCCGCGGACGGGTCCTGCAGCCGGTGCGGCGGTGCGGTGCGGATGAGCCGGTCCCCGCGGTACGCGCGCATCGACCGCAGCATCCCTATCTGCGCGTCCTTCGTGAAGTCGTTCTCGATCTCGCGATCCCGCGCGACGACCTCGCGACGCACCCGGTCCAGGTCGAGCGCCTCGCCACCGGACATCGCCGCCATGCCGCTCAGGAGCGTCTCGAGGTCGTCCTCCACGACGAAGTCCGGGCCTTCGTCGAGGAACGCCTGCACCGGCCCGGTGGGGCCCTTCGCCAGGCGGGACTTCAGCAGCAGCTGGACGTCCTTCCCGGTCAGATCGGGATTCTGCTCGCTGCCCGACAGCGCGAACTCCTTCTCGACGATCTTCAGCGAGGTGACGAACCAGGAGTGGTCGTACCCGGTGGTTCGCAGATGCGCGAGCGTGCCGAGTGTGTCGAAGCCGGGGAACAGCGGGACGGGTAGCCGCGCCCCGGTCGCGTCGAGCCACAGCGAAGAGGGACCGGGGAGGATGCGGATGCCGTGCGACGGCCACACCGGGTCCCAGTTCGTGATGCCCTCCACGTAATGCCACATCCGGTCCTCGTTGGTGAGCCGCGCACCGGCGGAACGTGCGACCTCGTGCATGGAGCCGTCCACGTAGGCGGGCACGCCCGTGAGCATCCGCCCCGGGGAGTCCCGAGTCGCTCCGGCCATGCTCTGCGGACGAGGTCGTGATTGCCGCCGATGCCGCCGGATGCCACGACCGTCGCTCCCGCCGGTGATCTCGAACCCGCCGACGACCTCACGGCTGCTCTCCTCACCGCGATCGGCCGGGCTGTCGGCGAGCACGTCGCCGTGGGCGCCGGTGACGGCGCCGTCCGCAGTGATCAGTGCGGTGACGCGGTGCCGGGGGAGGACGGTCAGCCGGCCGGACTTCTCGGCCTCGGACAGCGCGTCGGAGAAGGGTGCGACGATCCCCGGCCCGGTACCCCAGGTGATGTGGAACCGCGGCACGGAGTTGCCGGGCCCGATCGCGCCGTAGCCGCCGCGCTCCGCCCAGCCGACCACGGGGAAGAAGCCCACCCCGCGCTCGCGCAGCCAGGCGCGCTTCTCCCCGGCGGCGAACTGCAGGTACGCCTCCGCCCAGCGCCGTGGCCACTCGTCCTCGGGACGATCGAAGCCGGCGTTGCCGAGCCAGTCCTCCCTGGCGAGCTCGATCGAGTCACGGATGCCCATCCGGCGCTGCTCGGGGGAGTCCACGAAGAACAGCCCGCCGAACGACCACCATGCCTGTCCGCCGAGATTCGATCGCGGCTCCTGATCGATCACGGTCACGCGACGGCCTGCGGCCACCGCCTCGGTCGCGGCCACGAGGCCGGACAGGCCCCAGCCGATGACGAGCACGTCCGTCTCGTGGGTGCGGGTTGCCATGGCGACTCCTTCGTCGTCGATGAATGAGCGGATGCTACGAGGTGAGCCCCAGGTCGGGGCGCGCCTGCTGGGCAGGCCCCACGCCGGAGGGCTCGAAGGTGTTCACGAGCGAGTGCGCGGCGCGCTGCAGGTAATCCCAGAACGTCGCGTCGTGCAGGGGCGAGAGCTGGGCCTCGTCGAGCGCCGTGCGCATATGGGTCAGCCAGCGATCGCGCGCATCCGGATCGACGTGGAAGGACATGTGCCGCATGCGCAGACGAGGGTGGCCGCGCTGCTCGCCGTAGGTGGACGGGCCGCCCCAATACTGCTCCAGGAACATCCGCAGCCGGTCCTGCGCGGGGCCGAGGTCCTCTTCCGGATACATCGGGCGCAGCACCGGGTCGAGCGCGACCTCGCGATAGAACACGCTCGCGATCCTCTCGAAGGTCTCGTGTCCGCCGATCTCGTCGTAGAACGTCACTTCTTCCCGCCTTCCGTGCCCCCGCCGTTCGAGGATCCGCCGGTCTTCTTGCGCCGCCAGATGCCGCGTTCGATCGTCGGCACACCGGTCACCGGGGTGGGCCTGGTCTTCGGCGGGTTGGCGCCGCGCACGCGGCGGGCGCCCTCCGGCCCGACCGGGATGACCGCCGCCAGGGTCGGAACGGCGATCTCCTTCTCGTCGAAGGCCTTCTTCAACCGGGCACGCAGCTCCTGCGCGACGTCGTCCATCGCGTTCGCCCTGGTCTTGATCACGACGCGGACGACCAGCGCATCGCCGTCGATGGACTCGAGGCCCCAGATCTCGGGCTTCTCGATGATCCTGGTGCGCCACTTCGGATCCTTCGCAAGGGCCTGCGCGGTCTCGAGCATGAGCTGCTCCACCTCGTCGAGATCGCTCTGGGCGGGCAGTCCGAGGTCGATGATCGCGCGGGCCCAGCCCTGCGACATGTTGCCGATGCGCGTCACCTCGCCGTTGCGCACGTACCAGAGGGTGCCGTTCACATCGCGCACCTGGGTGATGCGGACGCTGACGTACTCGACCACTCCGCTGGCGAGGCCGAGGTCGACGACGTCGCCGATGCCGATCTGGTCCTCCGCGACGATGAACATGCCGTTCAGCACGTCCTTGACGATGTTCTGGGCACCGAAACCGAGGCCTGCGCCGACCGCGGCGGTGAGGAGCGTCAGCGAGCCGAGGATGTCCGGGCTGATCACCGAGACGATGAGCACCAGGGCGACGATGACGAGCACCACGTTGACGATGTTCTGCAGGATCGTGCCGAGCGTGCGGGTGCGCTGCACCAGACGCATGTCGGCGAGCGGAGAGCGCTCCAGGGCGACCGTGTCGGCGACGTCGGCCTTGTTCTTCGCGTTGTCGACGATGCGGTGCACGACCCGCCTGATCACCAGGCGCAGCACGAAGGCGATCACGATGCACACGGCGATGATGATCGCGATGTTCAGGAGCTTCCAGCCCACGGTCTTGAGGATCGCGAGCGCCTGTTCCCAGAAGGTGGGCTTGTCGGCTGCCGCGGCTGCGAAGAGGGTGAGGAGTGACATCGCCTTGATTCTACCGACGAGGCCTCTCCGCACGCTGGGCGCGAAGCGTCAGCCCTCGGCTTCGAGCGGCGCGAAGCGGCGGTCGGAGTGGGCCGTGGGGATCAGTCCTCGGCGTCGCGTGCCTGAGCGGCGAGCGCGCGCTCGACGTCTGCGAGGTTCTCGTGCACGAGACGGCGCAGTGCCGGCGCGGCCTCCTGGTTGGAGGACAGCCAGGCTCGCGTGGCATCCCGCAGTTCGATGCTCGCGAGCGAGCGCGGGTACAGACCCACGACGAGATAGTCGGCGATCTGGTACGTGCGCGATGTCCAGATCGGCAGCAGCATCTCGAAGTACTTCGGCACGAACGCGCCGAGCACGTCGACGCCGGAGGGGTGCACGAAACCGGCCGCGGCGGCGCGCACGATGGTGTTCGGCAGATCGGCGTTGTCCACGAGCGAGGTCCACGCGGCCTGCTTGGCGTCCGCGAGGGGAGTGCAGCGCGCGCCTGAGCGGCGAACTCGGCACCCTTCGACGTGTTGTCGGCCGCGAGTGCGGCGTCGATCGCTGCCGCATCGGTGGCACCGGCGGCGGCGAGGCCGACCAGGAGCTGCCATGACAGGTCGGCGTCGATCTCGAGGCCGGGCAGGGTCTCCTCACCGGCGCGGAGCCGGCCGACGATGCCGGCGTGCTCCGGGGTGACCAGGATGTTCGCGAACGCGGTCACCAGCTGCAGCTGGCTGTCGCTGCCGGCCTGGGCGCTCTGCGCGAGGGCCCACAGTCCGTCGGCCACCTTCTCGCGGGCGGCGGAGCGCTGCGATGGGGCGACGTAGGTCGAGGCTGCGAGGGTGAGCTGCGCGAGGGTCGTGCGGATGGTGGTCGACTCGGTCTCCCGCCCGATGTTGCCCAGCACCAGTTCGATGTAGTCGCTCGCGCTGCTCTCGGCATCGCGGGTCTGATCCCAGGCCGCGCCCCAGACGAGCGAGCGGGCGAGCGGGTCGCTGATGTCGGAGAGGTGCTCGATGGCGGTGGCCAGCGACTTCTCGTCGAGCCGGATCTTCGCGTAGGCGAGGTCCTTGTCGTTCAGCAGCACCAGTGCGGGACGCCTCAGACCCTGCAGCTCCGGGATCTCGGTGCGGTCGCCGTCGACGTCGACCTCCACGTAGTGCGTGCGCACCAGCGCTCCGCCGTCGAGGTCGTAGAACCCGATGCCCAGGCGGTGCGGGCGGATGGTCGGGTAGTCGGCGGGGGCGGTCTGCGTGACGGCGAACCGGGTGATGACTCCGCTGGAGTCCTCGGCGATGACCGGCGCGAGGGTGTTCACGCCCGCGGTCTCGAGCCACTTCTTCGACCAGGTGGTCAGGTCGCGGCCGCTGGTGCGCTCGAGTTCGACGAGCAGGTCACTGAGCTCGGTGTTGCCCCAGGAGTGCTTCTGGAAGTAGGCCGAGACTCCGGCGAAGAACGCGTCGATGCCGACCCAGGCGGTGAGCTGCTTGAGCACCGAACCGCCCTTGGCGTAGGTGATGCCGTCGAAGTTGACCAACACGTCCTCGAGATCGTTGATCTCGGCGACGACGGGATGCGTGGAGGGCAGCTGGTCCTGGCGGTACGCCCAGGTCTTCTCCATCGCGTTGAACGTGGTCCACGCCTCGGTCCACTCGGTGGCCTCGGCAGTGGCGATCGTCGACGCCCACTCGGCGAACGACTCGTTCAGCCACAGGTCGTTCCACCACTTCATGGTGACCAGGTCGCCGAACCACATGTGCGCGAGCTCGTGCAGGATCGTGACGACGCGGCGCTCCTTGACGGCATCGGTCACCTTGCTGCGGAACACGTACGTCTCGGTGAAGGTGACCGCGCCCGCATTCTCCATGGCGCCCGCGTTGAACTCGGGCACGAAGAGCTGGTCGTACTTCGCGAACGGGTACGGCACCCCGAACTTCGACTCGTAGTAGGCGAAGCCCTCGCGGGTCTTGTCGAAGATGTAGTCCGCGTCGAGGTGCTGCCACAGGCTCTTGCGGCCGTAAACGCCGAGCGGGATGACGCGGCCCGAGGCGCTGGTCAGCTCGGAGAAGGTCGCCTCGTAGGGGCCGGCGACGAGCGCGGTGATGTAGGACGAGATGCGCGGGGTGGGCTCGAAGCCCCAGGTGGCCACGCTGTCGTCGTCGTGCACGATCGGTTCGGGCGTCGGCGAGTTCGAGACGACCTTCCATGCCGCCGGCGCGGTGACCGTGAACTGGAAGGTCGCCTTCAGATCGGGCTGCTCGAAGACCGCGAAGACGCGCCGGGAGTCGGGCACCTCGAACTGGGAGTAGAGGTAGACCTCGCCGTCCACGGGGTCGACGAAGCGGTGCAGGCCCTCGCCGGTGTTGGTGTACAGGCAGTCGGCGTCGACGACCAGGACGTTCTCGGCCTGCAGATCGGACAGCGCGATACGGGAGTCCGCGAGCACGGCGCTCGGGTCGAGCTGCTCGCCGTTGAGGGAGATCTCACGGACGTCGCGGGCGATGAGGTCGATGAAGGTGAAGGCCCCCGGGGTCGCGGTGAAGCGCACCACGCTGCGCGATCCGAACACCTCGGCGCCCTTGGTGAGATCGAGCGTGACCTCGTAGGACTGCGTGTCGACGACGGCGCGGCGCTCCTGCGCTTCGATGCGGGTGAGGTTCTCTCCAGGCACAGCTGTTCTCCCAGTGGTGAGGGGGCGTCGCCACGGTCCGGCGCTGCTGGCGCCGACGGCAACCCTGACAGCCTACGCCAGGCGCAGGCGCCGTCGAATTCGACGGCCGGGGGATCGGGAGAGACATAGGGAGCGGTGGAAGGATGGAGCGGTGACCGTCTCTTCCGATACTGTTCCGTTCGCCTCTGCCGCAGCCGCCTCCGGCGCCCCGTTCGTGGAGACACCCGTCGCCTATGACGCTCTCGTCCTGGCGAGCTTCGGGGGTCCGGAGGGCCAGGACGACGTGATCCCGTTCCTGCGCAACGTCACGCGCGGCCGAGGCATCCCCGACGAGCGCCTCGAGGAGGTCGCACACCACTACCGGCACTTCGGCGGGGTGAGCCCCATCAACGGGCAGAACCGCGAGCTGAAGGCGGCTCTCGAGGCGGAGATCGCCCGGCGGGGACTCGACCTGCCGGTGTACTGGGGCAACCGCAACTGGGGTCCGTACCTCGACGAGGCGTTCGCGCAGGCCGCCGCAGACGGGCACAGGACGCTGCTCGTGCTGGCCACCAGCGCATACAGCTCGTACTCCAGCGATCGCCAGTACCGCGAGGACATCGCGCGCGCGATCACCGAAGCCGGTCTGGATCAGAAGGTGACCGCCGACAAGGTGCGTCTCTTCTTCGACCACCCCGGCTTCGTCGCGCCGTTCCAGGAGGGCGTCGCCGACGCCGTGCAGCAGCTGATCGCCGACGGCATCGCCGCCGAGAAGATCCACGTGCTGTTCTCGACGCACAGCATCCCCACCGGCGACGCCGAGCGCTCCGGCCCTCGCGATGTCGACTGGGGCGAGGGTGGCGCGTACGGCGCGCAGCACCGTGCCGTGGCGGAGTACATCATGGCCAACCTGCCGGTGGGCGGGGGAGTGCTGCCGTGGGAGCTCGTCTTCCAGTCGCGCTCCGGCCCGCCGACTCAGCCCTGGCTCGAGCCCGACGTCAACGATGTCATCGCCGGCCTCCCGTCCCGGGGCGCGCAGGCGGTCGTGATCGTCCCGCTCGGGTTCGTGAGCGACCACATGGAGGTGCTCTGGGATCTCGACACCGAGGCGATGCAGGCGGCCGAGGAGGCGGGCATCCGCGCGGTGCGCACGCCCACGCCCGGCATCCACCCCTCCTTCGTCGCGGGGCTCGTCGACCTGGTCGAGGAGCGCATCTCGGGGATGCCTGCGGCGGAGCGCCCCCACGTCACCCCGCTCGGTCCCTGGTACGACGTGTCCCGCCCCGGTGACTGCGAGAACGCGCGGCTCGGATTCCGGCCCGCCGCCGCCGGCCTCGTGCCCTGACCGGCGCTTCTAGGATGGATGCCATGCGCATCCACCTCGCCACCGACCACGCCGGACTCGACTTCTCCACGCGCCTGCAGGAGCATCTGCGCGCGGCCGGCCACGAGGTGATCGACCACGGGCCGCTGTCGTACGACCCGCTCGACGACTACCCGGCGTTCTGCATCCGGGCCGCTCAGGCGGTCGTCGAGGACCAGGCCGCAGGCGTCGAGGCACTGGGCGTCGTGTTCGGCGGTTCGGGCAACGGCGAGCAGATCGCGGCGAACAAGGTGGCCGGCGTCCGCGCCGCGCTGGTGTGGAACCCGTCGACCGCCGAGCTCGCCCGAGAGCACAACGACGCGAACGTCATCTCGATCGGTGCGCGCCAGCACACCTTCGACGAGGTGACCTCGTTCATCGACCTCTTCCTCGCGACGCCGTTCTCCGACGAGGAGCGGCATGTGCGCCGGATCGGCCAGATCGCGGAGTTCGAGCGCGACGGATCCCTCCTCCCGGACCCGCGGGCCTGAGATGCCAGAGGGTCATTCCGTCCACCGCATCGCCCGTCAGTTCGACCGCAACTTCGTTGGCCGGGAGGTCGCCGCGTCCAGCCCGCAGGGTCGCTTCGCCGAGGGGGCCGAGTTCCTGAGCGGTCGTGAGCTGCTCGACGCGAAGGCCGTGGGAAAGCAGATGTTCCTGGGGTTCGACGGCGACGCGTGGCTGCGCGTGCACCTCGGTCTGTACGGGGCGTGGGACTTCGCCGGCGAGATCCTCGTCGACCCCACGATCGCGTCCGCGAACGGCCGCATGGGGCAGACGAACCAGCGCGGCACCGATCTGGACGCCCCGATCCTCGACGACGCAGGCGAGAACTCCCTGACCTCGATCGGCGCCCCTCGGCGCACCCGGGTGCATCTGCGGATGTCGGAGCAGACGAAGGGCCTCGAAGACGAGGGTGATCAGTGGCCGCCACCCGTCGTCGGCCAGGTGCGCGTCCGCCTGCTCACGGATGCGACCTGCGCCGACCTGCGCGGCCCGACCGCGTGTCAGGTGCAGACGCCGGACGAGATGCTCGCGACGATCGCGAAGCTCGGTCCCGACCCGCTGGTCGGAGATCCCGCCGAGGGCGAGGAGCGCTTCACCGCCGCGGTGCGGAAGAAGGGCACCCCGATCGCGCTCCTGCTGATGGACCAGGCCGTCGTCAGCGGGATCGGCAACGTGTACCGCGCGGAGATGCTGTTCCGCGCGCGGCTGAATCCGCACACGCCCGGCAGGCAGGTTCCCGAGGACGTCGTCCGCGACCTCTGGCGGGACTGGGTGCGGCTTCTGGCGATCGGAGTGGAGACCGGTCAGATGATGACGATGGACGACCTGTCTCCGCACGAGTACCGTGCCGCCATGGCGAGCCGTGACGACCGGCACTGGGTGTATCACCGTGCCGGGCTCCCGTGCCGTGTCTGCGGCACGGAGATCGCGCTCGAGGAGATCGGCGCGCGCAAGCTGTACTGGTGCCCGTACTGCCAGCGCTGATCCCCGGGTGCGGTGGTCGGGTGGAGACCTGAGAGCACGCTGTGAAAGGATGACCGGGTCCTCTGCAACGACGCGACAGGAGATCCGATGGACCTTTCCGGCCTGCAATCCGTGCTCGAGACGATCAGCTCGTGGATCTGGGGACCCTGGGTCCTCATCCCGCTGCTGCTCGGGACAGGGCTCTATCTGACGATCCGCCTCGGCGGCATCCAGTTCCTCCGGCTCGGGGCCGCGCTGCGCCTCGGCATCTTCACCCGCAAGGACCCGGGCGCCGATGACGGCGACATCTCCCAGTTCCAGGCGCTCACGACGGCTCTCGCGGCGACCGTCGGCACCGGGAACATCGTGGGCGTGGCGACCGCCATCGGCATCGGCGGCCCCGGCGCCCTGTTCTGGATGTGGGTCACCGGTCTTCTCGGCATGGCGTCGAAGTACTCCGAGGCGTTCCTCGGCGTGCGCTTCCGCAAGACGGATGCCGCCGGTGAGAAGTCCGGGGGACCGCAGTACTACCTGGAGCGCGGCATCCCGAACAGGTTCGGCAGATTCCTCGCCCTGTTCTTCGCGATCGCGGCGGTGCTCGCATGCTTCGGCATCGGCAACATGACGCAGGGCAATTCGATCGCCTCGAACATGGAGAACAGCTTCCACGTACCGACCTGGGTCACCGGGCTCGTGCTCACCGCGTTCGCGATGCTCGTGCTCGTGGGCGGCATCAAGTCGATCGGCCGGGTCACGGCCGGCCTGGTCCCGGTCATGATCATCTTCTACGTGCTCGGCGCGCTGTACATCCTCATCGCCAACATCGCAGACGTACCTGCCGCCTTCGCCCAGATCTTCACCGACGCGTTCACCGGCACCGCACCGGTCGGCGGGTTCGCCGGGTCGGCGATCATCATCGCCGTGCAGTTCGGCGTGGCCAGGGGCATCTTCTCGAACGAGTCGGGCATGGGGTCCGCGGCGATCGCCGCGGCGGCCGCGAAGACGACGCATCCCGTGCGCCAGGGCCTGGTGTCGATGACCCAGACCTTCATCGACACGATCATCGTCGTGACCTGCACCGGCCTCGTGATCATCACCACAGGCGTGTGGAACATGACCGACCCCGAGACCGGAGAGCAGATCAGCGCTGCGCTCATGACGGGCGAGGCGTTCTCGCACGGCCTGCCGGGCGAGTGGGGGCACTACATCGTCACGATCGGGCTGGTGATGTTCGCCGGATCCACGATCCTGGGCTGGTCGTACTACGGCGAGCGGTGCATCGAGCGACTCCTCGGTCGCCGTGCGGTGATGCCGTTCCGCGTCGTGTTCTCGCTCGTGGTGTTCATCGGCTGCACCGTGCAGCTCGGTGTGGTCTGGGCGTTCTCCGACGTGATGAACGGCCTCATGGCGATCCCGAACTTGCTCGGCCTGCTCATCCTGTCCGGCCTGATCGCCAGGGAGACGAAGAAGTATCTCGACAACGATCCGAAGCTGGTGGCGACCAAGGAGCAGATCGACGCCTTCATGGCCGGGGATCGCGACTTCGAGGAGTGGAAGACGCAGGCGATCCCGGTCGTGGACTCGCAGAGGTAGCGGCACATGCGCGGCGGTCCCGGAGACCTTCCGGGGCCGCCGTCGCCGTAATCTGGATCCATGCGCCAGAACCCCAGCTTCGCCATGACCGATGTGACCGAGCTGAGACGGGTGATCGCGCAGAACCCCTGGGCGACGGTCGTCGCGACCGGCGCAGACGGTCTGGTCGCCTCGCACTATCCGGTGCTGCTCGATCCGGAGCGTGACGACCTCACTGTCGTCGGCCACGTCGGCAGGCCCGATGACCAGGTGCTGCGCCTCGGCGAGACCGAGCTGCTGCTGGTGTTCGAAGGCCCGAACGGATACATCTCGCCGAACTGGTACGGCGAGGTCAAGGCCGTACCGACCTGGAACTACGTGGCCGTGCACCTCGCCGGCATCCCGGAGGTGGTCGACACCACGACGAACCTGAGGATCCTCGACGACCTGGTCGAGCACTTCGAGTCACGTCTGCCGCAGCCGCGACTGATGTGGCAGGCGCCGAACACCGACGAGTTCGTGCGCGTCCTCGAAGCCGGAACCGTCGGCTTCCGGCTGACCCCGACCAGGGTGACCGCCAAGCGCAAGCTCAGCCAGAACCGGCCCGACGAGGTGGTGGAGACGATCATCGCCGAATTGGACGGCACCGGTGAGTACGCGCATCCGGCTCTCGCCGCCGAGATGCGTCGTGCGTATGAGACGCGTCTGGCGCACCGCGGATGAGCGCCGATCTGCTGCTGCGCGCGGTGCGCGTCGCGGGCGCCGGACGGGAGCTGCTGCCCGACACCGAGCCGGTCGACATCCTCATCCGTGGCGGCGTGATCGCCGACGTCGCTCCGACCGGCAACCTGCGCGCGGCGGTCGACGTGCTCGACGGCGGCGGCTCCTGGGTGATCCCCGGACTCTGGGATCACCACGTGCACACCGTGCAGTGGGCGCTCACCGCCCAGCGCGAGCCGCTGCACGACGCGGTGAGCGCGGCGGATGCCGCTGCGCGGATGTCCGTGGTCGCGCCGCTGGGCGATGGACGCCGGATCGGCACGGGATTCCGGGACGCGCTCTGGCCCGACATCCCGTCGCGTGAACTGCTCGACCGCAGTACCGGCGATGTGCCGACCTACCTGCTCAACGCAGACGTGCACAGCGTCTGGCTGAACTCCGCGGCCCTGCGTCGCGAGGGGTTCGAGGGCCGGGACGACGACGGGATGCTGCGCGAGGAGCCGGCATTCGAGATCTCGCGCCGGCTGAACGACGTCGACGACGCTCTGGCGGATGCCGCCGTGGCGGAGGCCGCACGTCGCGCGGCCGCGCGAGGCGTCGTCGGGCTGGTCGACTTCGACATGGGGTGGAACGCGGGAGCGTGGACCCGTCGTCTGAAGGCGGGTTTCGACCTGCACCGGGTGGAGTTCGCGGTCTACCCGCACCATCTGGATCGGGCGATCGCCGAGGGACTCCGTACCGGAGACCCCTTCGGCGACGGTGACCTGGTGCGGATGGGGCCGCTGAAGGTGATCGCCGACGGCTCGCTCGGCACTCGCACCGCGGCGTGCAGCCACGGCTACGACGATCTGCCCGCGAACCACGGTGCGCTGACGGTGCCGCCGGGGCAGCTGCACGAGCTGTTGGGGCGGGCGGCGGGTGCCGGCATCGAGGCCGCAGTGCACGCGATCGGCGACGTCACCGTGACGGCAGCTCTCGACGCGTTCACCGACACCGGCCAGACGGGCACGATCGAGCATGCCCAGCTGGTGCGGCACGCCGACCTGGCACGCTTCGCTCGCCTCGGGATCGCGGCGAGCACGCAGCCGCGTCATGCGCTCGACGATCGCGCGCTGATCGACCTGCTGTGGTCGTCGCAGACATCGATCGCCTATCCGATCGCGAGTCTGCACGCCGCCGGTGCCGGCATCAGGTTCGGCTCCGACGCGCCCGTGTCTCCGCTCGATCCGTGGATCGCGATCTCCGCCGCCGTGACGCGGAAGGGCGAGGACGGCGAGAGATGGCATCCCGAGGAGCGCGTCGACATCGACACGGCGCTGCGCGCGAGCGCGCACCACGGCACGGACGGGACCTCGGCGGTCACCCCGGGAGCGGTCGCGGATCTTGCGCTCTGCGGCGTCGACCCCCGCGCCGCTGATGCGGCGGCACTGCGCACGATGCCGGTCCTCGCGACGCTCGTGGCCGGACGCCGGACGCACTGAACGGACGCGCTGAAGCGGACACACGAATGCCCTCGGGGAGACCCCGAGGGCATTCGTGAGCGCGTCAGGCCGCGACGTGCGAGAACAGGAACCAGCGGTCCTTCTCGAGTCCGCGCTGGATCTCGATGGCGACGTCCTGGCTGGTGAGGTCGACCTCATCGAGACCCTCGACCGCCGCCTTCACGTCGACGAGGATCGCGTCGATGTCGGCGATCACGGCTCGGACCAGCTCGTCGGAGGCGGCGAAGCCCGCCGCGACCTGCGTGGCGCCGGCCTTCTCGGCGACCGTGCTGACGCGGGCGTCGATCGGCAGGCCGAGAGCGACGATGCGCTCCGCAGCCGTGTCGGCGAACTCACCGGCGTTGGCCACGACAGTGTCGAGGAACTCGTGCACGCCGATGAAGTTGGCGCCGCGCACGTGCCAGTGCGCCTGCTTGCCGTTCACGACCAGTGCCTGCAGGCCGAGGACGACGGGGAGAGGAACTGTGCGGCCGCAGCCGCGACGGTGGGGTCGCCTGCGGTGGCGGGGATGGTCTTCGAAGCGTTCATGAGGTCCTCCGGAGTCGTGGATAACTGCCTGATGACCTCAACGCTACTCAGTCTGAAAGGTTCCGCAAGCAAGCTGAGGCAACGCTAACCGCCGCGGAATCACGCGGATCTGAGGGTAGTCTCACCTACATGACCGTCGCCACTGCAGCATCCGTCCTGGCTCTGCCGGGCAAGATCCCTTTCCTGCATGACGGGGCCTTCGTCGCCGACGGTGCACGCATCGTCGGCGAGGTCTCCTCGCCGACGGGGCCAGTGTCTGGTACAACGCGGTGCTGCGCGGCGACTCCGCACCGATCTCCATCGGGGCCGGCAGCAATGTGCAGGACAACGTCTCGGTGCATGTGGACAGCGGTCACGGCGTGGTCGTCGGCGAGCGTGTCTCGATCGGTCACAACGCGGTCGTGCACGGCTGCACCATCGGCGACGGCTCCCTCGTGGGAATGGGCGCCGTCGTGCTGTCCGGTGCCGTGATCGGAAAGGGGTGCCTGATCGCCGGGGGAGCGGTCGTGCTCGGTGGCACGGAGGTGCCGGACGGTTCGCTCGTGGCCGGCGTGCCTGCGAAGGTGCGCCGCGAGCTCACCGGCGAGGAGCGCGCCGGCCTGATCGAGAACGCGGAGATCTATCTGCGGCACACGCGGACGCATCGCGATGCCGCACCGCTCTGACGCGCCCGGTAGGCTGTAACACCTACGGGGCGGTGGCCAAGCTGGTGAAGGCAGCGGGCTCATAACCCGACGATCGCGGGTTCAAGTCCCGCCCGCCCTACTCCTTCGTCTGCGGACGGCCGATGACGCCGATGCCCACGGCCTGGTGGTCGGGTTCGGGTTCATCGTGCTCCGGCGTCCGCGGCTGTTCTCCCGGGTCCTTCTCGGTGCTGGGCTCGTCCAGGTCCTCGGCGGCGGGCTCGGTCTCAGGGCGCTTGGTCTGCTCCGTTTCGGAGCGCTCGTCCTGCTCCGCGTCGGAGTGCTCGGTGTCTTCGCGTGGATCGGTCATGATTCGTCCTCCTGCGGCGAACCTACGACATGCGGTCAGATGCGTGAAGGGGGTGGACAACGTCCACGTCTGCGCTACAGGTGCTCGACCGGATACCGGTCTCGGATGTGCTCCTGGAAGTACCGGCCGACGCTCGGCGCCTCCAGCAGCGCGCGGTGCACCGACGGCGGGACGGCGAAGTAGCGGTAGACCTCCGCGCTGTGGAACTCCACCTCGAGCACCGCCGTGCCGGGGTCGTAACCGACCGAGGCGATGGCGGAGGAGCGGACCGACCGCCGTCTCATGACGAGCTCTCCGGCTCATCGCCGACGAGATCGGCGAGGGCGCGCGCGTCGTGCGGCGCGTGCCCTCGCGCATCGTTGTCGAAGTACACGTGCACATCTTCGCCGTCGCCCGCCCGCTCACGACAGAGCGCCGCCCATTCGCGCAGCTCATCCGTGGAGTACCCGCTCGCGTAGAGCTCTCGGGACCCGTGCAGGCGCAGGTATGCGAAGTCGGCGGTCCTGGCGTCGAACCGCGGCCAGCGGCCCGCGGTGTCGGCCACGGCGAGCGCGACGCCGTGCTCCTTGAGCAGGTCATGGAGTCGCTCGGTGCGGAAGCTCTCCGATCGGGGCTCCAGCGCGTGCCGCAGGGGTCGGTCGTGTCCTCCCCGAAGCCACGATCTGCCCTCCAGCCGCTCGTCGTGCTGGCGAGCCAGCGCGAGCGCCTGCGCCGTCGTTCGGGGAAGGGAGCCGAGGAAGCCCGCGAGCGCGTCCCCATCGAAGTCGAGGCGGGCGGGCAGCTGCCACAGGATCGGACCCAGGGCGTCGTCGAGGGCGAGCACACCGGAGGCGAAGAAGTTCGCCAGCGCCTGCTCGGTGTTCCGGAGACGCAGCATGTGGGTGATGTAGCGGGACCCCTTCACCGCGAACAGGAAGCCCTCCGGCACGCTGCTGCGCCAGCGCAGATAGCTCTCCGGGCGCTGCAGGGAGTAGAAGGATCCGTTCAGCTCGACCGTCGAGAAGTGAGTGCCGATGTATCGCAGCTCGTCGCGCTGAACCAACCCGCGCGGGTCGAAGTCGCCCCGCCAGGAGGAGTATCGCCACCCGGAGGTGCCCACTCGCATTCGCCCCGCATGTCGTGCCCCCGAATCGTCCATCCCGACGAGGCTACGCCGGCTCGCACCCGCTGCGAGCGGGGTTGACAACCGGGCGCGTGGGCGCCGCCGGCTACCGGACGCGCCGGTCGTGGGCCAGGTCGAAGAGCCTCTCCAGCACGGATCCCGCGCGCAGACCGTTGTGCTCATGCTCACTGGTCACCCACAGCTTGAGGTCGGGCAGCAGCCGTGCGGTCTCCAAGGAGTGCTCCAGCGAAACGTACACGTCGTTCACATACACCGCGGCAGCACCGCGCGCACCGGATGCCGCGAGTGCTGCCCGGTCGTAGAGCCTCGGCCACTCGTGCTCGGCGAGAGTGAGCGCGACATCCCGCCACGGACGGAGTGCGGGGACGGTCTCGCTCCACTCCCGCCTGATGTGCTCGCCGGTGAACAGCGTGGGATCGGCGGCGAAGTCCGCCGGCTCCACGCGCTCCGCCGACCATCGGGTGGCCCCGCCGTCGGCGTAGCAGGACTCGTGGAACGCGAAGTACAGCGGGTTGCGCCCGCCGAACGGCATCGCTGCAGCCAGGTCGTAGCGGAACGCGTTCGTGCCGGGATCGAGCTCGAGCAGCGACCAGACCGTCTGCCAGCCGTCGTTCGTGCCCAGCGCGGAGCCGACCGACCGCAGCCGCGAGACCGAGACGACCTCGCCGTCCGGGAGCACCAGGTTCCCGGCTGCGGCGAGATCGACGAGTCGGCGCATCCGTTCACGATGCTCCGGGAAGCGCCGGTAGTACCTCTCCGACGCCGTGCGCATCTTGTCGTAGCTGAGCGCGTAGACCTCGTCGACGGTCCGCTCGACGGTGCTCAGCCCGCCGGTGGTGTAGACCCGGTCCAGAGCGGCGGCGTTCGTCGACAGATAGGTCAGCACGGTGAAGCCGCCGAACGACTGCCCGAGCAGGCTCCAGCGGTCCGCACCCAGTTCTGCGCGCAGCGCCTCGGCATCCCGCACGATCGAATCGGCGCGCAGGTGCGTGAGGTACTCGGCCGCCATGGCGGAGCCGAGATCATCGAGCAGCCTGTCGCCGACGGGAGTGGACCTGCCGGTGCCGCGCTGATCGAGCATGACGACGCGGTGATCCTCGAGCGCGACATCGAGCCAGGAGGGTGAGGCGGGGAGTGGAACGGCCGTGGGGCCTCGAAGCCCGGTCCGCCCTGCAGGAAGACCAGATACGGGAGGTCCTCGCCGCCGTCCCTGGCGACGACCGCCGCGAACACGTCGATCGTCCGTGTGTCGGCTCCGTCGTCCCAGACCAGCGGCACCGTGATGGTGTGCTCGGTGACGGTGAGATCCTGCATGCGTCGCACGAGAGCGGCCATCACATCACGTTCCCGATGTAGGAGTACTTCACGAAGACCTCGGAGGCGATGCCGGACTCCTCCAGCACGCCCTGCACGGCTCCCATCATGTAGTTCGAGTCCCAGCCCATGTAGATGTGGATGCCGCCGAAGTCGTCCCAATGCCCCTTCCAGGCCATCTCTTCGTAGAGCGGACCGCCGTGCGCGGCGCTGTACGCGAGTGCGGCTCGCCGGTCATCGGTCCAGGCGCGCCGGAAGACGCGGTTGAACAGATACCGGACGTCCTTGACCTCCCAGTGCTCACCGCGGTACTCGACGTAGGCGAACTCGCGCTCCCATCCCGCAGGCCAGCCGCGACGGCGCACGGCATCGAGGATGGGCGTGAGGCCGTCGTCGTCGATCTCGGGCAGATCGGGACGCGCCCAGATCCGGACGAAGGCGTCGGTGAGACGCACAGTGCGCTCTGCGATCGCCGCCGTGCCCCAGGACGGCAGCTCGGCGAGGGCGCGCGTGCCCGTCACGGCGCTGCGCGCGTAGGCGTCATCGCGCTTGTCGGGGAACGACGCGCCGAACACGCGCTCGGTGAGCCGGGTCTCGAGCAGGGTGAGGTTGCCGAGCGTGGGGGCCAGCGCGCGGTGACTGTTCTGCTCGTCCTCGCTGTAGTCGCTCCACGGACGGCTTCCGTCGCCCGACCAGGCATCGCCAGGGGCCGCGGGCACGATGTGCTCCACGTCGTAGTCGCTCACGTCGTCCACATCGAGCAGCCGACCCAGCACGTACGACGCGTAGGGCAGCTCGCTGTACTTGAGCACCGCGCTGACGCGCTCGTCCGACGGGGTGATCCGGGCGATGGCGCGCATCAGGGCGTCCTCGCCCTCGGCGCGGGCGCGGCACAGGCGTGCGATCAGACGGTCGGTCGGCAGACCCACCACCGTGCGCCGCAGCAGCAGCGCCTGCACCCACTCCATGGTGCGGATCAGCTCATCGCGCGAGATCAGGCCGTGGGCATGGTCGTGATACGCGCTCATCACCAGCGGATAGGCGGCGCGGCCGAACGTGTTCACGAAGCCGAGCTGGCGCCGGATGCCGGCATCCTGCTCGAGCGACGGGTCCAGCAGGACGCCGTAGATCCCGGCGTACTCGCGCCAGGCGCCGGCATCCGACCGCAGACGCTCGACGTCGAGTCGCGGGAACGTCGCGCGGAACGCGCTGTACACCCCGCGCTCACCGGCGACCTCGACCTCGCGGCCGGTCGTCATGACGAGGTAGTGCCGCCAGAACGCGCCGATGGTCTCGCCGGTGAGGCGCTCGATCGGCAGCCAGTACTCCTCTTCGATCTCGACCTGCTCGCCGTGCGAGAGCCCCATCAGGATGTAGTTGTGGATGAGCTCGTGGTCGCGGAGTGGCTCGCCCGTGGAGTTCAGGCTCTCGAAGATCTGCTGAGCGTTCGCCGCGGCCCCGAGGGTGATCGACACGTGCTCGAGCTTCTTCAGGCCCTCCCAGATCCGCCGGCGCCTCGTCGGCGTGCACCTGGCTGCGGAAGAAGGCGTAGTTGTCGTCGAAGCGCGACTCGCGGTCGGCATCGTCGCGCCGGTCCAGCACGACCGAGTCGTAGAGATCGGCCCAGGCATGGTGGGGGCGCAGCTTGGTGCGGCTCGGATCGTCGGCACGGACGAGGACACGCTCCAGCTCTGCGGCCATCAGCGGGTCGGCGTCGCGCACCGTGTGGTGCAGCGCTGCGACCAGCAGCATCAGCGTGGTCACGCGCTGCTGCCCGTCGATGAGGATCAGGTCGGCGTCTTCCGCCGAGGCGTCCTCCGCCGACAGGATCGATCCGATGAAGTGCCGATGTGCGGCATCCTCCGCGGCCACCGCGCGGATGTCGGAGAGCAGTCGCTCGCATCCTCCGATGTCCCAGCGGTATTGACGCTGATACACCGGTACGACGATGTTCGTCGACGGTGCCGACAGCCATTCGATCGTGCTCGTTGCGGTCGCTTCGACGTTGGTTGCCGTGGCCATGACGGGGTGATGCCTCCATGCGGCGGGAAGACGGACCCCGCCGGCACGAGTCTAACCGGGCGCGACTTTCCCCGGCCGGTCTCGCGGGCGCGTCCGGGAGGCCGAGGTAGGCTTACCTAAGTAGGGCCTGTTAAAACTTCGCTGGCCCATTACGAAAGGACATGACTCGATCATGGGATACATCAAGTCCGCAGCCCTTGAGGACAAGGGTTTCGTCATCCTCGACAGCTACGGCGGGGAAATGGACCCGAAGGAATGGCTCGACATCGAGTACGTCGACTGGAAGTCCTCGGGGACACCCGCTTCGCGCCGCTGGCCAGCGCCAAGGGCGACATCGAGTGCAACGGCTTCTGGAACCACAAGCCGCCGCGCACCGACAAGGACGGCGTCTGGATCGACTCGCAGACGGCCATCGCCCCGACGCTCACCGCGCGTGCGCAGGAGCCGGGCGCGAACGTGGGACGCTGCCGCGTCATCGAGCTGCAGCCGACCCCGTACGGCGACTGCCTCTACAACCTGCACCAGGACGACAACAACCGTCTGAACCCGGACGGCACCGGCTGGGTCGTGCGCGGCTTCTTCAACCTCACCGATGACAAGGACAGCTTCTTCGTCCTTCGTGAGAACCGCACCGACCCGAGCATCGAGTACCGCATCGCCCTGCCGGCCGGTGCCCAGCTGATCGTCGACACGCAGCGTCTGTGGCACGCGACTACCCACAACGGCACCGAGCCGCGCTACTGCCTGATCACCTCGTGGACCTCGGGCCCCGAGCTCGACGCCTACATCGAGAAGTACCACGGCACCGACCAGCACAGCCAGGTCGAGGTCCCGCAGGACGTCCTCGAGGCGGGTTACGCCGAACAGGCCCGCAAGGACGCCGCTCGCGCCGCCTACTACGCGGCCAAGGGCCAGCAGGAGAAGCTCGCGATGAGCGAGGCCTGATCCTTCGCCGAGCACGTCGGAACGGCCCCGGTCCCAGGACTCGGGGCCGTTCTGTGTTACATGCTTGTCATTCCTCCAAATCTCGGCGATAATCGCCGTATAACCGCATAGTCCGCCACCATCCGTGGTTCAGGTCGTAGGGGAAGACGCACCTGATGAAACGGAGAGATCATGGCGACGGGATACGCACGGGGAGTGGTGTACATCCACTCCTCGCCTCGCGCGCTCTGCCCGCACCTCGAATGGGCGGTGGGACGCGCTCTCGGTCGTGCCGTCAACTTCGACTGGAGCGATCAGCCGGTGCAGCAGGGCACGCGCCGCGCGGAGTTCTACTGGGACGGCCCGGTGGGCACCGGCGCCGCTCTCGCGACGGCGATGCGCGGATGGGAGCACCTGCGCTTCGAGGTCTCGGAGGACCCCACACCCCGCAGCGACGGCGGCCGCTGGCTGCACACGCCGGATCTCGGCATCCACTACGCGCAGACGGATGCCGCGGGCAACATCGTCATCGGCGAGGATCGCATCCGGTATGCGATCGAGATCGCGGCCGGCAGCGTCGTCGAGCTGCAGCGCGAACTCGACGTGGCGCTCGGTGCGGCCTGGGACGAGGAGCTGGAGCCGTTCCGGCACGCCAGCGACGATGCACATGTCGTGTGGCTCCACAAGGTCGGCTGACCGGCCGACGGCAACGACCTGCGGAGGAGGCGCGAGTACCGGAGTCCGGTGACCAGCTCCCGGAAGACGAGAAGGCGAATCCTCCGCACAAGGATCGAAGCCCCCTGCGGGGAAGCAGGGGGCTTCGTCCTGTCCCGGTCAGATCACCGCGCTCGTGAGCGGGATGCCCGAGGGCGGATCCGTTCCTTCGCCGATGTCCTCCCAGGCCCGCCGGAGACGGGCCAGCGCCTCTGCCGTGCGTGCGGGTGGCAGGGTGATCGGCACCCTCAGCCGTCTCTCCAGCACGCCGCCGGTCGCGAAGCGGGGTCCCGGCGGCACGATGAGCCCGTGCTCGCGAGCGGTGAGGGCGAGTCGTGTGGATGCAGGCCGGCCGAGGTCCACCCACGCGGAGAGGCCTCCGGATGTCGCGGGCATCGTGAGGCCCTCGATGTCGCCCAGCCCGGTCGCGACCGCGTCACGTCCGGCTCGCAGACGCTCGCGCACATGGGCCAGGAGTGCGGGCATGTCGGCGAGCAGCTCGACGGCGATGCACTGCTCGAGCAGAGCCGTGCCGAGCTCGAACGCCGGCCGTATGGCGAGCAGACGCTCGATGTGGGCTCGCTCCGCACGGATCCAGCCCACTCGCATTCCTCCCAGGCGATCTTCGACATCGACCCGACGGTGATCACGTGCGGGCCGAAGGCGCCCATCGGCGTGGGGGTCCAGCCCCGATCGATGTCGAGCTCGGCCGTCGTCTCGTCGATGATCAGGCGCGTCCCGGAGCTGCGAGCGGTGGCGGCGATGCGGGACCGGTCCTCGTCCGACAGTGTGGCGCCGGTGGGGTTGTGGAAGTCCGGGATCAGATACCCCACGTGCGGGCGGGCGCGCAGGAGCAGGTCCAGCAGATGCCCGGCGTCCCATCCCTGCACGTCGACCGGTGTCGGAAGCATCCGGTATCCGTGCAGCTGCAGCGCGTCGAGGGCATGTGGGAAGGTCGGCTGCTCGACCACCGCGCGCTCTCCTCGCCGTCCGAAAGCGGTGAGGATGAGATTCACGGCGTTCAGGGCGCCGGAGGTGATCATGATCTCCTCCGCCGACGTGGGTGCGCCGCGCTGAGAGAACCGTGCCGCGACCGCATCCCGCAGCTCCGGCAGGCCCTGCAGCGAGTATCCGCTGGTGCCGCGCAAGGCGGCCAGGCGGGGCAGGGAGCGCACCGTGGCGTCGTAGAGTCCGGGCGTCGAATCCATCGACGCGATGGACAGGTCGATCGATGCGTCGTCGTCGAGCTCGGTGACGGTGCCAGGAGAGTTCGGCAGCGCGACACGGGTGCCGCCACCGTGCAGGCGGGTCACGTAGCGATCGGACTCCAGAGCGTCGTACGCCCGGGTGATCGTCGAGCGCGAGCGGCGCAGCTCAGCCGCGAGCGCGCGTTCGCTGGGCAGCCGCTCTCCCACGGTGAGGCGGCCGTCGAGGATGAGCGCGCGGATCTGGTCGGCGAGATCGCCGGCACTCGCGCCGGCGACGCTGTGCGTGCCGAGCTGTGTCACCAACCGGGAGGCCATGCCTCCAGCATGCCGCAGAGTGGTCTGAGAACGACAGACCACTTTTCATCGAGTGGTCCTCATGCCGTCGACGTCGAGGAGGCCAGGATGAGGACATGAGGCTCCGTTCGATCTTCCTCCCCATCTCCGCCAGCGGCCCCAGGGACCTCGCCGAGCGGGCGGCGCAGCTGCTGATCGGGCTGTTCCTGTTCGGGGCCGGAATGGCGCTGATGGTGCGGGCGGGCATCGGAGTGGCACCCTGGGATGTGCTCGCGCTGGGGCTGGCCGCGACCACGCATCTCGGCTTCGGCGTGATCACCTGCCTGGTGGCGGCCGTGGTCCTGCTGCTGTGGATCCCCCTGCGCCAGCGCATCGGAGTGGGCACTCTGCTCAACGCCGTGGTGGTCGGGCCGAGTGCCGACCTGACACTCGCCCTCGTGCCGCGCGCGTCGTCGCTGTGGATCGCCGTTCCGATGTTCATCGCCGGACTGGTGCTGCTCGCGTTCGCGACCGGGCTGTACATATCCGCCGACTTCGGCCCCGGACCGCGCGACGGTCTGATGACAGGGCTCGTGGCGCGCACCGGCCGGCCGGTGTGGCTGGTGCGGACGTTCCTGGAGGGCGGCGTCCTGCTGATCGGATTCCTGCTCGGCGGACCGGTCGGCGTCGGCACAGTGGCGTTCGCGTTCGGAGTGGGGCCGCTGATCGGGGTGTTCCTGGGATTCTTCACGCGGCGCCGCGCCGTGCGTTCGGCAACGCTGCCGTCACACGGATGACCAGCGGGTCGCGCAGAGGGGGCTTCCGGATGACTCCGGAAGCCCCCTCTGCACCGCCTGGCGTCAGTCCGCGCTGCGGAACACCACGACGGCGTTGTGACCGCCGAAGCCGAAGGAGTTGCTGATCGCCAGCTGCGGGCCCTCACCGAGGGGCTGAGGCTCGCCGGAGAGCCTGAACGGCACTGCCGGGTCGGGCTCGGTCATGTTGATCGTCGGCGGCGCGATGCGGTCGCGCAGCGCCAGGATGGTGAACACCGCTTCGAGCGCTCCCGTGCCGCCCAGCAGGTGTCCGGTGGACGCCTTGGTCGCCGACACCGGGATCTCGTCGATCCGCTCGCCGAAGACGCGCTTGAGCGCCTCGTACTCGTTCGGGTCGCCGACCGGCGTCGAGGTGGCGTGCGCGTTGATGTGGGTGACCTCGTCGGCCGTCGCCCCCGCCTGGGCGAGCGCCTGCTCGACGGCGCGGGCCGCACCGGCGCCCTCGGGGTCGTTCCCCGTGATGTGGTAGGAATCGGCCGTCACTCCGCCGCCCACGAGGTAGGCGTAGATCTTCGCACCGCGAGCCTTGGCGTGCTCCTCGGTCTCGAGGACGAGCGCGGCACCGCCCTCTCCCATCACGAAGCCGTCGCGGTCGATCGCACCGGGGCGGGAGGCGCCCTCGGGGTCGTCGTTGCGGCGGGACAGGGCCTGTGCCGAGGCGAAGGAGGCCATCGTGATCGGGTGGATGGCGGACTCCGCACCGCCGGCGATGACCACGTCCGCGAGACCGTCCTGCAGGTGCTCGTAGGCGTTGGCGATCGATTCGGTGCTCGAGGCGCAGGCGCTCACGACCGTGCGTGCGAAGGCCTTCGCGCCGAACTGCAGCGACAGATTGCCCGCACCGGCATTCGGCATCAGCATCGGCACCGTGAGGGGCATCACCCGACGGGGGCCCTTCTCACGCAGGGTGTCCCAGGCGTCCAGAAGGGTCCATACGCCGCCGATCCCGGTGGCCCAGTCGATGCCGAGGCGCTCCGGGGCGACCTCCGGTGCTCCGGCGTCCTCCCACGCCTCGCGTGCGGCGATCAGAGCGAACTGGGTGGACGGGTCGAGGCGCTTCGCCTCGTGACGCGGCAGCACCTCTTCGGGACGGACGGATGCCTCGGCGGCGAACTTCACGGGGATCTGATACTTCTCGATCCACTCGTGGGGCAGGGTGTGCGCCCCGGGGACGCCGGCGAGCAGGTTCGCCCAGTTCTCCGGTGCGGTTCCTCCGAGGGCGGACGTGGCGCCGATGCCGGTCACGACGATGCGCTTGGTCATTGATGGTTCCTTCGTGGGGATCGTTCAGGGACGGCGGATGCCACGCCCCGCAGACGAGCGGGGGTGGCATCCACGGGTCTTACTCCGCGCCGGCGACGATGAAGCTGACGGCGTCGCCCACGGTCTTGAGGTTCTTGACCTCGTCGTCGGGGATGGTCACGCCGAACTTCTCCTCGGCGTTGACGACGATCGTCATCATCGAGATCGAGTCGATGTCGAGGTCGTCGGTGAACGACTTCTCCAGGGCGACCTCGGACGCGTCGATGCCGGTCTCGTCGGTGATGAGCTCAGCCAGGCCCGCGAGGACCTCGTCGTTGGTGAGAGCCATTTCTTTCCTCTTTCTTGGGATGGTTTAGGAACCGGGGAACAGTCTAGGGAACGGCGGGACGTCTCAGGGGAGCACGACCACCTGGGCGGCGAAGACCAGGCCGGCGCCGAAGCCGATCTGCAGCGCCAGGCCGCCGGAGAGCTCCGGGTGCTCCTGCAGCAGACGGTGCGTCGCGAGCGGGATGGACGCCGCGGAGGTGTTGCCCGTGGTCTCGATGTCGCGGGCGATGATCGTGGTCTCGGGCAGCTTCAGCTGCTTCGCGAACTCGTCGATGATGCGCATGTTGGCCTGGTGCGGGATGAACGCGGCGAGGTCGGAGGCCTCGATCCCGGCGCGATCCAGAGCCTCGCGGGCGACCTTGGCCATCTCCCAGACGGCCCAGCGGAACACCTTCGGACCCTCCTGGCGCAGCGTCGGCCAGGGGGCGGCGCCGTCGCGGAACTCGGTGAGCGTGTGGTTCATGCCCACGGCCTCGGCGTTGCTGCCGTCCGAGCCCCACACGGCCGGAGAGATGGCGGGGGTGTCGCTGGGCCCGACCACCGCGGCGCCCGCGCCGTCGCCCAGCAGGAACGAGATGCTGCGATCGGTCGGGTCGACGATGTCGGAGAGCTTCTCCGCGCCGATGACCAGCGCGTAATGGGCCGCACCGCTGCGGATGAGGGCATCGGCCTGCGTGATCGCGTAGGCGTAGCCGGCGCAGGCGGCATTGATGTCATAGGCTGCGGCCGGATTCGCGCCCACGCGGTCCGCCACGATCGCCGAGACCGACGGCGACTGCTTGGGATTGCTGATGGTGGCGACGATGACCAGATCGATGTCGGTGGGCGCGATGCCGGACTTCTCGATCGCCTCCGCGGCGGCGGCGGTGGACAGGTCGATCGCATCGGTCTCCGGCACGGCGCGTGTGCGGGTGACGATGCCGGTGCGCTGGCGGATCCACTCGTCGCTGGAGTCGATCGGGCCGATCAGATCGTCGTTCGGTACCGCGTTCTCGCCGCGCGCCGCACCGTACGAGTAGATGCGGGTGTGCGCCGGGCCGGTCGCCTGGGCGAGGATGCGGTTCATACTGCTTCTCCGTTCAGCAGCGCCACCGCCGCGTCGAGGTCTTCCGGGGTCTTCACCGCGACGCTCGGCACGCCGGGCAGCCCGCGTTTGGCGAGCCCCGCGAGTGCGCCCGCGGGGGCGAGCTCGATGAAGCCCGTCGCGCCGTGCTCGGCGAACGATGCCATGCAGAGGTCCCAGCGCACCGGCGAGGACACCTGTGTGACGAGGCGATCCACGGCATCCGCGCCGGAGGCGACCACGGCACCGTCACGATTCGACCACAGGGTCGCGCGCGGGTCGGAGACGGTGACGTCGGCGACGGCGGAGCGCAGAGTCTCGACGGCCGGCTCCATGTATGCGGTGTGAAAGGCCCCGGCCACCTGCAGCGGCATGACCCGCGTGCCCGCGACGGGCTGCTCTGCGAGCTGCGCCAGTGCGGTGAGCGCGCCGGCCGCCACGATCTGACCGGCGACGTTGTAGTTGGCGGCCGTCAGGTCGAGGTCGGCGAGGCGCGCGAGCACGGCTTCCTCGTCGCCGCGAAGGACCGCGCTCATGCCTGTGGGTGTCTGCGCCGCGGCATCCGCCATCGCACGTCCACGGACGCCGACGAGCCGCATGGCGTCGGCGTCGGCGAGCACACCCGCGATCGCGACGGCGGCGAACTCGCCGACGGAGTGACCCGCGAGAGCCTCAGCGCGTCGGCCCGCCGCCTTCTCGAGCTGCGTCGCGGCGACGAGCGAGGCCGCGACGATCAGCGGCTGCGCGATCTGCGTGTCGCGGATGGTGTCGGCGTCGGACTCGGTGCCGTGTCGCACCAGGTCGACGCCGGCGGCCTCGGAGTACGCCGCCAGCTGCTCGGCGACACCGTCGAGTTCGAGCCAGGGGAGAGGAAGCCGGGGGTCTGAGAGCCCTGTCCAGGGCAGGCGACGACGATCACTCACCCATTCTGCCAACGATCCGGATGACGCGGTGGATGATCTCTCACAACAATCCGTGTTTCCTTTGTGCGTGGCGCACACCTGTCAGCGCGGTCGGCGTCCCAGCGGACGTCGACGGACCGGCTCCGCCGTGCCGATCGAGCCGAGGATGAGGGCGGTCTGAAGGATGAGCGCCTCACGCGGGCCCGTGGCATCCCAGCCGATCACCTCGCTGACCCTCTTGAGGCGGTAGCGCACCGTGTTCGGATGCACGAACAGCTCGCGCGCCGTGGCCTCCAGCGATCGCCCGTTGTCCAGGTAGCTCCACAGCGTGGTGACCAGATCGGGGAGTGCGCCTGCAGCGGGCGGTAGATCCGCTCGATGAGGGTCTGCTTCGCCAGCGCGTCGCCGGCGAGAGCGCGCTCCGGCAGCAGGTCGTCGGCTTCGACGGGGCGCGGTGCGCCGCGCCAGGCGCGTGCGACGGCGAAACCCGCCAGTGCCGCTCTGGCACTCTGCCCGGCGTCCACCAGCGCGGCAACCGGAGGACCCAGCACGACGTAGCCGGGGCCGAAGGACGGCTCGAGGCGGCTGGCGATCTCCTCGAACGGCAGCTCGTCGGTGGGCTCCTCGCGTCCGGGGAGCCGGGCACGACCGACGACGAGCACCAGACGCGAGCCCTGAACGCCGATCAGCACGTCGACGGCGAGCTTACGGGCGGTGCGGCGCACGGTGTCGACGTCGAACTGCGCCGGAGTCGTGCCGACGATCACGCTCACCTCGCCATGCCCGTGCCAGCCGAGGGCGGCGATGCGACTGGGCAGCTCCTCGTCCGCCTCGCCGGTGAGGATCGAGTCGACGACGAGCGCCTCGAGACGGGCATCCCACAGCCCGCGCGACTCCGCGGCGCGGGCGTACACGTCCGCGGCGGCGAACGCGACATCGCGGGAGTACAGCAGGATCGCCTCACGGACGCTCTCGTCCTTGCCGGCGACACGCTCCTCGGTGACGTCGACCGTCGCGCGGATCAGCTGCAGCGTCTGCTGCAGACTGACGCTGCGCAGCAGTTCACGGGGCGCCGCGGCGAAGAAGTCCGCACCGATCCACGGCGTGGAACTCGGATCCTCGTACCACTGGATGAACGAGGTGATGCCGGCCTGGGCCACCAGCCCGACGGAGGACCGTCGGGCCGGTGGCATGTCGGCGTACCAGGGCAGCGTCTCCTCGAGGCGCTTGATCGTCGCCGTGGCCAGATCGCCGGAGATCCGGCGCAGCCAGGCGAGCGTCGCTGCCTTGTCGACGGCCGGCGCGGGAGTCGCTGTCACCTGGTGCTCAGCTCTCGCCGCCCGCGTTCCCGCTGGTGCCCGCGTTCACGTTGTACAGGTCGTACTTCGCGATGGCCTGAGCGACGATCGAGCGCTCGACCTTGCCCTCGTCGGCCATTGCCTGGAGGGTGCGGACCACCATCGAGGGGCCGTCGATCTTGAAGAATCGGCGCGCCGCGGCACGGGTGTCGGCGAAGCCGAAACCGTCGGCTCCCAGCGTGTAGTACGAGCCGGGCACCCACTGGCGGATCTGGTCCTGGACGGCGTGCATGTAATCGCTCGTCGCGATGACCGGGCCCTCGGCGCTCCGCAGCTTCTCGGTGAGGTACGCGGTGCGCGGCTCCTGCTCGGGGTGCAGGAAGTTGTGCTCGTCGGCGGCCAGTCCGTCGCGGCGCAGCTCGTTCCACGAGGTCACCGACCAGACATCCGCCGAGACGCCCCAGTCCTCGCGCAGCAGCTGCTGCGCCTCGAGCGCCCACGGCACGCCGACGCCGGATGCCATCAGCTGCACGCGGTGGCCCTCGCCGGAGCCCGGCGCAATGCGGTGCAGGCCCTTGAGGATGCCCTCGACGTCGACGTCCTCCGGCTCGGCCGGCTGACGCATCGGCTCGTTGTACACGGTGAGGTAGTACATGACATCCGGGTCGGGGTGCGTGCCGCCGTACATGCGCTCGATGCCGGCCTGCACGATGTGCGCGACCTCGTAGCCGTAGGCGGCGTCGTACACAAGCGTCGCCGGGTTGGTCGAGGCGAGCAGGGGCGAGTGTCCGTCAGCGTGCTGGGTGCCCTCTCCGGTCAGCGTGGTGCGGCCGGCGGTGGCGCCGATCACGAAGCCGCGCGTCATCTGATCGCCGGCGGCCCAGAAGGCGTCGCCGGTGCGCTGGTAGCCGAACATCGAGTAGAAGATGTAGATCGGGATCAGCGGCTCGCCGTGCGTGGCGTACGACGTGCCCGTCGCCGTGAAGGCGGCGGTCGCGCCGGCCTCGTTGATGCCGACGTGCATCAGCTGACCCTGCGGGCTCTCCTTGTAGGCGAGGAGCAGCTCCCGGTCGACCGAGGTGTAGTTCTGGCCGTTCGGGTTGTAGATCTTCGCGGTGGGGAAGTAGGCGTCCATGCCGAAGGTGCGCGCCTCGTCCGGGATGACCGGGACGATCCGCTCGCCGAAGCCCTTCACGCGCATGAGGTCCTTGACCATGCGCACGAACGCCATGGTCGTGGCGACCTCCTGGTTGCCCGAGCCCTTCTTCGGCAGCGCGTAGTCCTTGTCCTGCGGAAGCTGCAGGCCCACGTGCGTGGTGCGGCGCTCCGGCAGGAATCCGCCCAGGTCGTGACGTCGCTCCAGCATGTACTGGATGGTCTCGTCGTTCTGCCCCGGGTGGTAGTACGGCGGCCGGTACGGGTCGGCCTCGAGCTGCGCGTCCGTGATCGGAATGTGCATGGTGTCGCGGAACAGCTTGAGGTCGTCCAGCGTCATCTTCTTCATCTGGTGGGTCGCGTTGCGGCCCTCGAAGTGCGGTCCGAGGCCGTATCCCTTCACCGTCTTCGCGAGGATGACGGTGGGCTGGCCCTTGTGCTCCATGGCGGCCTTGTACGCGGCGTACACCTTGCGGTAGTCGTGGCCGCCGCGGCGCAGCTGCCAGATCTGGTCATCGGTGAGGTCCTTGACCAGGGCGGCGGCGCGTTCGTCGCGTCCGAAGAAGTTCTCCCGGACGTAGGCGCCGTTCTCGGCCTTGTACGTCTGGTAGTCGCCGTCGGGCGTGATGTTCATGAGGTTCAGCAGCGCGCCCTCGGTGTCTCGGGCGAGCAGGTCGTCCCACTCCCGGCCCCAGACCACCTTGATGACGTTCCAGCCCGCGCCGCGGAAGAAGCTCTCCAGCTCCTGGATGATCTTGCCGTTACCGCGGACGGGCCCGTCCAGGCGCTGCAGGTTGCAGTTGATCACGAAGGTGAGGTTGTCGAGGCCCTCGTTCGCGGCGACCTGCAGCTGGCCGCGGGACTCGACCTCGTCCATCTCGCCGTCGCCCAGGAACGCCCAGACGTGCGAGTCCGAGACGTCCTTGATGCCGCGGTTTGCGAGGTACTTGTTCGTCATCGCCTGGTAGATCGCGTTGATCGGGCCGATGCCCATCGACACGGTCGGGAACTGCCAGAACTCCGGCATCATCCGCGGGTGCGGGTACGAGGGCAGTCCGTTCGGGGCGCCGGACTTCTCCTGGCGGAACGCGTCCAGCTGCGTCTCGGTGAGCCGCCCCTCGAGGAAGGCGCGGGCGTACATGCCGGGGGAGGCATGGCCCTGGTAGAAGATCTGATCCCCGCCGTTCGCGTCGTCACGGCCGCGGAAGAAGTGGTTGTGGCCGACCTCGTACAGCGAGGCGGCGGAGGCGTAGGTGGAGATGTGCCCGCCGACGCCGATGCCGGGGCGCTGGGCGCGGTGCACCGTGATCGCGGCGTTCCAGCGGATCCAGTGCCGGTAACGGCGCTCGAGCTCCTCGTCGCCGGGGAACGCGGGCTCGTTCTCGGGGGCGATCGTGTTGATGTAGTCGGTGGTGGGAACCATCGGCACGCCCAGGTGCAGATCCTTGGAGCGCTTCAGCAGGCTGAGCATGATCTCTCGCCCGCGGCCGTGGCCCTTCGCCTCGACGAGTTCATCGAGGGACTGCTGCCACTCGCCGGTCTCCTCCGGGTCGCTGTCGAGCGGGCCCTGCGAGTACGGATCCTGATCGTGAACGGTCACGGTCGACCTTTCGTCGTGATGGCAGATCATGCCAAGGGAACGGGACGCCGCATCGGTGAGCCTTGTCGGCTTCACACAACGCGCACTGTGCTCAGCCTATCCCTCATCCTCAGGCGCGTCGCACATCGCCGACGGTTCCGAAGTGCGCCCAGAGAGACTCGAACTCCCGACATCCACGGTGTAAGCGTGGCGCTCTAGCCGACTGAGCTATAGGCGCGTATCCACCACTCTAGCGAGCCGAGGATGCCACGATGGAGCCATGCCCGCCGCGCTCGACGACTCCGCCCGCTGCCCCTGCTCGAGCGGTGCGCGCTTCGGGGAGTGCTGCGGTCCGATCATCGCGGGTCTGCCCGCTCCGACCGCCGAGCGCCTGATGCGCTCGCGGTTCACCGCGTTCGCGACCGGAGACACGGCGCACCTGCTGCGCTCCTGGCATCCGTCCACCAGGCCAGCCGTGCTCGATCTGCACCAGACGACCCGCTGGCTGTGGCTCGAGATCGTCTCGACGGCGGGAGGCGGACCGTTCGACACCGAGGGCACCGTCTCGTTCGTCGCCGCCTATCGCGACGAGTCCGGACGCGGCGAGCTGCGTGAGCGCAGCAGGTTCGTCCGGGAGGGCAGGGACTGGCTCTACCTCGACGGCGACGTCGGCTGACCTCGCGGGATAGATTGGACCCCGTGAACGCGAATCCCGAAAGCCAGCGCGCCCTGCTCGACATCGCCGATCTCGACCTGCGTATCGCGCGCGCCTCGAAAGCCGCGAAGAATCCGGCGCAGGGCGCCCGCATCTCCGAGCTGGCCGCGCAGCGGCAGGAGCAGCTGCGCGAGCTGACCGCACTGGCGGGAGCCCGGGACGATGCGCAGGCGGAGCTCGCGCGCGTCGAGTCGGACGTGGCGCTCGCCGAGCAGCGCCGTGACCGCGACGCGGCGCGACTCGCGACCGTGACCAGTCCGAAGGACGCCGTCGCCCTCGAGCAGGAGATCGCCAGCCTCGGCCAGCGCCTCAGCACGCTCGAAGACGTACAGCTCGAGCGGATGGGAGCCGTCGAGGAGGCGGAGGCCGCAGTGGCCGCCCAGCAGGCGCTCATCGACGAGACCAGCGCCGAGGGAGGCGAGCTCACCCGCCGGGCCAAGGCCGACATCGCCGCCGCGGAGGCGGAGGGCGAACAGCTCGCCCGAGACCGGGCGGCCGTCGCCGGCGGCATCCCCGCCGAGCTTCTCGCCGACTACGACCGTCGGGCTGTGCGCACTGTGCCGGCCGCCGCGCTGCTGCGTGCCGGCACCTGCGAGGGATGCCGGATGGTGCTGTCGGGCACCGACCTCACCGCCATCCGCCGCGAGCCGTCCGACGTCGTGGTGTCCTGCCCCGAGTGCGGCGCGATCCTGGTGCGCACGGAGGAATCAGGGCACTGAGACGAGACCGTCACTGCTCCTCGTGCGTGCGCGGGTCGGCGTCGAAGAGACGCCCGTCCGGCCGCCCGAGCGCGGTGATCCGATCGACCTCGTCCGGAGCCAGCGTGATGTCGTTCGCCGCGAGGTTCTGACGCTGGTGCGCCGGATCGGCCGCCTTGGGGATGGCCACGACGCCGCGCGCGCGATGCCACGCGAGCACGGTCTGCACCGGCGTCGTGCCGTGCGTCCGGGCGATCTCCAGGATCGTCGGCTCGTCGATGACGTCACGGGCCCGTCCGATCGGGCTCCACGCCTCTGTGAGGATGCCGTGCTCGCGGTGGAAGTCGAGCGCGTCCCGCTGCGGGAAGTGCGGATGCAGTTCGATCTGGTTCACCACCGGTCGCACGCCGGTGGCCTCCTCGATCCGTGCGAGGTGCTCGGGAAGGAAGTTCGACACGCCGATCTGCCGGACCAGTCCGCGCTCCCTGGCATCGACGAGTGCCTGCCATGCCTCGACGTAGCGGTCGACGCTCGGGTTCGGCCAGTGGATGAGCGCGAGATCGATCGATTCCACGCCGAGGCGGAACCTGCTCTCCTCGAGTGCCGTGCGGGCGCGGTCTGCGGCATGGTGCCGGCCGGCGAGCTTCGTGGTCAGGATGAGCTCGCCCCGATCGACCGCCGCGCCGGCGGCACCCCAGCCCACGGCGCCCTCGTTCTCGTAGTTGAAAGCGGTGTCGATCAGCCGATATCCGAGCTCGATGCCCTGCCGCACGGCATCGGCACCGGATTCACCGCGGAGGTTGTAGGTGCCGAGACCCTGCGGAGGCAGGCTGAACCCGTTGTGGGCGGTGAAGACGGTCGAGTCGGTCATGACGATGGCTCCCTCTGTCGTGTCCCTCCACGGTAGACGCTGGCGGAGCGGTGTCGCAGGTCTGGCGTAACGTCGAGACGTGAACCGAACGGATGCGACGAGTCCGCGGCCCGCGGCCGTCGTGCTCGGCCGGCACACCGACGGCGGGTGCGTGCTGGTCCTCTGCGACGGGGCCGGCGAAGAGCTGGGGCGCGAGGTCTGCGTGCCCGACGACCTGGCGGCCGCGGTCGCACGATGGGAGCGCACGAGCCCGTTGTGGGTCGTCCGCACCCTGCGCGACGCCTACCCGCCGCTTCTGGCGGCCGGCATCCGCCTGCGCAGGGCGCACGACCTGCTGCTCTGCCACGCGATCCTGCGCGACACGGCGTCCCTGGCCGAGCCGCTGCCCGCTTCTCGGCGCTGGATCCGAGCCGCGTCGGCCGAGCCGCGGCCTCAGGCGCTGTTCGAGGTGGACGCCGGCGCGGCTCCTGATGATGAGATCGACGAGCTGCTCGCGGAGTGGGCGCGTCAGCGCGCCGCGCTCCGGCGCGCGCCGGATGCTCGGCTCGACCTGCTCTGCCGGGCCGAGTCGACCGGCGCGCTGGTCGCCGAGGAGATGACGGCGGCGGGGCTGCCCTGGGACGTCGCCGTGCACGAGGGCATCCTCGAGGGCGCGCTCGGGCCCCGGCCGCTCACCGGAGCGCGCCCCGCGAAGATGGCGCAGCTGGCGGCGCGGGTCGGGGAGCAGCTGGGCGAACGTGACGTGCCGATCGACAGTCCGCCGCGGCTGCTGCGATCGCTGCACAGGGCGGGCATCCTCGTCGAGTCCACGTCGCGGTGGGAGCTCGCCGAGCAGGAGCATCCGGCCGTCGCGCCGCTCCTGGAGTACAAGAAGCTCGCACGGCTGCACACGGCGAACGGCTGGACCTGGCTGCGGGAGTGGGTGCGCGACGGCCGGTTCCGCCCGATCTACCTCACCGGCGGGGTCGTCACCGGGCGCTGGGCGTCCAGCGGCGGGGGAGCGCTGCAGATCCCGCGCAGCCTGCGTCCGGCGGTGCGCGCGGATGCGGGATGGCGATTCGTGCTCGCGGATGTCGCTCAGCTGGAGCCTCGGGTGCTCGCAGCGATGTCGCAGGACCGCGCGATGGCGGATGCCGCTCGCGGCGCCGACCTCTACGAGGGCGTGGTGCGCTCCGGTGCGGTCTCCACGCGATCGGAGGCGAAGTACGCGGTGCTGGGCGCGATGTACGGCGCGACCACAGGCGAGAGCGGTCGTCTGATGCCGCGGCTGCGCAAGGTGTTCCCGCGGGCGATGGGGCTGGTCGATCGTGCGGCCCGCACAGGGGAGGAGGGCGGCGTCGTGTCGACACTGCTCGGCCGCAGCTCACCGCCGCCGGACGGCGCCTGGCGCGACGCGCAGTCCCGTGCGAGCGACCCCGCCGCAGGCGGCGTCGAGGAGCGTCGCGCGCGCAGCAGGGCGAGGGATCGTGGCCGGTTCACGCGCAACTTCGTCGTGCAGGGAACGGCGGCGGAGTGGTCACTGCTGTGGCTGGCCGAGATCCGGCACAGGCTCTCGGCGCTGCCTGCCGCGGTGTCGCCGGCACCGGCATCCGGTCCGGTCTTCGCCGGCGGTGCGCACCTGGCGTTCTTCCTGCACGACGAGGTGATCGTGCACTGTCCTGCGGAGCAGGCGGATGCAGCGGCCGAGGCCGTGCAGGCGGCGGCCGTCGCGGCGACCGCCCGGCTGTTCCCAGGGTTCGACATCGACATCCCGCTCGATCTGCGCATCGCGGACGACGCGGGCAAAGACGCCTAGAATCGAAGAGTGAACGGGTCGGCTGGACGGTCGCGTTGCGGGTGACCGCACCGAGGAACGTCCGGGCTCCACAGGGCAGGGCGGTGGGTAACACCCACCCGGAGCAATCCGCGAGACAGTGCCACAGAGAGCAGACCGCCTCGCTGGGCCCCTGAGCTTGTCGAAGGGTCCCGGAGGGGTAAGGGTGAAAGGGTGGTGTAAGAGACCACCGGGGGCCGTGGTGACACGGCCTGCCAGGTAAACCTCGCCCGGAGCAAGGCCAGACAGAGGATGCTGACGCGGCTCGCCGAGTCCTCGGGTAGGCCGCTGGAGCGGCACGGCAACGTGTCGCCGAGAGAGATGACCGTCCACGGGGCGCATGCCCCCGGACAGAACCCGGCGTACAGGCCGGCCCGTTCACAGCCCACCGCCGCGCCATGTCAATGGGGCAGCGCACGGCGTCTCGGCGTGATGGTGTGGAGACTCCAACCCACGGAGGAGAACATGTCCGACCAGCGAGAGCACGACGACGAGAAGCCGATGATCCCCGAAGAGCTCGTCGGACGGCAGAGGTCCGATGATCCTGTCGCCGACGATCCCGGCGCCACCGGAGGTCCCTACGAGAAGGACGAACCCATCGAGGACGACGTGCCCGACGACGTGGCCTGATCGATCCACGCCGCGCAGAAGGACCGGCCCCATCGGGGCCGGTCCTTCTGCGCAGAGGCCGGTATCAGTCGGCGGCGAGAGATGCCGCGCCGATGATGCCTGACGAGTTGCGGTGGATCGCCGGCACGATCGGCGTGTTCAGCTCCAGCAGCGGGATGAACTTCTCCGGGTGCTTCGAGACGCCGCCGCCGACGACGAACAGGTCGGGGCTGAACAGGAACTCGACATGACGGAAGAACACCTGCAGCCTGGCCGACCAGTCCTCCCAGGAGAGGTTCTCGCGCTCCATCGCGGAGTACGCCGTCCACTTCTCGATCGAGGCCGTGTCCACCGAGGTGCCGTCGTACAGCAGGTGGCCGAGCTCGGTGTTGGGGACGAGCACGCCGTCGTAGAGGAACGCCGAGCCGATGCCGGTTCCGAGCGTCGCGAGGATCGTGAGCCCCTGTGCGTCGCGGGCGGCGCCATGGCGCGCCTCGGCGACGCCGGCGGCATCCGCGTCGTTCACGAAGTGGATGTCTCGCCCGAGGCCGTCCTCGAAGAACTTCTCGGCCTCGAACCCGATCCAGTCGTCCGAGACATTCGCGGCGGACAGCGTCTTGCCGTACTTGACGATCGCCGGGAAGGCGACGCCGAGCGGCAGGTCCGAGTCGGCGACGCCGAGGGTGTCGAGCACCTCCTTGACGGCGCCCAGCACGTCGGCCGGGGAGGCGCCCTTCGGCGTGGGGACCCGAATGCGGTCGGAGTCGAGTGTTCCGTGCGAGAGGTTGACGATTCCCGCCTTGATGCCTGTGCCGCCGATGTCGACGCCGATCGCTTGTGCCATGGGCATTAGCCTAGCGAGAGCACACGACGACGTTAGGATCGTGACAACGGCTGATGAAGGGATGGGGCCATGCCCGAAGGCGACGACAAGTACTGGTACAACCTCACGACCAAGCAGGTCGAGCACGGTATGGTCTCGACGTCGTACGACCGCGTGGGTCCGTTCGACACGGCCGCTGAGGCTGCTCGTGCGCCGCAGGTCATGACGGAGCGCTCCAACAAGTGGGCCGAGGAGGAAGCGGCCGAGAACGGCTGGGACTGACACCTATGGACAAACAGCGGGATTTCGTGCTGCGGACCATCGAGGAGCGCGGCGTCAAGTTCGTGCGTCTGTGGTTCACCGACGTGATCGGCACCCTGAAGTCGGTGGCGATCGCGCCGGCCGAGGTCGAGGGCGCTTTCGCCGAGGGCATCGGCTTCGACGGATCGGCGATCGAGGGGCTGACCCGCTCGTTCGAGTCCGATCTGCTCGCGCAGCCCGATCCGACCACCTTCCAGATCCTGCCCTGGCGCGGTGAGATCGACCCCACCGCTCGCATGTTCTGCGACCTCACCACGCCCGACGGGCAGCCCGCGGTGTCCGATCCGCGGCATGTGCTGCGCCGCACGCTGGCGAAGGCCGCGGATGCCGGCTTCACGTTCTACACGCATCCCGAGATCGAGTTCTACCTGCTGAAGTCCTCGCAGATCGGTCCGGAGGGGCCGATCCCGGCCGACTCCGCCGGCTACTTCGACAACGTGCCCGGCGGCACCGCGCACGATTTCCGCCGGCGCGCGGTGCGGATGCTGGAGGACCTCGGCATCTCGGTGGAGTACAGCCACCACGAGGGCGGGCCGGGCCAGAACGAGATCGACCTGCGCTACGCGGACGCCCTCACCACGGCGGACAACATCATGACGTTCCGCACCGTCGTGAAGGAGGTCGCGATCGAGCAGGGCGTGTACGCCACGTTCATGCCCAAGCCGCTCAGCGACCACCCCGGCAGCGGCATGCACACGCACATGTCGCTGTTCGAGGGCGACGTGAACGCGTTCTACGAGGAGGGCGCGCAGTATCAGCTCTCCCGCACCGGCCGGCACTTCATCGCCGGCCTGCTGCGGCACGCGAACGAGATCGCCGCGGTGACCAATCAGTTCGTGAACTCGTACAAGCGGCTCTGGAGCGGCGGCGAGGCGCCGAGCTTCGTGACCTGGGGGCACCAGAACAGGTCGGCGCTCGTCCGGGTGCCGATGTACAAGCCGAACAAGGGCCAGTCGTCGCGCGTCGAGTACCGGCGGCCTCGACTCCGCGACGAACCCGTATCTGGCGTACGCGCTGGTGCTCGCTGCCGGGCTGAAGGGCATCGAGGAGGAGTACGATCTGCCGCCCGAGGCCGAGGACAACGTCTGGACGCTCAGCGATGCGGAGCGCCGGGCGCTGGGCTACGCGCCTCTCCCGGCGAGCCTGGATCATGCGCTGGAGCTCATGGAGGATTCCGAGCTGGTGGCCGAGACGCTCGGCGAGCAGGTGTTCAACTACGTGCTGCTGAACAAGCGCAAGGAGTGGGAGGCGTACCGCGGTCAGGTGACGCCGTTCGAGCTCAAGAGCAATCTCGAGCTGCTCTGATTCCATGGCCCGCCAGGACGAGACCGTCTCGCTGTCGGCGCTCGCCCGGCTCGGCTTCGCCGAGTTGAGCGCGGCGTCGGCGGCTCTGCAGGAGCTTGCAGGGCTGACCGGCTCGTCACGGGCGGAGCTGCTGGAGGGCGCTCGCGCCGCGGACCCCGACGGCGCGCTCGAGGGGATGGTCCGGATCGCCCGGCGCGTTCCCGATGAGGTCTCCGCCGTGCTGGCGGATGCTGCGGCGCGCACGCGCGCCTGGCGGCTCCTCGGGGCATCCGCCGGAGTCGCCGAGTTCCTGTTGCGTCATCCCGACCATCTCGCGGTGCTGCAGAGTCAGCCCGGTGCGCTGCCGGACGGACAGACGATGCGCGAGCGGATGCTGCAGTCGGTGCACGCCCAGGACGGAGCCGCATCCGACGGGGGCTCGGAGGCCGTGGTGGCGCTGCGCGTCGCGTACCGCCGGCTGCTCAGCGAGATCGCCCTCATCGACGTGATGTCCGCCGATCCGGCCGGTCTCATCGACGCGACCTCCGCCGCGCTGGCGGATGCCGCGGGGCCGCGCTCGAGGGCGCCCTCGCCGTCGCACGGACGCGCCTGGCGGAGACGGTCCCGCTCGTCGAGGTGCAGGCCACGCGGCTCTCGATCATCGGCATGGGCAAGGCCGGTGCGCGGGAGCTGAACTACATCAGCGACGTCGACGTGATCTTCGTCGCGGGCACGACCGACGAGGACGTGCTCGCCGAGTCCCGGGCTCTCGACCATGCCACCCGGCTCGCCCGCGAGGCCATGAGCATCCTCGCAGGCCCGGAGGTCGAGCCTCCGCTGTGGGAGGTCGACGCCGCACTGCGCCCGGAGGGCAAGCAGGGCGCTCTGGTGCGTTCGCTCGCGTCGCATCTCGCTTACTACGAGCGCTGGGCGAAGAGCTGGGAGTTCCAGGCACTGCTGAAGGCGCGACCGCTGGCCGGGGATCCGGTGCTGGGCGACGAGTATCTCGCCGCCGTGCAGCCGCTGATCTGGTCGAGTGCCGCGCGCGAGGACTTCGTCGACAGCGTGCAGCAGATGCGGGAGCGCGTCACCGCGCACATCGACCCCGCCGATGCGGCCTACCAGCTGAAGCTCGGCGAGGGCGGACTGCGCGACATCGAGTTCACGGTGCAGCTGCTGCAACTCGTGCACGGTCTCGCGGACGAGTCGCTGCGCGTGCGCGGCACGCTCGAAGCCCTCGACGCGCTGCGGGACCGCGGCTACATCGGCCGCTCGGATGCCGCGACTTTCGGGGCCGACTACCGGATGCTGCGCCTGCTCGAGCACCGCCTGCAGCTGCGCGAACTGCGTCGCACGCACCTCATGCCCCGCACGGATGCGGGGCTGCGCGTGCTGGCCCGTGCGACGGGCCTGGCGGACACCGGCGAGGGCGTGTGGCAGCGCTGGGAGGCGATCCGTCGCGAGGTGCGCGAGATCCACGTACGCCTGTTCTACCGGCCCCTGCTCAGCGCTGTCGCCGCCCTTCCCGAGGAGGAGCGGACGCTGTCGGCCGCACAGGCGCACGACCGTCTCGCCGCTATCGGATTCCGCGATCCGGCCGGTGCGCTGCGGCATATCGGCGCGCTCACCGGCGGGCTCAGCCGCAAGGCGGTCGTGCAGCGCTCGCTGATGCCGATCATGGTGCGCTGGTTCGCCGACGGCAGCGATCCCGACTACGGCCTGATCGCGTTCCGCCGGATCAGCGAGCGGCTGGGAGACACACCCTGGTTCCTGCGCATGCTGCGCGATTCGGCGGGCGCCGCGGAGCGCCTGACCCGGGTGCTGTCGGGATCACGGTACATCGGCGAGCTCATGGAGTGGATTCCCGAGTCGGTCGCCTGGCTCGACAGCGAGGGGCAGCTGCGTCCGCGCTCGGCGAAGGCGCTCGATGACGAGGCGAGGGCCATACAGACCCGGCACGACACGGTCGCCGATGCGGCCAAGGCGGTGCGCGCAATGCGTCGCCGGGAGCTTCTCCGCACGGCGATGGGCGCGGTGCTGGACGTGCTCACGATCGGGCAGGTCGCGCAGGCGCTCACGGACATCACCGAAGCGGCGATCCAGGCGGCGCTCCGCGCGGTGCGGCGCGAGGTCGTGCCGCTCGAGCACGACGCGCTGGACTTCTCAGTGATCGGCATGGGGCGGTTCGGCGGAGCGGAGCTCGGGTTCGGGTCAGATGCGGACGTGCTGTTCGTCTACGATGCGAACGGCGTGGAGCCGCACATCGCCCAGCAGCTGTCCGCGAAGATCGTCGCGGGCCTGCGCGAGCACCTCACGGACCACCGGCTGCCGCTCGAGCTCGACGCCGACCTCCGCCCGGAGGGGCGCAACGGTCCGCTGGCGCGGTCGTTCGACGCGTACACCGAGTACTACCGGCGCTGGTCCCTCTCCTGGGAGGCTCAGGCGCTGCTGCGGGCGCGGGGCGTCGCGGGAAGTGCGAAGCTCATCACCCGGTTCATGGACCTCGCCGACAGCATCCGCTTTCCGGCGTCGATCGAGCTGCAGGAGATCCGCGAGATCAAGAGGATCAAGGCCAGGGTCGAGGGGGAGCGGCTTCCGCAGGGCGTCGATCCGCGCCGGCATCTCAAGCTCGGACCGGGGACGCTCAGCGACGCGGAGTGGATGGCGCAGCTGCTGCAGCTGCAGCACGCCTCCCGCATCCCGGCGCTGCGCACGACGTCGACCCTGGGCGCGCTGTCGGCCGCTGCGGATGCCGGGCTGCTGCCGGCCTCGGCCGTCACCCGTCTGCGCGCGGCATGGCTGCTCTCCAGCCGGCTTCGCTCGGCGATCACGCTGTACACCGGCAAGTCGACCGACATCCTGCCTGCGGACCGCAGGGAACTCGACGCCGTCGCCCGCCTGCTCGGCTACCCTGATCGCTCCGCGACGCACCTCGACGAGGAGTACCTGAGGGTCACGCGCCGTGCCCGCCGCGTGTTCGAGAAGCACTTCTACGGCTGACCGAGAGGATCGCATGACGAGATCCATCCGCTACCTGCTGCGTGCTGTGCCCGCGCTCACCGGATCGGCGCCGCCGTTCGATCCGCGTGCGGTGCCCGACGACCCTGTGACGCTCTTCCTCACCTGGTTCGACGAGGCGCTGGCGGCCGGCGTCGTGGAGCCGCACGCGATGACTCTGTCGACCGTCGACGCCGAGGGGCGGCCGGATGCTCGCACCCTGATCCTCAAGGACGTCGACAGGCTGGGCTGGGCCTTCGCCAGCCCCCGCTCCTCGGCGAAGGGGCATCAGCTCGCCGTACATCCGTCCGCTGCACTGAGCTTCTGGTGGCCGTCTCAGGTGCGCGCGGTGCGCGTGCGCGGGCCTGTCCTGCAGGGAACCGAGGCCGAGTCCGCCGCGGACCTCGCCGCGCGGTCGGCCGCGGCGCGGGATGGCGTGACGGAGGGCGATTGGGCGCTCTGGCGCGTCGTGCCCGAGCGGATCGAGTTCTGGCAGGGATCGGCGGACCGTCGTCACCTGCGGCTGGTGTACGAGCGGCAGGGCGACGGATGGTCGCACGCCGTGCTGAGCGGTGAACCGAGAGAGGATGCAGGATGACTGAGGGATATCAGGTTACGCAGGTCGGCGGCCTCGAAGACTGGCGAGGCCACTACGGCGGGTTCGACGAGAACAGGTCGAGGGACGGGCGCCGCGTCGTCGATCATGAGCTCACCATGCAGTACATCGGCATGACGGCCAACGCGCTGGTGCCGGGGGAGCAGGCCGGGTACTGGCACTCCCACGCCAGCGTGGAGGAGCTCTACGTCTTCCTGGAGGGGCGCGGTCAGATGGGTCTGGACGACGATGTCGTCGATGTCGGGCCCGGCACGGTCGTGCGGGTCGGCCAGAACGTCTGGCGCACCTGGCGCGCGCTGCCGGACAGCCCGGGGGAGCTGCGGTGGCTCTGCATCCGCGCCGGTGGCACCGAGCTGCCGCACATGCCGAACGACGGCACACGCGCTCCTGAGCGCCCGATGCCGTGGTGACCGCGCTGGAGGCGCTCCACGGCCGCTGGGCGGGGAGGAGGAGGTGTTCGCGACGGCCTGGACACCGGCCGGGCGCGCGCACGCCGACCTGGCGCTCTCCTCCGGCCCCGGCGGGGCGTTGATCGTCGACTACGCCGAGACGCGCACGGATAGCGCGATGGCGGGCCACGGCGTCGTTCTCGGCGAGGGCTGGTGGTGGTTCGACTCCTACGGGTTCGTGCCGACGGCGCCGGGTACGGCTGCGTGGATCGACGGAGAGCTCATCCTGGAGCGGAGTTCGGAGCGCGGCCGCAACGTCATGGTCCTGGCATCCGACGGCGAGGTGCTGACGATGCGCCTGTCCGCAGCATCCGGCGACGGCGACCTGCAGCCGCTTGTGGCCGGCGTCTACCACCGGAGCGAGCCGACGTGAGCGCAGTGGCCGGACGCATCGCGATGCCCGGCCCCTGCGATGCTCAGCGGTTCTTCTCGTCGCGCCACGCGAGCCAGTCCTTCACACGACTGATGTCGTAGTCCGGCCCGGAGATGCCGACGGTGAAGAGGCTCGCCCCGAGGGCGTACTGCTGCTCGACTTCGTCGAGACTGCGGTTGCCGATCTCGGTGGAGATCTCGATCTGAGTCGTGTCGCGACCGACGGCACGGCCGTGCTCAGCCAGGATGCCGAGTTTCCGCTCCAGAGTGGCCGCATCGCTGAACGAGTGCCAGATGTCGGCGTGCTGCGCGACGATCCGCAGCGTCTTCTTCTCGCCGCCGCCGCCGATGAGGACGGGGATGCGCCTGGTGGGCGGAGGATTGAGCCTGGCCCATCTGTCCTCGATCACCGGAAGGTCGCGGGCGAGGGCGTCCAGGCGACTACCCGCGGTGCCGAACTCGTAGCCGTACTCGTCGTAGTCCCGCTCGAACCATCCCGATCCGGTGCCGAAGATGAATCGCCCCTGACCGCCCTTCGCGCTGATGTGGTCGATCGTGCGGGCCATGTCGGCCTGCAGGTTCGCGTTCCGGTAGCTGTTGCAGTTCACCAGGGCGCCGATCTCGACGCGGCTGGTCTGCTCGGCCAGCGCCGCCAGCATCGTCCACGATTCGAAGTGCAGACCGTTCGGCTCGCCGCGGAGCGGGAAGAAGTGGTCCCAGTTGAACAGCACGTCGACGCCGAGGACTTCGAGCGCGGCCGCTGTGTCGCGGAACTTCTCGTAGGTGGCGTGCTGCGGCTGGATCTGCACGCCGATGCGCACGGGACGGTGTTCAGCTGTCATATGTTCCTCCTAGACGACCCTATGGGAATGCCCCGCCTCCGAGCGGGAGGCAGGGCATTCGCGTGATCCGAGCGGCGTTCAGACGCCGTAGTAGAGCTCGAACTCGTACGGGTGCGGGCGCTGGGCCATCGGCAGGATCTCGTTGTTGTACTTGTAGTCGATCCAGGTGTCGATGAGCTCCTGGGTGAACACGCCGCCCTCGAGCAGGAAGTCGTGGTCGGCGCGGAGCGCCTCGAGCGAGTCCAGCAGCGAGTTCGGCACCTGCGGGATGTTCTTGGCCTCCTCCGGCGGCAGCTCGTAGAGGTCCTTGTCGATCGGCTCCATCGGCTCGATGCGGTTGCGGATGCCGTCCAGGCCGGCCATCAGCTGCGCGGCGAACGCGAGGTACGGGTTGCCTGAGGCATCCGGAACGCGGAATTCGATGCGCTTGGCCTTCGGGTTCGAACCGGTCAGCGGGATGCGGATCGCGGCGGAGCGGTTGCCGGCGGAGTAGGCCAGGTTCACCGGCGCCTCGAAATGCTTCACCAGACGGTGGTAGCTGTTCAGGGTCGGGTTGGTGAAGGCGAGCACGGCATGCGCGTGCTTGAGCAGACCGCCGATGTACCAGCGCGCCGTGTCGCTGAGCTGGCCGTAGCCGTTCTCGTCGAAGAACAGCGGCTTGCCCTCCAGCCAGAGCGACTGGTGCGTGTGCATGCCCGAGCCGTTGTCGCCGAACAGCGGCTTCGGCATGAACGTGACGGTCTTGCCCCACTCCTCGGCGGTGTTCTTGACGATGTACTTGAACTTCAGGATGTCGTCGGCCGCGTGCACCATGGTGTCGAAGCGGTAGTTGATCTCCTGCTGACCTGCGGTGCCCACCTCGTGGTGCGAGCGCTCCAGGTGGAAGCCCGCGTCGATCAGGCGCAGCGTGATGTCGTCGCGCAGGTCGGCGGTCTTGTCCACGGGGGAGACCGGGAAGTAGCCGCCCTTGAAGGGTGTCTTGTTGCCGAGGTTGCCGCCCTCTTCCTCGCGGCCGGAGTTCCACGCGGCCTCCTCGGAGTCGACCTTGTAGAAGCTCTCGCCCGAGGTGACCGAGTAGCGCACCTCGTCGAAGATGTAGAACTCGGCCTCGGGGGCGAAGTAGGCGGTGTCGGCGATCCCCGTGGAAGCCAGATACTTCTCGGCCTTCTTCGCGACCTGACGCGGGTCCTTGCTGTAGATCTCGCCGGTGCGCGGGTTGTAGATGTCGAACACCATGACGATGGTGCTCGCCTCGCGGAACGGATCGATGTACGCGGTCGTCACGTCGGGGATGAGCTGCATGTCGGACTCGTGGATCGAGGCGAAGCCGCGGATCGAGGAGCCGTCGAAGAGCTGTCCGTCCCGGAAGAAGTCCTCGTCGACCGTGGAGGCCGGGATGTTGAAGTGCTGCTGCACACCGGGCAGGTCGGTGAAGCGGATGTCAAGGAACTTGACGTCGTTCTCCTTGATGTACGCGAGCAGCTCGGACGGTTCACTGAACATGTAGCACTCCTGTGGAAGGGATTTCGGGGGACTCGGCCCACGAGGCAGGTTACGGAGGGGCGGTTTCCCCGCCGTGTCTGCCGTGTTTCGAGCATGTTACAGGCGGCACCTGAGCCTCGGTTCGTCCCGCCGGATGCGCCGGCAATAGGCTGGAAGCGTGACGGATGCTGTGAACACGTACCCCGGCGAGCGCCTCGGAATGCCGCAGACGGGGCATGGCAGCATCGCTCGCGTCGGACGACGGATCGGGGCGCTGCTGATCGACTATGCGGCCGCGACGATCATCGCCGTCGGCTTCCTCGGTTACGACCAGTTCCAGCTGCCGGCCGAGGCCGGATGGCGCCAGTTCGCGCCGATGATGGTGTTCGCCGTGCTGCAGATCGTCTTCATCCCGACCGCGGGCGGGAGCCCGGGGCACCGCATCCTCGGCATGCGCGTGATGCGGCTGGGCGGCGGCTGGCCGGGCTTCTGGCGCCCGATCGTCCGCACCGTGCTGCTCGTCCTGGTCATCCCTGCGGTGATCTGGGATGCGGATCAGCGCGGTCTGCACGACAAGGCATCCGGCCTGGTTCTCATCCGCACCTGATCAGTCCTTGCCGCGGTTGCGTCGGCGCGTCTCCTTGGGCGCTCGTCCGCCGAGGAAGGACCGTGCCGGATCGACGACGTACCCGCGTCGCAGCGCCTCTCGGCCGATGAGCATGCGGAAGCCCATCTCATCGCGGTTGGTCAGCGTGACCTCAGCGGTGACCTCGTGGTCGACCAGACGCACACGCAGTCTGACGACCAGACGCGTCTCGGCGTGCCCCGACGAGCTGCGCACCTCACGGCGGTCGTGCACCGGGCACTCGGCGAGCACCGCGTCGGCCGAGGTGTCCTGCCAGGGATTCACCCGGAACCGCACCCAGTCCGCACCGTCGCGCCGGAACTCCTCGACGTCGAAGGCGTGCAGTGACGAGGTCCGCGCGCCGGTGTCGATCTTCGCCTTGATCCACTCGACTCCGAGGTCGGGCAGGCCGATCCATTCACGCCACCCGGTCAGCGTGTTTGAATGAGAAGACCGACCCATCCCTACATCCTGGCAGGAATCCCCGTTGAAGATCGCCGTCCTCTCCCGTGCGCCGCAGTCGTACTCCACCCAGCGTCTTCGCGCGGCTGCGCAGCAGCGCGGACACAACGTCAAGGTGCTCAACACCCTGCGTTTCGCCATCGACCTCACGGCGGAGACGCCCGACCTGTTCTACCGGGGTCGACAGCTCAGCGACTACGACGCGATCCTTCCGCGCATCGGGAATTCGATCACTTATTTCGGCACCGCCGTGGTGCGCCAGTTCGAGCAGATGGACGTGTACACGCCGAACACGGCGAACGGCATCTCCAGCGCCCGGGACAAGCTGCGCGCCAACCAGATCCTCTCCCGGCACAACATCGCCATGCCGGCGACGGCGTTCGTGCGCAATCGTGCCGACGTGCGTCCGGCGATCGAGCGGGTCGGCGGTGCGCCGGTGGTCATCAAGCTGCTGGAGGGCACCCAGGGCATCGGCGTGATCCTCGCGCCGCAGGTGAAGGTGGCCGAGGCGATCATCGAGACGCTGCACTCGACCAAGCAGAACGTGCTGATCCAGAAGTTCATCGCGGAGTCGCGCGGGCGCGACATCCGCGCCTTGGTGGTGGGCGGACGCGTGGTCGCTGCCATGCGCCGCGTCGCCGACGGCGACGAGTTCCGCTCCAACGTGCACCGCGGCGGGCGGGTGGAGCCGGTCACCCTCGATCCCGTGTACGAGCAGACCGCTGTGCGCGCCGCGCAGATCATGGGCCTGCGGGTCGCCGGAGTCGACATGCTCGAGGGCGATGACGGCCCGCTGGTGATGGAGGTGAATTCATCACCCGGTCTGCAGGGCATCGAGGCGGCGACCAAGCTCGACGTCGCGGGTGCCATCATCGACTACATCTCCGAGCAGGTGGCCTTCCCGGACATCGACGTCCGGCAGCGGTTGAGCGTCTCCACCGGCTACGGCGTGGCCGAACTGGTGATGCACTCGGGGGCGGAGCAGGTCGGCAAGCCGCTCGGAGACCTCGGACTGTGGGATCGCGACATCACCGTACTCACCCTGCACCGCGGGGTGAACGTGATCCCGAATCCGCGCAAGCACGTCGTGCTGGAGGCGGAGGACCGGCTGCTGTGCTTCGGCAGGCTCGACGAGATGCGCTCCATGATCCCGGAGCGCCCCCGCCGGCGGGCGAAGGTGCGCCGCCTGCCCAAGCAGCCGCTCGGAGAGTGACACGAGGAAGGCACCGTCCGCAGACGGTGCCTTCCTCGTGATTCCGCGTCCGCGGGCGGACGGAGCGCTCAGCGCGGACGCTGCGCGCGGGCCTTCATCGGATCGACGCCCTTCGGGATCGGCAGCGATGTGACGGACTGCGAGACCGATTCGATGCGCTTGATCACGGCGGCCATGGTCGCCTTGTCGATCTTCTTCGGCAGCTTCTTGATGGTCTTCGCGAGATCCTTGATCTGCACCTCATCCTCGCCGTGCCCGACGTAGAGCACAGTGACAGGAACGCCGGTCGCCACGCGCTGGGCCTTGGAGCGCTCCTCGTTCACGAGGCGCGTCAGACGTCCGCGGGCGCCCTCGCCGACGACGACGACGCCGCCACGGCCGACTGCACGGTAGACGGCTTCCTGGGTCTTGGGGTTGATTCCGGCCGGAGTGTCGGAGGCCTGCCAGTTGCGCCCGAGGCTGGTGGAGAGCACGTGGCCGCTCGCACCGGGCATGCCGTCGATCTTCTGATACATCGCGCTCGTGGAAAGCCGTGTCATCAGCATCATCGCGCCGAGCAGACCGAGCATCAGGCCGGTGACGCCCCAGAGGATGATCGCGAACACGCCTCCCGGCGGGATCAGGTAGCCGAGGATCAGACCGATCAGCACGCCACCGACGACGATCGCGGCCTGGGCCCAGGGGAGCCAGCCGTAGATCTCGCGCGTGAAGCGGAACAGGGACTTCAGCTGGGAGAAGAACCCGGGTCGCTTCTCGGGTGCGGAATCACGCTTTGCCATGGGTACCAGCCTACCGGTCGCGTGGGCTCCGCAGTCGCCGTCACTCGGCGTCCACAGCCCCGGGAGAGGCGCGATCCCTCCACAGGACGGGGAATCCGGCGGCAGAGCGATGCGGCGCTGCGCTGTGATGGGGGCATGACCGAGAACAGCTCCTCCGACGAACTGGTCGCAGGCGTGCATCGACGGATACGGATGCTGGACGGCACCGAGGGCCCGTTCGCCGGCGAGCTGGTCGCCGACGGCGATGAGGTGCGGGTCAGAGCGGACGCCGGCGGCTTCGCCGGCGATCCCATCTGGACGTACAGCGGTGCGGAGCATGTCGCGGCCCCACTCGATCTCGTCCGCCGCGCCGGCGGGACGGATCTTCTGCTGCCGTGGTGCACCGAGCGCATCGGGATCTTCCTGGGAAGACGAGCCGCCGCCGAGCAGCCGCTGACGACGGGCGAGAGCGTCACCCTCGTCGGCAGCCTGCTGCGTGGTCTGGTCGAGCTGGGCGGCAGCCCGCTTCCGGGTTCCTGGTGGGTGACAGACGGCGGCCGGCCGGTGTTCGTCCTCGGCGCCGGCGAGACCGGCGGCGGAGGGAGCGAGTGCGCTCATCTCACGCGTCCGTGCCGGTGCAGCCGATCGCGGTCTGGAGCGGGTGCTGGCCGAGATCGAGTCGGGTCTGGCGGATCCTCGTGCGGCACTTCGACGAATCGAACGATGGGAGTCCGAGCTGACCGAGCTCGCCGCCCCGCGGCCGTTGCGGCGCGAGGTGTTCGCGCCGACGGCCGCCGGGACCGTCGTCGCCGAGCGGTTCCCGGCGGCCGCCGAGCTGCAGGACGACGACGGCGCGGGACGTCTCGCGCGGATGGCGGAGCGGTTCGCCCTCGCGACCGAGCGCGTGGGCGCCCTGAGGAGAAGCCTGTCGTCGCGGAGACGCCGCGGCCGCGCGACGGGTGAGCGACGGATGGTCGGACGGGATGCCGGAACGGGGCGTCCCACGCGACGGCGACCTCTCCTGATCGGTGCGGCCGCCGCGGCGATCGTGCTGGGCGCCGGTCTGCTGTGGCCGGCCGCAGACGGCGATGCGCCCGCATCCGCTCAGGGTGCTCGTGAGACCGCCGAGGCGCAGCGGAGTGTCGTTCCGACGGCCTCGGCGGCGCCGTCGGAGACGGTGAGGACCGAGGATCCCGTCGAGGCGGCGCCGGCTCTTGTGAAACGGATCGAGCGATGCGTGCGCGATCGGGACGATCGCTGCAGCTCCGCAGTCGTCGACGGGTCGGCTTCGGCCGTGCTCACCGCAGTCGAGGATGCCGACGCCGGTGACTCGGCCTCACTCGTGGATTCCTATGGCGACATCGCGGTCATCCGCCTGGGCGCACCGGATCAGGAGCAGCAGATCCTCGTGCTGCTCCGCCAGAAAGACGAATGGCTGGTCCGCGACGTCTATGCCGTCGCGGACCAGCCAGGGCCTTCGTGACTGTTACGCTCCCAGCTGCGCGGCGAAGTCCGCCGCCTCGAGGCGGGCCTTGACCGCACCGAGGAAGCGGGCTGCGTCGGCGCCGTCGATGATCCGGTGGTCGTACGAGATCGCGAAGTACACGTACGACCGCACGGCGATCGCGTCCGCACCGTCGACGGTCACGACGCCGGGGCGCTTGAAGACCGTGCCGGTGCCGAGAATCGCGGACTGCGGAAGGAACACCAGCGGGGTGTCGAACAGCGCGCCGCGCGAACCCGTGTTGGTCACCGTGAAGGTGCCTCCTGCGAGCTCGTCCGGCTTGAGCTTGTTGTCGCGGGTGCGGGCGGCCAGATCGGCGATCTCGTGCGCCAGCTGAGCGAGGTTCTTCGTCGCCGCATCGCGCACGACCGGCGTGAGCAGGCCACGCTCGGTGTCGACCGCGATCGAGATGTTCTCGGTGGCGGGGTAGACGATGCTGTCGCCGTCGACCGTCGAGTTGATGATCGGGAACGCCTGCAGAGCCTCAGCAGCGGCGAGGGTGAAGAACGGCAGGAAGGAGAGCTTGTCGCCCGTCTTCTGCTGGAACGACACCTTCACGCTGTCGCGGTACGCGGCCAGGGCGGTCACGTCGATCTCCACGAACGTGGTCAGCTGCGCGGTCTGCTGCATCGACGCCACGGCTCGCTCGGCGACGACCTTGCGCAGACGCGACATCTTCTGCGTGGTGCCGCGAAGAGGCGACACCTCGAGCGGGGCCGGTGCTGCGGCGACCGGTGCGGCGGTCGCGGCGGCCGGAGCCTGCGACTTGGCCTCGGCGGCCTTCAGGACGTCCTCCTTGCGGATGCGCCCGCCGACGCCCGAACCCTGCACCGCGGCGAGGTCGACGCCCTGCTGGGCGGCCAGGCGACGCACGAGAGGGGTGACATAGACGTTGTCCGAACCCGGGGCCTCAGCCGCAGCAGCCGGAGCAGGCGCAGCAGCCGGAGCAGGCGCAGCAGCCGGAGCAGGCGCAGCAGCCGGGGCGGGTGCCGGAGCCGGTGCGGGTGCCGGTGCGGCTGCGGTGGGCGCCGGAGCGGCCTCGGGTGCCGGTGCTGCGGCCTCGGGTGCCGGTGCGGCCTGAGGCGCGGCTGCGGCAGGAGCACCGGAGCCGACACGGGCGAGCACGGCGCCGACGGCGACGGTCTCGTCCTCTGCGGCGACGATCTCCTGCAGCACGCCGGCGACCGGCGAGGGGATCTCGGTGTCGACCTTGTCGGTCGAGATCTCGAGGAGCGCCTCATCGACCTCGACGCTGTCGCCGACCTGCTTGAGCCAGCGGGTGACCGTGCCCTCGGTGACGCTCTCGCCGAGCTCGGGCAGCACGATGTCGGTCGCATCGCCGGAGGTCGCGGGCGCGGCCGGTGCCTCAGCGGCCGGCGCCGTTGCGGGAGTCTCGGCGGCGGGTGCTTCGGCAGGGGCCGGAGCGGCGGGCGCCTCTGCGGCGGGCGCCTCTGCGGCGGGCGCCGTTGCGGCGGGGGCTTCTGCGGCGGCGGGTGCCTCGCCAGCGGGAGCGGCGCCGGATCCGTCGCCGATTCGGGCGAGCAGCGCGCCGATCTCGACCGTCTCGTCCTCGTCGACCAGGATCTCCTCGAGCACGCCGCTGACGGGTGCGGGGATCTCAGTGTCGACCTTGTCGGTCGAGATCTCGAGGAGGCCTTCGTCAGCCTCGACGGTGTCGCCGACCTGCTTGAGCCAGCGGGTGACCGTACCCTCGGTGACGCTCTCTCCGAGAGCGGGGAGGACCACGGATGTGCTCATGTCGGAGTCTCCTTCAGGATGTTCGTGTGGTGTTCAGCTTAGTGGCCTTGACGACGCAGAGACAGAAGCAGACTTCCACAATGCGCGAAAAAGTTTTCACATTGCGTGCAAAGGCTTCCCGGCGAGAGCCAGGAAGGCCTCGCCCAGAGCCTCGCTCTGAGTGGGGTGGGCATGGATCAGCGGAGCGATGTCCTCGGGGTGCGCCTCCCACGCGACGGCCAGTTGGCCCTCGGTGATCAGTTCGCCGACGCGATCGCCGAGCAGGTGCACGCCGAGCACGGGCCCGTCCTTGAGTCGGACGACCTTGACCAGGCCGCCGGTGCCGATGATCTCGCTCTTGCCGTTTCCGGCGAGGTTGTAGTCGTACGACATGATGCGATCCGCGCCGTGCGCGGCCACCGCGGCCTCCTCGGTGATGCCGACCGACGCCACCTCCGGGCTGCAGTAGGTCACGCGGGGGATGTTGGCCTCAGGCATCGGTGCAGGGCTCAGCCCGGCGATGCGCTCGGCGACGGCGATGCCCTGCAGGAACCCGCGGTGCGCGAGCTGGAGCCCCGGGACGATGTCGCCGACGGCCCAGAGCCCGGGCACGCCGGTGCGCAGCTCCTCGTCGACGATCACGAAACCGCGGTCCGTCGTCACTCCGGCCTCTTCGAAGCCGAGCTCGGAGGTGGCCGGGCCTCGGCCGACGGCGACCAGCAGGTAGTCGGCCTCGAGCGTCTTGCCGTCTTCGAGCGTCACGGTCACGGCGTCCGCCGTCTGCGCGGCCGACTGGAACCGTACACCGAGTGAGTAGGCGATGCCGCGGCGGCGGAACGCACGCTCCAGGCCCTTGCTCAGCGCGATGTCCTCGTTCGGGACCAGACGCGGCAGTGCCTCGACGATCGTCACCTCGGCGCCGAACGAGCGCCATACGCTCGCGAACTCGACGCCGATCACGCCGCCCCCCAGGACCAGCACCCGTGCCGGCACCTCGTCGAGCGCGAGCGCCTGCTCGCTGGTGAGGATGCGGCCGCCGATCTCCAGGCCGGGCAGCGAGCGGCTGTAAGAACCCGTGGCGAGCACGACGTCGGCGCCGACGTAGCGGTCCTCGCCGACCAGGACCGCGCGGTCGGTGTCCAGACGACCGGCTCCGGTGACCACGGTGATGCCACGCGCCTTGATCAGTCCCTCGAGTCCCTTGAACTTCTTGGCGACGATGCCCTCGCGGTAGGCGCGAACCCCGCGGCGTCGACGCCCTCGAGTGTCGCGGTCACGCCGACCGACGCCGCGTCGCGGACGTGCTCGGCGACCTCTGCCGCGTGCAGCAGCGCCTTGGTCGGGATGCAGCCCCGGTGCAGGCAGGTGCCGCCGACCTTGTCCTTCTCGATCAGCGCGACCTTCTTGCCCAGCTCGGCCGCCCGCAGGGCGGCCGCGTAGCCGCCGCTGCCACCGCCCAGGATGACGACATCGAAGGTGTGCGTGGTCATCATGCCTCCTCTGCGGATGCTTCGGCGAACGCGATCAGCGAACGGACGGCGGCCCCGGTCGGGCCCTTCTCGGTGAAGCCGTACGCCGAGCCCTTGTGCTCCGCGGAGCCGGCGATGTCGAGGTGGATCCACGGGATGCGCGGCGCATCCGCCTCATCCGACGTGCGGCCCACGAAGCGGCGCAGGAACAGCCCGGCGAACAGCGACCCGCCGGAACGGTCGCCCATATTGGAGTTGATCATGTCCGCGATCGGCGATTCGAGCGACTCCTCCATGTGCTCGGGAAGGGGGAGCGCCCAGGCGAGCTCATCCGCGCTCTCGGCGGCGGCGAGATACTCCGCGACGGCGTCGTCGCTGCCCATCACGCCCGTGTGGCGCATGCCGAGAGCGACGATGATCGCGCCGGTGAGTGTGGCGACGTCGATGATGACGTCGGGGTTCTCCCGGCTCGCCGCGACCAGGCCGTCGGCCATGACCAGACGTCCCTCCGCGTCGGTGTTCAGCACCTCTACGGTCTGGCCGTCCAGCATCCGCAGCACGTCGCCGGGACGCGTGGCGCGACCCGAGGGCATGTTGTCGGCGATGCACATCCAGGCGGTGACCCGCACCGGCAGTCCGAGCGCGGCGATCGCCCGGACCGCGGCGAGCGCCGTCGCGGCGCCGGCCATGTCGAACTTCATGCCGACCATGCTCGCAGCCGGCTTGAGCGAGAGACCACCGGTGTCGAATGTGATGCCCTTGCCGACCAGGGCGATGTGCCGGGTCGCACCGGCGGGGGAGTAGTCCAGGCGGACGAGGCGCGGCGGACGGTCCGAACCGCGGCCGACGCCGAGGATGCCGCCGTACCCCTGCTCCTCGAGCTGCCTCTCATCCAGCACCTCCACCGAGACGCCGAGATCCTTCACAGCCTCGGCGGCGCTGTCCGCGAGCCGGGCGGGACTCTGCCACTCCGCGGGACGTTCACCAGATCCTTGATCAGGGCCACTGCCTCGGCGACGGCGACGGCGCGGGCGATGTCGCCCTCGCCGAGCTCAGCGTGCAGCACGACCTCCTCGGCGCGCGAGGGACCGCGGTCGCTGCGGTAGTCGTCGAAACGGTAGCCGCCGAGCACGGCGCCCTCTGCGGCGGCAGCCGCGTGCGCATCGGCGCCGGGGGCGAAGCCGATCGCGACGCGGGCGAAGCCGGTCAGCGTGCGCACGGCGGTGGCGACGGCGTCGCGGACCGCGGCGGCGCTCTGCTCCTTGCCGATGCTGACGACGGTCAGCGGCAGGGATGTGATCTCGGGCAGGTGCACCCGGGCATGCGCGCCGGCGGAGCCGCGGAAGCCGACGCCGGTGAGGAAGTCCGCGAGACCCGGGTACGCGGTGAGCGCTTCTGGCGCGACCTCCGGGTCCTGGATCACGAGCACTGCGGCGTCTGCAGCGCTTTCGGGGAACGTTTCGGTCGTGTGCGAGAGCGCGGGTAGCGTCATGCCCCCATCCTATTCAGGCCGGCAGCGGCACGACGGCGCAGGTGTTCGCTCTCAGCTTGAGACCCACGGCCTCCGTGCCGGGACCGGCTCGTAGCATGGAGTCATGCCCTTCACCGGAGACGTCCACGAACGCGTCGCGAACGCCCCGGTCGTGCCGACCGGTCTTCCGCTGGTGATCCTGCTCACCGGCTTCACCGATGCGGGCAATGCCGTGTCGGGCCTGATCGATCACCTCGAGGAGACCACGGATCCGCGGCCGATCGTCGTGTTCGACAACGACATGCTGCTCGACTACCGGGCCCGTCGCCCCGTCGTCTCGTTCGATCAGGATCATCTGACCGAGTTCCGCCCGGCGCGCCTGGAGCTCTCGCTCGCGCACGATGCCCTCGGGCAGCGCTTCCTGCTGCTCGCCGGCTACGAGCCCGACTTCGCATGGAACGCGTTCTCGGATGCCGTGCTCGATCTCGCGGCGGAGTTCGAAGTCTCCGGGGTGTCCTGGGTGCATTCGATCGCGATGCCGGTCCCGCACACCCGCCCCATCGGAACGACGGTGAGCGGCAACCGGCGCGACCTGATCGTCGCGCACTCGGTGTGGCGCCCGCGCACCCAGGTGCCCTCGACGGCGGGACACCTGCTCGAGTACCGGTTCTCCCAGCACGGGAGCCGCGTCGCGGGGTTCGTCCTCCTCGTGCCGCACTACCTCGCCGACACCGAGTATCCGGATGCGGTGATCACCGCCGCCGACCGGCTCATGGCCGCCACCGGGCTGGTGCTCCGCATGGATGAGGTGCAGGAGGGGCGGGAGGACTATCTCGCCCGGGTCGGCGAGCAGGTGCACGGCAACGACGAGCTGATGCAGATGGTGCACACGCTCGAGCGCCGGTACGACGCGTACATGGCGGGCCGCGATCCCGAGGATGCCGACGAGGGCGGATTCGACGAGCGGGATCTGCCCAGCGCCGATGAGATCGCAGCGGAGCTCGAGCGCTATCTCGCTTCTCGTCCCACCGGTGAGGATGACGGAAAGCGCGGCTGAGCGCGGAAATCCCCTTCAGCGGCATCCGCATGCTCTCGGGTGTGTGATAATGGACATTCGACCCGTTGTCAACCATCGTATCCGCGAGCGGACTTGACAAGGGTCTTACTAGTGTCCGAAATCTCCCGGGGCGTGCGCACCGCCCCGTGAAAGGCGAAACGTGACTCAAGCCACGACCAAGAAGAGCCGGACGACCAAGAAGACGGCCCCTGCCGAGGCCGAGGCCGCAGAGGTCGACGCGGTCGAGACAACCGAGCCCCCCGCGAAGAAGGCCGCGCCCGCCAAGAAGACGGCTGCGAAGAAGCCCGCCGCCAAGCGTGCCAAGAAGAAGGACGCCGACGAGGGCGACGACACCGCCGAGGACGTCCACGCCGACGACACCGCCGAGGACGAGGAGGAGGGTGACAAGAAGCCCGCCTTCACCGAGCCGCTGCCCACCGGAGCGATCGTCATCACCTCGAACGACGAGGACGACGTCCCCGTCTACTCGACGCAGATCACCGGCGCCACCGCCGACCCGGTCAAGGACTACCTGAAGCAGATCGGAAAGGTCGCGCTGCTGAACGCGGCCGAAGAGGTCGAGCTGGCGATGCGGATCGAGGCGGGTCTGTTCGCCGAGGAGAAGCTGTCGGCGATGACCGCGGCCGAGAAGACCAGCCAGCTGGGTCTCGACCTGCAATGGGTCGCCCGTGACGGTCAGCGCGCGAAGAGCCACCTGCTCGGCGCCAACCTGCGCCTCGTGGTCAGCCTTGCCAAGCGCTACACCGGCCGCGGCATGCAGTTCCTGGATCTGATCCAGGAGGGCAACCTCGGTCTCATCCGCGCCGTGGAGAAGTTCGACTACACCAAGGGCTTCAAGTTCTCGACGTACGCCACCTGGTGGATCCGTCAGGCCATCACCCGCGCCATGGCGGACCAGGCCCGCACCATCCGCATCCCGGTGCACATGGTCGAGGTCATCAACAAGCTCGCCCGTGTGCAGCGCCAGATGCTGCAGGACCTGGGCCGCGAACCCACTCCGGAGGAGCTGTCGCGCGAGCTCGACATGACCCCCGAGAAGGTCATCGAGGTGCAGAAGTACGGCCGCGAGCCGATCTCGCTGCACACCCCGCTCGGCGAGGACGGCGACAGCGAGTTCGGTGACCTCATCGAGGACACCGAGGCGGTGGTCCCTGCCGATGCCGTGGGCTTCACCATGCTGCAGCGTCAGCTCGAGCAGCTGCTCGACTCGCTCTCCGAGCGCGAGGCCGGCGTGATCCGGATGCGCTTCGGTCTCGGCGACGGTCAGCCCAAGACCCTCGACCAGATCGGCGACACGTTCGGCGTCACGCGTGAGCGCATCCGTCAGATCGAGTCGAAGACGATGGCGAAGCTGCGTCATCCGAGCCGTTCGCAGTCGCTGCGGGACTACCTCGAATGATGGCGGCCGCCCCTCAGGCGCGGTCGGCGGGGCCCCGGTACATCGTTCCGGTTCTGGCGGGCAAGCTCGCGCGTTTCGCGACGCGCCTGCGCGGCGGCGGCTCGGCGTTCCCGGGGTACCTCACCAACCGGATGGCGCCGACCCTGCTGCCGACGCTCGCCGACCAGTTCCGCTACGGCGTGATCTTCGTGCTCGGTTCGAACGGCAAGACGACGACCACGCACATGGTCAGCGAGGTGCTGCGCGCGCACGGTCTGAAGGTCTTCACGAACCCGACCGGGGCGAACCTGCCGCAGGGCGTGACGAGCGCTCTGCTCGCGGACGCCTCGCCCACCGGCCGGATCAAGGCCGACGTCGCGGTGCTCGAGATCGATGAGGGGTACGCCGCGGATCTGGCCGATCGGCTCTCGCCGTCGGTCATCCTGTCGTTGAACGTGCAGGTCGATCAGCTGTTCCGGTTCTTCGAGACCGAGCGCGTGGCGGACATGATGCTGGATGCCTCGACCCGTGCGTCCGGTCATGTCGTCGTCAACCGGGATGACCCGTACCTCTCCAAGATCGACACCTCGGCCATGAGGGCGCCGGTGTCGTTCTTCGGCATCTCCGAGGAGATCGTCGCCGCATCAGCGCACGGGCTGTCCAACGCGGCGGACACGCGCAGCGGCACCGCCGGGACGACCCCGCGGGACGCCTTCGCCGAGGTGCGTGAGGTATCCGGCCGCGACATCGTGGTGAGCGTCGACGGCACGGATGCCCGCATCACCCTGCCCGCGCGCGGTCTGCACTACGCAGCCGACGCGGCGGCGGCGCTGACCGTCGCCGCGCGCGTGCTGGGCGAGGAGTTCGACCCGGGTCGCGCGGCGGCCGGGTTCGCCACGATGGCGCCGGCGTACGGCCGCGGCGAGGTCATCCCGCTGCGCGGGAACACCGCCGGTGAACAGGTCGAGTTCGTCATGTTCAAGAACGCGCCGAGCCTGCAGATGAACCTGGACGCCCTCGACGGCACTCCCGAGCGCACGCTCATCGCGATCGACGACGGCACTCCCGACGTCTCGTGGCTGTACGACGTGGACTTCGCCGCGCTGCCGCGGGTCGACGTCGTCACCGGTGAGAAGGCGCACCAGCTCGCGCTCGCGCTCGCCTATGCAGGCGTGCAGATCGGCGCGGTCGAGCCCGACATGGAGAAGGCGGTGCAGATCATGCGCTCCTTCCCCGAGACGGCGTCCGGCCGGCAGATCTGGTTCGTCAACTACGAGCTCATGATGACGGGCCGTCGCATACTCGGCCGCGAAGAGCAGGAGACGCGCCGATGACGCAGGTGACCATCGCACAGCTGTACCCGGTCGAGCTCGGCGTCACCGGCGACCGCGGCAACGTGCGCGCGGTCGAGGCGCGCTTCGCTGCGCGTGGCGTGCAGACCGCCACCGTGCTCGTCACCCCCGGCGAGGAGCTTCCCGCCGACATCGACGTGCTCGTGATCGGCAATGGCCCGCTGTCCGCACTGCGCGGCGTGCACGCCGATCTGATGGGCCGGAAGGAGCGCATCGCGGCGTTCGTCGCCGACGGCGGCGTCCTGTTCTCGGTCGGAGGTTCCGCGGAGCTGCTCGGAGAGGGCCTGGACGCTCCCGACGGTGACAGGCTCGCCGGGATCGGTGTGCTGCCCTACCGCGTCGCACGTGTCAGCGATCGTCGCGTCGGCTACATCATCGTCGACACCCCGGATGGCCCCGTGGTCGGCTTCGAGGATCACGCCTCGGAGTGGACTCTGGCCGATGCGGATGCCGCGTACGGCACGGTCCGCGACGGTCAGGGCAGTTACGCGCGAGGAGAGGGCCGGCGGCGAGTTCGTGCGCGTGGGCAATGCCTTCGCGAGCAATGTGCAGGGCCCCGTGCTGCCGCTGAACCCCGCGCTGACGGACGTGCTCGTGGACGCGGCGGCCGCGCGACGAGGAGTGACGCTCGCCCCTGCGGCGCACAGCCCTCTGGACGAGTACGCCAAGGCCGCGCGCACCAAGATCCTGATGCGCCCGACCCGCGACAAGGGCTTCAAGACCATCAAGGTGTGACGGAGTGCATCCGGTGAGTTCCGCCACGAACAGCGCGTTGCCGCGTGCTGTACTCTCCCGCGCCGCGCTGACGACTGCTGCCGAGGCGGCGGTCGCGGCCGGCGGCACCTGCGCGGACCTGCGCAGGGATGCCTGGGGGCACGGAGTGATCGAGGTCGCGCATGCGATCGCGGATGCCGGCATCCCTCAGGCGCTCGTCGATGACGAGGAGATCGCGCTGGGCCTTCGGAGCACAGGGATCGATGCGGTGACTGCTGGAGCGCCTGACGTCGACCCGTATCTGCTCTTCGGCCTGCCCGGCTCCGGCAGGACACCTGTCATGCGTCTGGTCGGCACCGTCATGTCGACCAAGCAGCTGCATCCTGGCGACGCGGTCTCCTACGGGTACACGCACCGCGCCACTGCCGACACCACCGTCGCGCTGGTCACCGGGGGTTACGCCCAGGGCATCGTGCGCGCCCTGGGCAACCACGGGCGTGCGGAGATCGACGGCGCGCTGCGCCCGATCATCGGGCGGGTGGCCATGGACGTCTGTGTCGTCGATCTTGAGGGCGCGGATGCGGCCGAGGGCACCGAGGTCGTCTACTTCGGCGGCACGGGCCCGGCCAGGGATGCCTTGGCGGACTGGACGCGGATCACCGGGCTCACCGTCGGTGAGCTCATCACCGTGGCCGGGATGAGCTCGGGACGGGAGTGGCAGCCATGAACGTGCCGGTGCTGGAGATCTCCCGCGCGGTGCTGCAGAGCAACATCGCCGCGGTGCGGGCGCAGATCGCGCCGAGCGAGCTGATGCTGGTGATGAAGGACGACGCCTACGGGCACGGCGTGGAGTGGACCGTCGACGGGGCATCCGACGTGAGCTGGTTCGGCTCCTACGACATCGCCTCCGCCCTGCGCATCCGTGCGCGGCGCGAGGACGCCCGGGTCTACGCCTGGGCTACGTCGACGGATGCCGAGACCGCTCAGGCGATCGAGGCGCGCATCGACCTCGGCGTCGGCACGCTGCCGTACCTGCGCCGGGTGATCGCGCAGGCGGAGAGGCTGGGAGCAGCGGCCCGGGTGCACCTGAAGATCGACACCGGGCTGCATCGCAACGGCGTGCGACCGGAGGACTGGGCGGCCTTCGTCGCGGAGGCCCGCGCCGCGGAGCGGCGGGGGGTCCTCGCCGTCGTCGGCGTGTGGAGTCATCTCGCCGAGGCGAGCGACGCGGAGGACGATGATGCCGCGCTGGAGTTCCGCGCGGCGGTGCAGTCGCTCCGTGACGTGGGCGGAGAACCCGAGGCGCTGCACCTCACAGCCTCCGCCGCATCATGGTGGCGGCCTGAGCTGAGAGGGACGCTGAGCCGGGTCGGGGCGTTCTGCTACGGCATCCGCTCCGCGGACGGACCGCAGATCCCGGGCGTCGTCCCGGTGGCCGAGCTGTGCGCGGACGTGCTGTCCGTGCGCGGCGATGTCGCGGAGATCGGGATCGGGGCCTTCGACGGGCTTCCGTCGACCGTGGCGGGCGCCGACATCGGCACGCCCGCCGGGGCGCGGATGCTGCGCGAGATCGGCGCGATGAGCAGCTTCGTCGAGACGTGGCCGGGTGCTTCAGAGGGGGATCGGGTCACGGTGTTCGGACGCGGCTCGCAGGGGGAGCAGGACGCAACCTCTCTCGCCGAGCGCATCGGCACCGTGGGCGAGGAGATCCTGCTGCGGCTGACGCCGCGTGTTCAGCGGGTCGAAGTCGACTGACGCCGACCCGGTGCTCAGACCGCGTCGGCGAGCCGTGCGGTCTCGTCGTGCCAGCTGGTGGCGACGGCGCGCAGCTTCTCTTCGTACTTGCGACCGTGGTGCGCGCAGAACAGCAGCTCGGATCCGTTCACCTCAGCGGCGATGTAGGCCTGCGCACCGCAGGAGTCGCACCGGTCCACGGCCGTCAGGCGGTACTCGACGGTGGACGTGTCACGTTCGGTCGTAGCGTTCATCTCGGTTCCTCCTCGGTCTCGGACGTCTGTGTGGTCGTGCTCAATACAACCACGCAGACCTGTGAGCAATGCCCGCTGGACGGCGTGTTTCGCTCTGCGCGTACTGGTCCGCGTCGGAGCGCGTGCATGGGGGAGTGTCGGACGGTGTGCGGGCCGGACGACGAATAGAATCGAGGATTGTGACAGCCGAGTACTCCGCCCACCATCTGCAGGTTCTCGAGGGGCTCGAAGCGGTGCGCAAGCGCCCCGGCATGTACATCGGGTCGAACGGCTCCCCGGGGCTCATGCACTGTCTCTGGGAGATCATCGACAACGCCGTGGACGAGGCCGTCGCCGGCAACGGCGCGAAGATCGACATCATCCTGCACTCCGACGGCAGCGTCGAGGTGCACGATCGCGGTCGCGGCATCCCGGTCGACGTCGAGCCGCGCACCGGCCTCACCGGAGTCGAGGTGGTCTTCACGAAGCTGCACGCCGGCGGCAAGTTCGGCGGCGGCTCGTACGCGGCGTCCGGCGGTCTGCACGGTGTCGGCGCCTCCGTCGTGAACGCGCTGTCCGAGCGCCTCGACGTCGAGGTGGATCGCGGCGGCAAGACCTACGCGATGTCCTTCCACCGCGGTGAGCCGGGCCTGTTCTCCGACGACGGCGAGAAGCGCCCCGATGCGCCGTTCACCCCGTTCCAGGAGAAGAGCGAGCTGCGGATCGTCGGCAGGGCGCCGAAGGGGGCCACCGGCACCCGCATCCGGTACTGGGCGGATCGCCAGATCTTCACCGAGGATGCCGCGTTCCAGCTCGGCGAGCTGGAGACCCGTGCTCGCCAGACCGCGTTCCTCGTGCCTGGCCTCGAGCTCGTCGTCCGCGACGACAGGGCGGAGGAGGTGAACGAGACCTCCTACCACTACGAGGGCGGCATTTCGGAGTTCGTCGAGTACCTCGCCGCCGACGCGCCGGTGACCGACACCTGGCGCATCCAGGGCGAGGGGACCTTCAAGGAGACCGTGCCGGTGCTGCAGCCCGACGGGCACATGGTCGCGACCGAGGTCGAGCGCGTCTGCGCCGTCGATCTCGCGCTGCGCTGGGGCACCGGATACGAGACCACGACGCGGTCGTTCGTGAACATCATCGCGACGCCGAAGGGCGGCACGCATCAGCAGGGATTCGAGCAGGAGCTGCTGAAGTCGCTGCGCGGCCAGGTCGAGCAGAACGCGCGGCGGCTCAAGGTCGGCAGCGACAAGCTCGAGAAGGACGACGTGCTGGCGGGGCTCACCGCGGTGCTCACCGTGAACCTACCCGAACCGCAGTTCGAGGGCCAGACCAAGGAGGTCCTGGGCACTCCTGCCGTGCGCTCGATCGTCTCGCAGGTCGTCCGAAAGGATCTGGCCGCGCGGTTCGGCTCCACCAAGCGCGATGACAAGAGCCAGGCGGCTCAGCTGCTCGACAAGATCGTCGCCGAGATGAAGGCCCGCGTCTCCGCGCGGGCGCACAAGGAGACGCAGCGTCGTAAGAACGCGCTGGAGTCCTCCTCTCTGCCTGCGAAGCTCGTGGACTGCCGTTCCAGCGACGTCACGCAGTCCGAGCTGTTCATCGTGGAGGGCGACTCGGCACTCGGCACCGCGCGGCACGCGCGCAACAGCGAGTTCCAGGCGCTGCTGCCGATCCGGGGCAAGATCCTGAACGTGCAGAAGGCATCGGTGAGCGACATGCTCGGCAACGCCGAGTGCGCCGCGATCATCACGACGATCGGGGCCGGCTCCGGGCGCAGCTTCGACCTGAGCCAGGCCCGCTACGGCAAGATCATCCTGATGAGCGACGCCGACGTCGACGGCGCGCACATCCGCACCCTGCTGCTCACCCTGTTCTTCCGGTACATGCGCCCGCTCGTCGAGGCCGGGCGGGTGTTCTCGGCGGTGCCGCCGCTGCACCGGGTGATCGTCATGAATCCCGGGTCGAAGCCGAACGAGACGATCTACACCTATTCCGAGGCGGAGCTGCACGCACTCCTGACGAAGCTGCAGAAGGCCGGCAAGCGCTGGCAGGACCCTATCCAGCGGTACAAGGGCCTCGGCGAGATGGATGCCGATCAGCTGGCGAACACGACGATGGAGAAGTCCGGCCGGCTGCTGCGTCGCGTCACGGTCGAGGATGCCGAGGCGGCGGATGCCGCGGTGCGCACCTTCGAGCTGCTGATGGGCAACGACGTGGCACCGCGTCGTGAGTTCATCATGAGCTCCAGCGACAGGCTGAGCCGCGAGTCGATCGACGCGTGATGCCTGAGGAGGTGCGCCTGCGCCCGGCGACGCAGGACGACCTCGAGACGGTCATCGCGCTCAAGGAGCGGGTGCTGCGCGCCGACCTGGAACGCCTGCTCGGCTGGAATGCGGAGAAGTCCCGGTCGCGCGTGCTCGAGCACTTCTCGCCCGCGCACACCCGGATGATCCTGGTCGACGGGCGGACCGCAGGCACGATCACCCTTCGCCCGGAGGGCGAGGACGTCTGGCTCGAGATGTTCTATCTCGATGTCGATCACCAGGGACGCGGCCTCGGCACCTCTGTCCTGACGACGGTACTGGCCGAGACGGCTGCGCCACTGCGTCTGCAGGTGCTGGTCGGCTCACCGGCTCAGCGGCTCTACGCCCGTCACGGCTTCATGGTCGAGGAGGACGACGGCATCGACGTCTGGATGCGTCGCGAGGTCTCACCGTGGGTCGATGAGCCTGTCGAAGCGCATCCTGCTCGCCCCCTGTTGGGTCGCTGAGCCTGTCGAAGCGGCCCCTGGTCGGGCCCCTGTTGGGTCGCTGAGCCTGTCGAAGCGGCCAAGGTTATCCACACCCGCCCCATCTGTGCTCTCCACGCAGCACGATGGAGTGATGGCGTGGACGTACATCCTCCGTTGCCGCGACGGCAGCTCCTACACAGGCAGTACCAATGGCGACCTTGAGGCTCGCGTGTGGCAGCACAATCACGACGATGCCTGGGCCGCGCCCTTCACGCTCAGCGACCCAGGCGGCTGTCGGCCCGGGAGGCGAGGCGACGCTTCGACGGGCCCTGCAGCCCAGCGACCCCGCGGTCAGGAGCTCAAGTCGGTGACGATCCGGTCGACGATCTGGCTGAGGGACTCCTCGGGGCCGATCCTGCCCTCCTCGATGAACGTGAGCGGCTCCCAGCCGTCATACCAGCGACGCATGTCGTCGATGGTGAAGGCGTGGCGCAGCTCGCGCGTCTCGTGGCGTCGCACCGTCTCATCGAAGTCCAGGTCGAACTGGTAGATGCGTGTGAGGCCGGCATGGTCCCGCCAGAGATTCTCAAACCGCTCCGCGTAGTCACGGAGGTTGAAGACCCCATCGAGGATGACGTCATAGCCGAGGTCGAGCGCCTGCCGAGCGGTGGCATCGATGAGCGCGGCGGCATCGGCCGCTCGGGTCAGCTTGTCGCTTCCGGAGAGAACCTCACGTCGGAAATAGTCCTGATGGATCAGCGCCGTCTTGTCACCGAGCAGGGGGCGGAGCGCGACTGCGGTCGTCGTCTTGCCGGATCCGGAGTCGCCGCGCAGCACGATGAGGCGGGTGTGCGCTGATCCCGTATGGGGCATGAGTCCAGTGTCACACTCGTCGCGCAGTTGGTTACGGCGCTTCGACAGGCTCAGCGACCCAGCGGGTGGGAGCGGGCGACGCTTCGACAGACTCAACGGGTGGGAGCGGGCGACGCTTCGACAGGCTCAGCGACCCAGACTCGCTCAACCGATCGCAGTGCCCACCGAGCCGATCACGGACTCGAGGGGCTGACCTGACGCGTCGCGCTTCGCGCCGGACTCGGGCAGTTGACGCGCAGCGCCGTCGGTGCCGAGCGCACGGGGCTCTGTACCCACCCAGGCGAGCCGCAGCCGGTCTTCGCCCTTCAGGAAGGCGTGCGCACGGACACCGCCGGTCGCCCGCCCCTTGCCGGGGAACTCGGAGAACAGCGAGACCTTCGCGCGGCCGTTGTCGGTGCCGGCCAGCATCCCCTCGGCCCCCGAGACGGTCACCACGACCGCATCCTCCGGTGAGGACACCACAGTGAATGAGATGACCTCGGCGCCGGCGCCGAGCTTGATACCCGCCATGCCGGCTGCCGGCGCGCCCTGTGGACGGACGCCGGATGCGGCGAAGTGCAGCAGCTGCGCATCGGAGGTCACGAAGACGAGCTCTGCATCCTCCGGCGCCGGCGCGGCGCCCACGACGGCGTCCTTCGGCTTGAGACCGATGATCTCGAGCTCCGGCCGCACGGGAAGCGCCGAGGGGACGACGCGCTTGACCACGCCGTCCTTCGTGCCGAGCGCGACGGGCGTGTCGTCGTCGAACCGGATCAGCGCGAGCACGCGCTCGGACCGGTCCGTGATGCCCAGATAGTCGGCGATCCGCACGCCGGCACCCAGGCCGACCGAGGTCGCGGGCACAGCGGGGATGTCCACCGGCGTGAACCTCACGACCCGGCCCGCGCTGGTGACCGCGCCGATCTCGCTGCGCGTGGTGGTATCCAGGCGCGCGATGATGCCGTCGTGCTTGCTGCGCCTCGCAGGAGTCGCGATCGTCGCGCCCGGCTCGAGGTCCACGCGCACGGCACGGCCGGTCGTGGAGAGCAGCACGGTCGTCGGGGCATCCGCGATCTGCAGCTCTGCGGCCGACTTGGCGGAGCGCTGCTTCGGCGGTGCCGCGTTGAGCAGCAGGGTGCGCCGCGGTGTGCCGAAGGTCTCGGCCACGGCATCCAGCTCCTGCGCGACCTGTGCGCGCAGGAGCGCGGGATCGCCGAGCAGTGTCTCGAGTTCGGCGATCTCGGCCATGAGCTTGTCGCGCTCGGTCTCGAGCTCGAGACGGGAGAACTTCGTCAGCCGGCGCAGCCGCAGTTCGAGGATGTACTCGGCCTGGATCTCGTCGAGGTCGAACACCTGCTGCAGGCGGGCGCGCGCGGTCTCGGAGTCGTCGGAGGAGCGGATGACCTGGATGACCTCGTCGATGTCGAGGATGGCCAGCAGGAGGCCGCGCACCAGGTGCAGACGCTCGTTGCGGCGGGCCAGTCGGTACTGGCTGCGCCGGGTGACGACCTCGATGCGGTGCGCCAGGTAGACGCGCAGCAGCTCCTTGAGGCCGAGCGTGCGCGGCTGCCCCTCCACCAGCGCGACGTTGTTGATCGAGAACGAGTCCTCGAGCGGGGTCAGCCGGAACAGCTGCTCCAGCACGGCCGCCGGGTCGAAGCCCGTCTTCACCGAGATGACCAGGCGCAGACCGTTCTTGCGGTCGGTGAGGTCCTGCACATCGCTGATGCCCTGGAGCTTCTTCGCGTTCACCGCGTCCTTGAGCTTCGCGATCACACGCTCCGGGCCGACCTGATACGGCAGCTCCGTGACGACGATGCCCGTCCTGCGCGGACCGAGCGACTCGATAGACGTCTTCGCGCGGAGCTTGAACGCGCCGCGGCCGGTCATGTACGCGTCCTTGACGCCGTCCAGCCCCATCAGGATGCCGCCGGACGGGAAGTCCGGACCCGGCACGAACTCCATCAGTTCCTCTGTCGAGGCATCCGGGTTCTCGAGCAGATGCGTGGCGGCGGCGACCACCTCGATGAGGTTGTGCGGCGCCATGTTGGTGGCCATGCCGACCGCGATGCCGCTCGCCCCGTTGACGAGCAGGTTCGGGAACGCCGCCGGCAGCACGGCGGGCTGCTGGAACTGGCCGTCGTAGTTGGGTACGAAGTCGACGACGTCCTCGTCGAGGCTCTCGGTCATCGAAAGGGCGGATGCCGCGAGCCGTGCCTCGGTGTACCGCGACGCCGCTGGTCCGTCATCGAGCGAGCCGAAGTTGCCGTGGCCGTCGACCAGGGGCACCCGCAGAGCGAAGTCCTGGGCGAGGCGCACCAGTGCGTCGTAGATCGCCGAGTCGCCGTGCGGATGCAGCTTTCCCATCACCTCGCCCACGACGCGGGCGCTCTTGACGTGACCGCGGTCGGGGCGCAGCCCCATCTCGGCCATCTGGTAGAGGATGCGTCGCTGGACGGGCTTCATGCCGTCGCGGGCGTCGGGCAGAGCGCGCGAGTAGATCACCGAGTACGCGTACTCCAGGAAGGAACCCTGCATCTCCTGCGAGAGATCGATGTCCTGGATGCGCTCGTCGACCGGTTCGGGAGGAGTGGTTCGGGCCATGTTCTTTTCGGCTGTGACTTCCTGGACAACGAATTCAGCGTCGCCGCCTGTGGAAGACTGGCGGCGATGACTCTCATGCTACCGGCCGGGCCCGCGCAGGCGCGCAGCATCGCCGGGGTGGCGCCCGACCTGCTCGCCTCACTGCGCGGAGAGTCCGAGACGCTTCGTCCGGTCTCCTCGGCTGTGCTCGTGGTCGTGGACGGGCTGGGGGCGATACCGTTGCGCGCGCACGCGGGGCACGCCAGGACGCTGACGGCGGCGATGGCGAAGAAGGACACCGCGGCATCCGTCTTCCCCACGACGACCGCCGCAGCGCTGACCACGCTGCTGACCGGCGAGATGCCCGGAGTGCACGGCCTCGTCGGCTACCGCGTCCGTCATCCGGATCGAGACGTGCTGGTCAATCAGCTCACCGAATGGGAGAGCGCCGGGGTCGATCCGCTCACCTGGCAGGCGCAGCCGACCGTGTTCGAGCGGGCCGTCGCCGCCGGGCACCCCGCGTTCGCGGTCGGCTTCGCCGGTCACGCCCACAGCGGGTTCACGCACGCCACGCTGCGCGGGGCCGCCTTCGTGCCCGCGGGGCGTCCCGCCGAGCGGGTTGCGTCGGCCTGGGATCTCGCGGAGCGGAACCCCGGCGCTCTGGTGTACTGCTACCTGCCCGAGACGGACAAAGCCGGCCACAAGCACGGTGTGGACTCGGCCGAGTGGGTGGCGGCTCTCGAGGACGTCGATGCGGCGCTGCGTCTTCCGGCACCTCCCGGCGTCGGCGTGCTGGTCACCGCCGATCACGGAATGGTCGACGTGCCCGCACATCGACAGGTCGTCCTGGACGAGGCCGACGGCTGGCACGACGGAGTCCGGCACATCGGGGGAGAGCCCCGGATGCTGCACGTCTACCTCGAGCCGGATGCTCCTGCACCCGGCATCCTGGCACGCTGGCGCCGCGACCTGGAGGGGCTCGCGGACGTGCTCACCCGTGATGACGCCGTTGCTGCAGGGCTGTTCGGGCCCGCGGTCTCCGCCGCCGCCGCCTCCCGCATCGGCGACATCCTCGTGATCGCGCGCGGCAACAGGGCAGTCTACGACGGCGCGGCCGAGGATCAGCGAGGGCGCACGATGATCGGTCAGCACGGTGCGCTCACGCCGGAGGAGTGGCAGGTGCCGTATCTCAGGCTCGGCGGCTACGCCGGCTGATCACTCGTCGGTGCGCGCGCCGAAGACGATCTCGTCCCAGGAGGGCATCGAGTTGCGCCGCCGACGACGCGCGGCGCCGTCCTGATCCGGCTGCTCCGCGGGTGCATCGGGGGCATCGTCCTCGTCCAGGGACTCGAACAGCGCGATCGGACCGGTCTCGTTCTCGTTCTCGACGTCATCGAGCGCCGGGGCCGTCTCGCGCTGACCTCGCCGGCGGCGAAGGGCCTCGAGCAGATCGGCGGTCTCGGCGCTGGTCTGGGAGTCGGCGGGAGCGTGCCGAGCCGCGGCATCCTGCACTGCGGCCGATGCTCGGCCGGCCGGAGCCTCGTCCTCATCGATCTCGGCGATCTCCGGTGCAGGGACCAGACGCGGACCGAAGGCGCCGGAGTCGAAGCGCGAGTCGTCCTTGTACGGCGACACCTTCTCGGTCTCCACGGCGCGCAGGCGCGGGATGAGTCCCTCGGGGAGGGAGCCCTGACGGGAGAGCTGGGTGGCGTCCGCATTCAGCGGGGACAGCAGGCTGCGGCGGGGATCGAAGCTCCAGCGCGCATCGTGCTCGACCTCTTCCGACACGAAGGCGAGCTTGACCACCCACCCGGACTCGTCCTTCCAGCTCGCCCAGCGCTCGTCCGTCGCCTGTGCGTCGGCCAGCTTCGCCCTCACGGCGGAGCCGAATGTGGGCTGCGCGTCGGGCTCGACCTCGCTGCCGATGAGCACGGGAACCGCGAGCGCCTGACCGATGATGTGCTCGCGCTCGGCGAGCACAGGACCCTCGAAGCGCTCCACGTCCGACACGCTCACGCCGAGGAGTTCCGCCACCTCGGCGGCGGAGAGTCCGGCGCGGATCTGGGTCTGGATGTCGCGCGGGCTGGCGGCGAGCCGCGCGGGCGCGGCATCGGCATCCCGGGACGCGCGACGGATCTCGCGATGCAGGAGATCATCGATGGGCAGCGCGAAGCGCTCGCCCGATTCGGTGGCGAGCACGAGCACGCCCGATTCAGCGCCGACGATGGTGACGTTTTCCATGCGAATGCCCCTCAGGATGGGTGTGCGTTCATGGTGTCACGGCGCACGCATAGCCCCTGGGAATACCGTGGGCGCGCCGTGAGTTTTCCCGGTCGCGTCCCCGGATATTTGCGAAATCATCCGAGGTCGTGCAAACTATGGCCGCCGCACACCCGACGGTGACCCCGCACACCACTGTGAAAGTTGAGATCTCCCGCATGGCAACCGACTACGACGCGCCCCGCAAGAGCGAAGACGACTCCTCCGAGTCGATCGAAGCCCTGAAGGAGCGCGTGCCGGATAATCGTGCCGGCTCCAGCAACGACGAGGACTCGGACAACCCCGGGTTCGAACTCGCCGGCGCGGACCTGTCTGATGTCGAGCTCGACGTCGTCGTGCTCCCCGCTCAGCAGGACGAGTTCACCTGCATGAGCTGCTTCCTCGTGAAGCACCGCTCGCAGCTGGACCACGAGGGCCCCGAGGGCCCCATCTGCAAGGAATGCGCTGCCTGACCGCTGTACGTCCTTCGCGCCCCGATCGTCAGATCGGGGCGCGTTCTGTTTCCTGACGCGCCGCGCGGATCGCCGCAGCGAGGCGGTCGGGGGTCCGTGACGAGAGGGTCCAGACCCGGTGCGGGTCGTCGGGGTCGGTGAGCGGCACGACCACCACTCCGTCGATGCCGCCGCGCAGCAGGTGCCATCCGTCGTGGGGCAGCTCCGGTCCGCGTGCGCGGCGGGCGTCGTCACCCGTTCGCGGCGAGGCGCCTGCGAGCCAGCGCACGTCGATGTGCGCGCGTCCTGCACGCAGCACGGTGCCGTCCACCTCGATCACCGGGGAGAGCAGGATGCTGGCGATCACGAGCAGCAGCGAGACGGTCCCGCCGAGCGCGAGTGCGAGCGTCGCCCCGACCGGGACGAACACCAGCGCGACCATCGGACCGGCCAGCGCGATCGTGATCAGCATCCACAGGCTCGGTGCGAGGCGCTCCCGGTAGCGGGGACGTGCGGCGGGGGTGTTCATCTGCATTAGCCTCGTCAGGTGACCGAATCCGTGGACATCCCCATTATCGCCGCCCAGGCGCCCGGCTATGCGCATCCCGGTGACGCCGGGGCCGATCTCGTCGCCGCCGAGGCGGTCCGGCTGGAGCCGGGGGAGCGGGCGCTGGTCGGCACCGGAGTGCGCATCGCCCTGCCCGAGGGGTATGCGGCCTTCGTCGTGCCGCGCAGCGGACTGGCGGCGAAGCACGGCATCACCGTGGTGAACTCGCCCGGCACGGTCGACGCCGGCTACCGGGGCGAGATCAGAGTGAGCCTGCTGAACACGGACAGCCGGAGCGCGTACGATGTGGCGGTCGGAGACCGCATCGCGCAGCTGATCGTCATGCCCGTGGCGCGCGCGAACTTCATCCCGATGGACGAGCTGCCCGAGAGCGTCCGCGGAGACGGCGGCTTCGGATCCACCGGGTACACCCAGGGAGAACGATGACTGAGAACAATGAGCAGGAGCTCAGCGCGGACATGCTGAAGTCCGCCCCCGCCGACCGGGCGACCGCCGGTCCCTTCGATGACTCCGAGGCGAACCCGGTCCGGCCCTACATCGATCTCGGCGGCATCAAGGTGCTGCCGCGCGAGGGCCTGAATCTGCGCCTCGAGGTCGAGGAGCAGTCCAAGCGCATCGTCGCCGTCGGTCTCGACTACGCCGATTCGTCTCTTCAGGTGCAGCCGTTCGCCGCACCGCGCACCCGCGGCCTGTGGGACGAGACGCGCGTGCAGCTGCGTGATCAGATCCGCTCCCAGGGCGGCCGTGCGGAGGAGCGCGAGGGCACCCTCGGCAAGGAGCTGCTCGCCGAGGTCCCGGGCACAGCGGCCGAGGGCTCTGGCCTGCGCCTGGCCCGCTTCGTCGGCGTCGACGGCCCGCGCTGGTTCCTGCGCGGGGTCATCGGCGGAGCCGGCGGCATCCGATCCCGAGGCCGCGGAGCAGATCGAGGACCTGTTCCGCTCGATCGTCGTGGTCCGCGGTGCGTCGCCGATGCCTCCCCGCGACCTGATCCCGCTCCGGATGCCCTCGACTCCGGGCTCGGCGTGAGCGACGCCGCAGACCAGGACGACCCGCAGCAGCCCGCACCCGATGCGCTGAGCACCGCGTTCGGCGATGCGGCCCGCCGGATGGGGCTCGACGCCGATCAGAGCACCAGCACGGGTCATGTCGTCTGGCGCGCCATGGGCGGATGGCGGGGGATCGTCGAGTCCGTCCTCCCCGGGCTCGTCTTCGTCGTGGTCTACACGCTGAAGCCGGAGCCGCTGTGGATCTCCCTGGTCGGCTCGGTCGGACTCGCCGCGGTGTTCACGGCGGTCCGGCTGATACAGCGGTCTCCGTCGGGAGCCGCCTTCGGGGGGCTGATCGCCGCCGGTGCCGCCGCGGCGCTCGCGCTGTGGACCGGGCGCGGCGAGGACAACTTCGTCCCCGGTTTCATCACCAACTCGCTGTACGGAACGGCGTACCTGATCTCCGCTCTGATCGGCTGGTCGCTGATCGGGCTGATCGTCGGCTATCTCATGGGAGACGGCCTCGCCTGGCGCAGCGACCGGCGCAGGAGACGCACCTTCTTCTGGCTCGGCATCGCGTGGGCCGCCGTGTTCTTCGCGCGTCTCGCCGTGCAGCTGCCGCTCTACTTCGCCGGTGACGTCGCGCTGCTCGGCACGCTCAAGATCGTGATGGGGCTCCCACTGTTCGCCCCGCTCGTCGCCGTGACCTGGCTCGTCGCCAGAGCCCTCTATCCGCAGGGGCGGCAGGTCGGCGCGGCAGACGAGAGCGCCTCCGAATAGTGCTAGATTTATCTTGACATCAAGATAAATCTCACGCTTCCGCGAATGCGCGCGGCGGCGCAGACTGGTAAGGCCCGCCTTGCTAGCCATCGCGTATGCACGGCGAGCAAGATGGAGTCGCCTGTCGCTCCCATCCCATTAGAAGGAGACGGATACGTGTCCACGGTGAACAGCTTCGGTGCGAAGAGCACCCTGACGGTCGGCAGCACCGACTACGAGATCTTCCGGATCGACACCGTCGCCGGGCACGAGAAGCTCCCGTTCAGCCTGAAGGTGCTGCTCGAGAACCTGCTCCGCACCGAGGACGGCAAGAACGTCACCGAAGGCGCAGATCGAGGCGTTGGGCTCGTGGGACGCCACGGCCGAGCCGAACACCGAGATCCAGTTCACGCCCGCGCGCGTGCTCATGCAGGACTTCACCGGCGTGCCGTGCATCGTCGACCTCGCCACGATGCGCGAGGCCGTCACCGCGCTCGGCGGCGACCCGAGCAGGATCAACCCGCTCTCGCCGGCCGAGATGGTCATCGACCACTCGGTCATCGCCGACCTGTTCGGCACCGAGAACGCCCTGCAGCGCAACGTCGAGATCGAGTACGAGCGCAACGGCGAGCGCTATCAGTTCCTGCGCTGGGGCCAGACCGCGTTCGACGACTTCAAGGTCGTCCCTCCGGGGACCGGCATCGTGCACCAGGTGAACATCGAGCACCTGGCCAAGGTCGTCTACGACCGCACCGTCGACGGCGTGCTGCGGGCCTACCCGGACACCCTCGTCGGCACCGACTCGCACACCACGATGGTCAATGGCCTGGGCGTGCTGGGCTGGGGCGTCGGCGGTATCGAGGCGGAGGCCGCGATGCTCGGCCAGCCCGTGTCCATGCTCATCCCGCGTGTTGTGGGCTTCAAGCTCACCGGTGAGATCCCCGCCGGCGTCACGGCCACCGACGTCGTGCTCACGATCACCGACATGCTGCGCAAGCACGGCGTCGTCGGCAAGTTCGTCGAGTTCTACGGCGCGGGCGTGGCCTCCGTGCCGCTCGCCAACCGAGCCACCATCGGCAACATGTCGCCGGAGTTCGGATCGACCGTCGGCGATCTTCCCGGTCGACGAGGTCACCCTCGACTACCTGCGCCTCACCGGTCGCACCGACGAGGCCGTCGCCCTCGTCGAGAGCTATGCCAAGGAGCAGGGTCTCTGGCACGACGCCGCGAACGAGCCGGTGTTCAGCGAGTACCTCGAACTCGATCTCGGCACTGTGGTGCCCTCGATCGCCGGCCCGAAGCGCCCGCAGGACCGCATCCTGCTGTCCGAGGCGAAGGAGCAGTTCGAGAAGGACATCCTGAACTACGCCACGCCGAGCACGTCCGACGACATCGTCGATCTCGAGTCGAAGCACTCGTTCCCGGCATCCGACCCCGGTCAGGTCCCCGGGGACGAGGTGACGAGCACGCGCCCCGTGCACATCAGCAGTGGCGCCCCGGCGCACGCGTCGAAGCCCGTGCCGGTCACCTCGCCCGCCGGTGACGACTACATCCTCGACAACGGTGCCGTGACGCTTGCCGCGATCACGTCGTGCACGAACACGTCGAACCCGTCGGTGATGGTCGCCGCCGGTCTGGTTGCCCGGAAGGCGCTGCAGAAGGGTCTCAAGCAGAAGCCGTGGGTGAAGACCACCCTCGCGCCCGGCTCGAAGGTCGTCACCGACTACTACGAGAAGTCGGGCCTGACCGCCGACCTCGAAGGACTGGGCTTCTACACGGTGGGCTACGGCTGCACGGTGTGCATCGGAAACTCGGGTCCGCTGATCGACGAGGTCTCGGCCGCCGTCAACGAGCACGACCTGGCCGTGACCGCGGTGCTCTCCGGCAACCGCAACTTCGAGGGCCGCATCAGCCCCGACGTGAAGATGAACTACCTGGCCTCGCCGCCGCTGGTGATCGCGTACGCGCTGGCCGGATCGATGCACTTCGACTTCGACAACGACGCGCTCGGACAGGACACCGAGGGCAACGACGTCTTCCTGAAGGACATCTGGCCGACCTCCGAAGAGGTGCAGGAGATCATCGACTCGTCGATCTCGCGCGAGCAGTTCATCAACCAGTACGCCACCGTCTTCGACGGCGACGAGCGCTGGACCAGCCTGCCGACCCCGACCGGCCCGATCTTCGAGTGGGACGACGACTCGACCTACGTGCGCAAGGCGCCGTACTTCGACGGAATGACCATGGAGCTCACCCCGGTCGCCGACATCACCGGCGCGCGCGTGATGGCCGCCCTCGGCGACTCGGTCACGACCGACCACATCTCGCCCGCCGGTGCCATCAAGCCCGGCACCCCGGCGGCGCAGTACCTGACCGAGCACGGGGTGGACCGCAAGGACTTCAACTCCTTCGGTTCGCGTCGAGGCAACCACGAGGTGATGATCCGCGGCACGTTCGCGAACATCCGCCTGAAGAACACCATGGTCAAGGCCGTCAACGACGGTCAGCAGATCGAGGGCGGCTTCACGCGCGACTTCACCCAGCCGGGCGGTCCCCAGGCGTACATCTACGACGCGAGCATGAACTACCAGGCGCAGGACATCCCGCTCGTGGTGTTCGGCGGCAAGGAGTACGGCTCGGGCTCGTCCCGCGACTGGGCGGCCAAGGGCACCACGCTGCTGGGCGTCAAGGCGGTCATCGCGGAGAGCTTCGAGCGCATCCACCGCTCGAACCTCATCGGCATGGGCGTCGTGCCGCTGCAGTTCCCCGAGGGCAAGTCCTGGGAGGATCTGGGTCTGGACGGCACCGAGGTCATCTCGATCACCGGACTGACCGAGCTGAACGAGGGCACCACGCCGAAGACCGTCAAGGTCACCGCCACCCCGAGCGAGTACTCGCCGGAGGGCAAGCAGCCCGTCGAGTTCGACGCCGTGGTGCGCATCGACACCCCGGGTGAGGCGGACTACTACCGCAACGGCGGCATCCTGCAGTACGTGCTGCGTTCGCTGGTCTGATCGAAGGAACATGCGCGGGGCTCGGACGGTTCGCCGTCCGAGCCCCGTCGCGTCCCGGCCCGCATTCAGGTCGGCGGATAGAATGAGAGGCGTTCTGCGCCGCCGCGCGGAACACCACACGAGTCGAAGAGGAGCGTCGATGCCGATCCTGCCGAGCATCACCGGACCCCGGGATCTCGATCGACTCTCACCAGCCCAGCTGAACGAGCTGGCCGCCGAGATCCGCACCTTCCTCATCGAGAACGTCGCCAGAACCGGCGGTCATCTGGGGCCGAACCTCGGCGTCGTCGAACTGACGATCGCCCTGCATCGCGTGTTCTCGTCGCCCGACGATCCGATCATCTTCGACACCGGGCACCAGTCCTACGTGCACAAGCTGCTCACCGGCCGCCAGGACTTCAGCGAACTGCGTTCGCGAGGGGGCCTCGCCGGCTATCCGCAGCGCTCCGAGAGCGCGCACGACGTCGTGGAGTCCTCGCACGCCTCCAGTTCGCTGAGCTGGGCGGACGGTGTCTCCCGTGCACTGACCGCCACCGGGCGTGCGGATCGTCACGTGGTGGCGGTGGTCGGTGACGGTGCGCTCACGGGCGGGATGACCTGGGAGGCGCTGAACAACATCTCCGACGACAACGACCGCAATCTGGTCATCGTCGTCAACGACAACGGCCGATCCTATGCGCCGACGATCGGCGGGATGTCGCGCTATCTGAACCGGGTCCGCACAGCCGCTGCGTATCGCGATCTGCATCACAGGTCGGACCGGCTGTTCCGGTCCTTCGGCCCGTTCGGCCGTGCGCTGTTCCGGGGCGTCCGCGGCGGCACTCACGGGTTCCTGAGCCGGTTCACGAACAACGCGGCGCTGTACTCCAATCTCGACATCAAGTACCTCGGCCCGATCGACGGCCACGACATCGCCGCTCTGCAGGAGACGCTGCGGCTGGCGAAGGGATTCGGCGCGCCGGTCATCGTGCACGTCATCACCGAGAAGGGGCGCGGCTACCAGCCTGCCCTCGACGACGACGCGGACCAGTTCCACTCGGTCGGGCGCATCGACCCGAAGACCGGCGGTTCGCTGGCGAAGTCGGCCGGTCACGCCTGGACGGACGTCTTCGCCGACGCGCTGGTCGACGTCGGCTCCCGCCACGACGACGTCATCGCGATGACGGCAGCGATGCTGCGCCCCACCGGGCTCGCGCGGTTCGCCGAGCGCTTCCCGGATCGCGTCTACGACGTGGGGATCGCCGAGCAGCACGCCGTCGCCTCCGCCGCGGGGCTGGCGTACGGCGGTCTGCATCCCGTGGTCGCGATCTACGCGACGTTCATGGGCCGCGCGCTCGACCAGGTGCTGATGGACGTCGGACTGCACAGGGCCGGCGTCACGTTCGTGCTCGATCGCGCAGGAGTGACCGGCCCCGACGGTCCCAGCCACCACGGCATCTGGGACCTCTCCATGCTGCAGATCGTCCCCGGCATCCGCATCGCCGCGCCGCGGGACGGCACCCGCCTGCGGGAGGTGCTGGAGGAGGCCGTCACGGTCGACGACGCCCCGACCGTGATCCGTTACCCCAAGGGGGCCGTCCCCGACGACATCCCCGCACTCGAGCGTCTGCACGACGGCGTCGACGTGCTGTCCCGGGACGAGACCGAGGATGTGCTGCTGATCGGCATCGGCCCGTTCGCATCGGTGGCGCTGGACGTCGCGCAGCGGCTGCGCGCGCAGGGGATCGGTGCGACCGTCATCGACCCGCGCTGGGCGATTCCCGTGCAGCCGTCGATCGTGGAGCTCGCCGCCCGGCACCGCCTCGTGATCACGATGGAGGACGGCATCCGGGTGGGCGGCATCGGCACGCGGGTGCGGCAGGTGCTGCGCGAGGCCGGCATCGACACCGCGGTGGACGAGCTCGGCGTGCCGGATGCGTACATCGATCACGCCTCGCGGGAGCAGATCCTCGAGGACGCAGGGCTCACGGCGCCCAGGATCGCGCACGACGTCGTCGCCCAGGTGCTGGGAAGGCGCGTGCCGATGGCCCGTCAGGCCGGCGAGACCGGTGCGATCGAGCTGCCGCTCAATCCGAACCTGCGCTGAGGACGAGTCCGCGCGGGGAGCGGGAGGCGGTGCCGCTCACACCGGAGGTTCGACGGGCAGCACCACGGGGGCCGCGTCCGGCCGCTTCGCCTCGACATTGTCGCCGGAGGACTGGTGGCGCAGTCGGCGCAGCACCCAGGGGACGAGGTGCTCGCGCGCCCAGCCGATGTCCTCGGCGCGTGCCTCGCGCCAGGTGCGCACCGGCACGGGGTCGGGCTGCATGGCCTGCAGGTCGTTCGGCACGTTCAGCGCGCGCAGCACCATCCGCGCGATCTCGTGATGGCCGAGTGCGTTGTAGTGCAGCCGGTCGTCATCGAAGAATCGCGGATCCTGCACGACCTTGAGCGCCCACTGGTCCGCGACGATGCAGTCGTACCTGTCGGCGATCGCGCGGACGTTCTCGTTGTAGATGGCGACCTTGCCGCGGAACGGACGGAACACCGGGGTGAAGCCGGTGTCGATTCCGGTGAACAGCACCACCGCCGCACCGCTGGCCGAGAGCCTGGCGACAGCGCCCTCCAGCTGGGTCGCGATGTCGTCGGGGTCGGTGCCGGGGCGGATGACGTCGTTGCCGCCGGCGCAGATCGAGATGAGGTCGGGCTTGAGTGCGACGGCCGGCTCGATCTGGTCGGCGACGATCTGGGCGATGAGCTTGCCGCGCACAGCCAGGTTGGCGTAGGCGAAGTCGTCGGAGTCCTGTGCGAGCACCTCGGCGACGCGATCCGCCCAGCCGCGGTGCCCGCCGGGGAGGTGCGGGTCGGGGTCGCCGATGCCCTCGGTGAACGAGTCGCCGATCGCGACGAATCGGTGCCAGGGGTGGACGCCCTCGTTGGCGATGTACGGGGTGCGGGACGATTCCTGATCGGCCATCGAACTCTCCTTCACGCGGAGCGCGACCGGGATGCCGAGCGCGCCGCATGAGAGCCTATCGCGTGCGCCGAGGATGTCCCCGGCCTCGACTATCGTTGAGGCGATGCTCTCCCCGTCCTTCCCCCAGCGCGCCCCGTGGGGAACAGCGGACAAGCTCCGAGCCTGGCAGCGGGAGGCACTGGAGGACTACTTCCAGAGGGATCAGCGCGACTACCTGGTCGCCGCCACCCCCGGCGCGGGCAAGACGACGTTCGCCCTGACCCTGGCCGTCGAGCTGCTGCGCATGGGCGAGGTGAACCGGGTGATCGTGGTCGCTCCGACCGAGCACCTGAAGACCCAGTGGGCGGATGCGGCGGCACGTGTGCACATCCGTCTCGACCCGCGGTTCCGGAACAGCCACTGGGCACCGGCACGGCACTACCACGGCGTGGTCGTCACCTATGCGCAGGTCGCGGCGAAGTCCTCCGTGCACCGGCACCTCACCGAGGATGCGAAGACCCTCGTCATCCTCGACGAGGTGCACCACGGCGGCGACGCATTGAGCTGGGGCGACGCGATCCGCGACGCCTACGGGCCGGCCGAGCGGCGGCTGCTGCTCTCGGGCACGCCGTTCCGCAGCGACACCGCGCCGATTCCGTTCGTCGAGTACCACCCCGACGACTCCGGATCACGCGTGTCGGTGACCGACTACCGGTACGGCTACGGCCGTGCTCTGGCCGACGGCGTCGTGCGCCCGGTGCTGTTCCACATGTACTCCGGGAAGATGACCTGGCGCACCAGTGCCGGCGACGAGCTCGAGGCGCATCTCGGTCAGGACAACACCAAGGACATCACCTCCCAGGCCTGGCGCACGGCGCTCGACCCCGAGGGGTCGTGGATGCCGGCGGTGCTCTCCGCCGCGGATCGCCGGCTCACCGAGATCCGCCATCATGTGCCGGATGCCGGTGGTCTGGTGCTCGCCACGGATCAGACCGTGGCCCGTGCCTACGCGAAGATCCTGCACGGCCTGACGGGGGAGCACCCCACGGTCGTGCTCTCCGACGATGCCTCGGCATCGGAGCGGATCGAGAAGTTCAGCGACAACGACCGGCGCTGGATGGTGGCGGTGCGCATGGTGTCCGAAGGAGTGGACGTGCCGCGGCTCGCAGTCGGCGTCTATGCGACCTCGTCCTCCACGCCGCTGTTCTTCGCGCAGGCGATCGGCCGCTTCGTGCGCGCGCGGCGACGCGGCGAGGCCGCCAGCGTCTTCCTGCCCAACGTGCCGGTGCTGATGACGCTCGCGAACGAGATGGAGCGGCAGCGCGACCACGCGCTCGACCGCAGGGACAAGGACGACGACGGCCTCGACGACTCGCTGCTGGAGAGCGCGAATCGCGAGGACGAGGCATCCGACGCGCTCACCCAGGAGTTCAGCTATCAGGCGATCTCGTCGATCGCGCACTTCGACCGGGTGGTCTTCGAGGGCAAGGACTTCGGCCAGCTCGCCGAACCGGGCACCCCGGAGGAGGAGGAGTTCATCGGCCTGCCCGGCCTGCTCGAGCCGGAGCACGTGCATGAGCTCCTCATGCAGCGCAGCGCCCGTCAGTCCAAGCTGCGCGAGGCCAGGGAGGCCTCCCAGGGGCCGGAGACGACCACCACGCTCCCTGCTCCGCTGCACCGCACGCTGCGCGAGCAGCGCCAGCTGCTGAACAGCCTGGTCGGGCTGTACGCCAGGCAGAGCGGCGAGCCGCACGGGGCGGTGCACGCCGAACTGCGGCGGGTGTGCGGCGGACCTGCGGTCGCGCAGGCGACGGTGACGCAGCTGCAGGCGCGCATCGAGGTGCTGCGCAAGCGGGTTCGCTCCTGATCGCGGAGCCCGTCGGAGACTCAGCGACGTGCGGGGCCGCTTCGGCTGCCCGAAATGCTCCGAATCCTCGGTTCCGTGGGGTTCCGCGATGCCGGCGCCGATAGCGTGGGGTGTTCCCGCTCGACCGGAGGTTCCATGACCGCGCCCGCACCAGCGCCCACAGACGCCGACCGGAAACGCTGGGCGCGCTATCTCGTCGAGGAGCGCGCCGAAGGAGCCGTGTACGAACGGCTCGCCGGCCGGCGCATCGGGGAGGAGCGCGAGATCCTGCTGTCGCTCGCTGATGCCGAGCGCAGGCACGAGCAGCACTGGCTCGACCTGCTGGGCGAGGAGCCGGCGAGACTGCCGCGCGCGGGAATCCGATCCCGGATGCTCGGGTGGATGGCGAACAGGTTCGGCTCGATCTTCGTGCTCGCGCTGGCGCAGTCGGCGGAGGCACGCTCGCCGTACGACACCGAGGCGTACGCCACACCGGCGATGCGTGCCGACGAGAAGGTGCACCACGAGGTCGTCCGCGGTCTGGCCGCGCGCGGTCGGCGGAGGCTGTCCGGTTCGTTCCGGGCCGCGGTCTTCGGCGCGAACGACGGCCTGGTGTCGAACCTCGCCCTGGTGCTCGGCATCGGCGCGACGGGGGTGAGCGCCGGATTCGTGCTGTTCAGCGGCATCGCAGGGCTGCTTGCGGGCGCGCTGTCGATGGGCGCCGGTGAGTTCGTCTCCGTGCGGTCCCAGCGCGAGCTGCTCGCCGCCACCGAGGACAACGACGACGCGGATGCGACGGCCGCCGACCTCGACATCGATGCGAACGAGCTCGCACTCGTCTACCGGGCGCGGGGCATGGAGCACGACGAGGCGCTGGCCCGGGCGGAGCGGATCGTCCGCGCGGCCCAGGCCGGCGCGCGCCGCTCGGCGACCGGCCCGATCGGAACCCACGCCGCACGGGAGGACCACGAGATCGTCGGCAGCGCGTGGTCGGCCGCGCTCTCGAGCTTCCTGCTGTTCGCGTCGGGAGCGATCATCCCCGTGCTGCCCTGGATCTTCGGGCTGCAGGGATCGGCCGCGATCGTGACCGCGTTGGTGCTCGTCGGCATCGCGCTGCTCAGCACGGGCGCGATGGTCGGCATCCTCTCGGGCGGACCGCCGCTGCGCCGTGGCCTGAGGCAGCTCGCCATCGGCTTCGGGGCAGCCGCTGTCACGTATGTGCTCGGTCTGCTGTTCGGCGTCGGCGTGGCCTGACGTCCTGGTCGGCTCACCCGCACCGGATGAGCCGGCGCGCAGCCGGGGATCACGGGTGCCACCATGGCGCCATGATGACCAACAACGGCTCCATCTCGCCGGCGCAGTACGGGCCGGTCGAGCTGAATGTGATCTCCCTCGCGTCTCCATCCCCGTCGCCGGGGCTGCTGCACGCCCTCGCCGCGCAGATCCGAGCGGGCGTCGTGCGCCTGCTCGACTTCGTCGTGGTGTCCAAGAGCGAGAGCGGCGCGGTGAAGTACGAGGAGATCGACGTCGAGGCGTACGAGCTCGCCGATCTCGTGGTGCACCTTCCCGGCCTCGCCGGCGAGGATGACCTGCAGGCTCTTGCCGAAGGGATCCCTGCCGGCGGCGCGGCAGCCGTCGTCGCCCTCGAACTCCTCTGGGCGCGAGAGCTCGCCGAGCAGCTCGCGGGGGACGGCAGCGTCGTCATCGCGACGGAGCGCATTCCCGCGCCCGTCGTCAATACCATCGTCGGAATGGCCTCGGACGACTAGTCCGGGCAGAGGAGGATCATCATGATCAGACGTGTGGGACGCCCCGGTCTCGTCGGGCTCGCCGCGCGGACGGCCGTCGTGGCCGGCACCGCGAACGCCATGGAGAACCGTCAGATGAATCGGCGGGCGGCAGCGGCCGAGCAGCAGCAGGCCGCGGACGCCTTCCAGCAGCAGCAGATGGAGCAGGCCGCGCAGGCAGCGGTGGCTGCCCAGGCGGCGGTCGCGCCCGCGGTTCCGGCTCCTGTCGCGGCTGCGCCCGCGGCCGCTCCCGTCGATGTGACCGCCGAGCTGCTCAAGCTCGCGGACCTGCACAACGCGGGTGCGCTCACCGATGAGGAATTCGCGGCGGCGAAGTCGAAGCTGCTCAGCTGAACCGCAACGCGCGAAGCGCGAGGCGCGAGGCGGTCAGGTGAACAGCCGTACCGCCTCGCGTCGCGACGCGACTCCGAGCTTGCGATAGATCGCCCGCTGATGCGTCTTGACCGTGTTGATGGAGACTCCCATCGCATCGGCGATCTCCTGCATCGTCCTGGTGCTGCGCAGCTGGGCGAACACGTCGCGTTCGCGGTCGGACAGCGACTGCAGCGGACCACTCGCCTCACGGACCGTGAGGCAGCCGGTGAGGAACTGATCGTGTGACGTGCCCCAGGCCAACTGCTCGGTCAGCAGCTGGCGGGCGTCGAGTCCGGCGGCGGCGAACGGACGGCGCAGCTGCTCGGGCGCAGCGACTTCGAGCGCCTCCTCCACGAGCACTCGCGCCGGCGAGCGACGATCCTCGCGCCACAGCAGCACCGCCTCCGCGAGCAGCCGGGAGACGCGCACGTACGAGATGGCGTCGTAGGCTTCGAGCCGGCGCAGCATCTGCTCGGCCGTCCGCGGGTGCCCTGCACGTGAGGCGATTCCTGCGAGAACCACCGTGATGAGGGGGAGGTCCGTCGCGTTCTCGTACTTCGCGACGATCTTCAGCGCCAGCTCGCGTCGTCCTGCGGCCTCATTGAGCGTCGCGAAGGCGGCATGCCGGAACGACTGCCACTCGATTCCCTGCAGTGTCTCGGTCGGCAGACCCTGAACCTCACGCGCGGCCCGCTGGCACGCCTGCGGATCGCGCGAGGCTGCGGCGGCGAACGCCAGGACCAGGCGTGCGGCACCGGGGAACGAGATCGCCGCGCCGCCGCTGCGGATGGCGCGCTGCGCAGCAGCGATGGCCTGCTCCTGGTCGTCGCGCCAGTAGGCGGCGAAGGCGGCGGCGGTCGCCGCGCTGCCGCCTGCGTAGCTCGCCCACGAGCCTTCGTCGACGAGCTCCAGACGCTGGGCCAGCACGTCATCGGCCTCGCGCAACCTTCCGGCCCAGGCCAGCGAGTGCGCGAGGTGACCGAGCGATCGTCGCGCGAGGGTGTGATCCCCCGCCGCGGCGGCATCGGTGGCGGCGGTGGAGAAGAACTGGACCATGAGAGCGGGGGAGGTGCGGCAGCGAAGCTCGCTCCAGCCCAGCAGATACTGCAGAGCGGCACGGTCGCCCAGCTCCACCCTGTCCGGCGCCTCCAGCTGGGCGCGTACCGCGGCTCCGGCTTCGATCAGCTCGGCACGATCATCGAGCAGGAAGAGCCGCGCCCGCGCCCGCAGCTCTTCGAGATCTGTGGCCGGTTCGTGTCCGGCGGCGCTCGCCTCGGCGCGCGCCCAGAGCATCCTCGCGACATCGCGATGACCGATCACATCCTGCACACAGGCCCGGATCGTCAGGATGCGGGGATCGTCGCCGAAGGGGAGGGGCAGTGCCGCGCACCAGCGGTCCAGAGAACCCGCCTCGGAGCCGACCACGAGCCGGGGCCAGCGCGCGAGGATCGTCTGCACCGCTGCATCCGTGTCGTCGGCCCGCATCCAGTACCTGGCGGACGTGAGCGGATCCGTGGTCGCCAGGTGCATCGCGACGGCCCGGAGGATCGTACGACGAGCGTCCGGGTCGTGCTGCTCCAGGATGCGATCGCACTGCCGTGAGATCACGTCGTGCCAGCGGTACAGCGGGCCGCTCGGCGTCTCGAAGCGATCGAGGAACAGGCCCATGGTCGCGCAGCGCTCGAGAAGTTCTCCGGCGTCCGCGTTCCCGGTGATCGCCGTGGCGAGTTCCGACGTCAGCATCCCGCACAGAGCCGTACTGCGGACGAACTCCTCGATGTCGTCGGGAAGCGCCCCGAGCACATGCTCGTCGATGTAGCGCCGCAGGACGGTGTCTTGGCCTTCCCCGGCGCCATCGGGCCTGGCACCGGCCACCTGCATGGCACGCACGGCGATCGGCCAGCCTCCCGTCTCGCCCAGAACCGCCTCCGCGGTGAACGGCTGCTGTCCCGGGGGCTGGAGGCGCTCGATCTCGGCGACGTCGAAGGCGAGATCACCCGACCGGATCACCGCGCCCGGCGACTGCAGCACGAGCCGGCTCAAGGCGATCTCGACGTAGCTGGTGCCGACGACGACGACACGGAGCGACTCACAGGCGCCCTCGAGAAGCGCGCCGAGCAGACCGGTGCTCAGCCCGTCCTCCGCGCGGTGCGCATCGTCGATCACGAGGTGGATCGGCTCGTCCAGGTCGACCAGCGCCTCGTCGATCAGGTCGAAGGACGCGGACGGGCTCAGCCCTCCGGCGTCGAAGGACAGCAGCCCGGCCAGATCGGGAGCGCCGGTGGAGCGCGCGAGCGCCTGCAGCGCCAGGAGCGCACTCGCGCCCAGATGCCCGCCGTCGACATCGAACGGGCCGAGGGTCAGCCAGGCCACTCGTCCTTCGTGCGTCGCTGCCCACTCGGCCGCGACCGACGTCTTGCCGTACCCACTCGGTGCGATCACGAGAGTGGTCGGATGGGCGGTTGTCTTCGCCTCCAGGATGTCCGTCAACCGCGGGCGCGACAACTGGCCGCTCTGCGGGTTCGGCGGACGGAAACGATAGGAGCGCAGCGATGCGCCGGCGGGGGAGACCATCGACACCGATGCTATCGGGCGCCGCCGTCCTTCCTGGACGCGACGATGGACAGTGCCTCGGCCAGCGAATCGCCGATTCTCGGACGCACAGGAATGACGTTGCCCCCGCCGACCCGCGCACCCACCCCGGTGGCATCCAGCTGGTCCTGCAGTCGTCTGCCGACGCCGGAGAGCATCAGGGTCGCGCCGTGTGCGGCGAGCTCATCGGCGTAGTCGCGCACCATGGTCAGGAACGTGACGCCGAGTTCCTCGGAGCCGCGCAGCCGGATGATCACCGTCGCGCCGCCGGACTGATCGGTCGGCGTGGGGAGCTGGGCGCGGAACGCCTGCGCAGCGGCGAAGAACAGACTTCCGTACGGCGACAGGACGACGACCTCATCGCCCGGGAGGACCGCGGGCGGCGACACCTCGAGCGGTCGTCCGCCGGGCTCATCGAACTGCCAGCGAACGATGCGCACGCGGTTCGACTGCCGGGCGATGTGCAGCACGACCGAGAGACCGACGCCGGCGAGCACCGCGTACTGCAGCGGGATGAGCAGGGTCAGCACGAAGGTCACCAGGAACACGGAGATCTGCGTCGGGCCGGTGCGCCAGACCAGCAGCACCTGATGGATCTTCAGGGTGCGGACGCCCACGAGGATGAGCAGTCCAGCCAGGGCGGGCATCGCGATGTACTCGATGAGCGGCCCGAACGCGAGCAGCGTGAGGATCATGACGATACCGGCTGTCAGGTTCGCCAAGGCGGTCTTCGCTCCGGCCGCTCTGACCAGCGAGGTGGCGGACATGGAGCCGCCGACGGGCATCCCGCGCAGCAGCCCGGAGGCGATGTTGGCGATGCCCTGTCCACGGAAGTCCGCCGAGGCGTCCGGATATCTGCCGTCCGGGTTCGGGATCGCCCCGGAGATTGCGGCACCCTGCACCAGGCCGACCAGCGCGATCGAGACACCGGGAACGATCAGCGCTCCGATCAGGCCGAGATCAGGGACGACGGGCACGGGCAGGGAGCGGGTGACCTCGGCGATGTCGCCGATCGTGGCGACGTCGTCGGAGGAGAGCACCAGGGCGAGCAGCGACCCCGCGATCACCGCGACGACGAGGGCGAGTGCGCCCAGCGGCGTTCGCTCGAGCAGCAGGATCAGCACGATCGTGACGGCTCCGACGAGCACGGTGGGCCAGCTGAACTGCGGAATCGACAGCACGGTGTCGAAGAGCCGCGTGATGCGGTTCGCTCCCGTGCTCTCGAATCCGGTGATGTTGTCGAGCTGGCCGAGGATGATGTTGATCGCGACGGCGTTCATGAATCCGATCAGGACCGCGCTGGGGATGAATCGCACCAGGCTTCCCAGGCGGGCGATGCCCAGGCCCAGCATCACGATTCCGGCGATCAGGGTCAGCATCGCCATCGCGCCGGCGCCGTCGTCGCCCCGTACCTCCGGAACATCGCCGATGATCACCGCCATCGCGCCGGTGGCCTGCACCGTCATGAACACGGAGCCGGTGGTGAGCGCGCCGCCGAGTGTGCCCAGCATGTAGCCGTACAGCCCGTAGAGCGGGCTCACACCAGCCAGCACGCCGGCCGCCAGTCCGTCGGGGACGCTCTCGACGCCGAGCGCGACGCCCGCTCTGATGTCGCCTCCGACGGTGCTCCGGTCACCAAAGCGGGCGGTCCAGCGGCGCAGTGCGGAGCGGATGCTCATGACACGATTCCCTCCAGGGCGCGGGTGAGCTGCAGGAAGCCGATGAGCATCAGCAGACCGGCGCTGATGTAGCCGTTGTTGTTCATCACCCACGTGCGCATGCGGCCGACGAAGGGTGCGTCCGCTCCGCGCAGCCACAGTACGAGCACGGGAGCGATCACCGGCAGCGCGGCGGCGACCACGAACCCCATGGCGATGCCGATCGCGCTCTGGTGGGAGATGTCCGCGTCGAGCAGGCTCAGTGCCGTCGCGATCAGCAGCGACATGTTCACGGGGTTGAAGACGAAGACGGTGATGCCCAGCGCGAACGAATGCAGCATGCTGTAGTGGTCGACGTCACGGAGCAGACCGGGCAGCTGCGGGGTGGCGGCGGTCAATTCGTCCGGCGTGCGAGCGGCGCCCATCCGCACCAGGATCCCGTGGGAGCGGCGGTAGGTCCAGACGGAGGCCCCGATGCAGAGCAGGCCGATCAGGGCGTGCAGGACGACGCCGGTGAGTCCGCCGCCGTAACCGTATCCGTCGCCGACGCCCAGCCAGCCCAGCAGCAGGGTCCACAGCAGCAGGCTGCCGCCGGTGGCCAGCACCCAGCCGATCGCGAACGCCGTGCCGTTGCGGCGGGCGTGCGTGGAGACGAGGATGCCGAGCAGCGCCATCACCGAGATGGGGCTGACCATGACCCCGAGAGCGATCGGCAGCAGCTGCCAGATGACGGTGATCACCGCACGGCATCCTCTTCCTGCGCGACCTCAGCGGCTGTCGCCGCGAGGGTGGCGTCCGCGTCCGCCGGGTCGGAGACCGCCTGTTCTGCGGCCGACGCGGTGCCTGCCGGCCGGCGGAGCACCTCCAGCAGCAGCAGAGCGACGAGGACGGCGACGACGGTCCAGACGACCGATCCGATGCTCACGGGCCGGGTCAGCAGCAGGATCGTCACAGCCAGCGCGATCACGATCACGATGATCGCCGGACGCCAGCGGTCCAGCGCCGCGCCGAAGCCCCTGGTGTTCAGCCCGCTGCGGTCCGCGCTCTCCCGCGCCTTGGCGAACACGGCGTTGCCGGAGGTGCGCAGCGCCGTCGCGGGGCGGGAGCGGCCGGTGATCCATGCGCCGACAACGATGAACGCCGACAGCACCATGAGCGCAGCGAGCACGGACTGCATCATCTCGGTCACCTGCGCGAAGAGCACCTGTGCGGTGCCCGACGGCATGATCGACGGGCTGACGGTCCCGATGAAGAACAGCCGGCCGATGCCGAAGCCCGCGCTGAGCGAGAGGAACGACACGAACAGTCCGATGCCGGTCAGCAGCAGTGTGCGCGAGCGGTTGCGTGCCAGGGCGATCCCTGCGGCCAGCAGCGCGAGCACGACCCAGGGCAGCCAGTAGCCGGCGGCGATCGCGACCTGGTACAGGGTGCGCACGAGGGTGAAGGAATCCGCCGGTGACGAGCGGGATCGACTTGTCTATCGAGGGAATCGAGTCGGCGAAGCCGAATCCGTTCTCCTTCAGCTGCGTCTTGATCCTGTCGATCAGCGTTCCGAGGTCGAGCGAGATGGTGCCGTCGTCCGACAGCGTGAGCGCGGTTCCGGGCTGCCCCTGGACGATCGCGATCGCGCGGGAGTGCGTCTCACGCAGCGCCGTCTCCCAGATGTCCGAGAACGCGTCGGAGGCGACGAGCCTGTCCACCGTCGTGCTGATCACGGAACGGATCCCGTCCGCGGCGGGGGCCTGCAGGAGTCCGATCGCGGCCTGTGCGCGCGGCGGCAGATCGAGGCTCTTCAGTCCGTCTGCGAGATCGGCGACCATCCCGTCGATGTCGACGTTGTCCTCGATCGCGGTCACCGCCTGGTCGGCGACGAACGCCTGCACCTGCGGATCATCCGCCAGCGGCGCGAACGTGGCCACGAAGCGATCGGTGTCCACGAGTTCGAGTCGCGCCCAGGTGCCGAGCACGGCGACCGGTGCCAGCAGGATCGCGAGCACGAGCGCCACCGCCGAGAGGATGCTGCGGGTCGGATTCCGCCGGCGCCTCACGGCCGGCGGCTCGGCGCGGAGCCCGTCGTTCTCGGCTTCGAGCTCCGCCACGCGGCGACGCAGATCGTCCAGCTCGTCATTGTCAGCCATGCGAATCCTCCCGTGACCCGACCGGCGCTGCGCCGGTACACCGACATCCTGCCGGAGTGCGGGGTGCCGTCAGAAGAGGTTCATCCTGGAAGGGTGAACGTGTCGGCGGGCCGGATGCGAAGAAGGCCCGGATCCTCCGGGATCCGGGCCTTCTCATTCTGTGCGCGAGGGGGACTTGAACCCCCACGCCCTTATCGGGCACTAGCACCTCAAGCTAGCGCGTCTACCTATTCCGCCACCCGCGCAAGGTGGGTTTTCGGCTGTCTCCAACCGAAGATCGAGATTAGCACGTTCCGGTGGCGGGGACGAACCAGGGCGCGCCCCGGGCGCGCCCCTCGACTTCGATAGCCTGGAGCCATGTCCTCCACGCCGCTGCCCGAGGTCGCGCGCATCGCCCGCGACCTGATCCGCATCGACACGTCGAACTGGGGTGGCGGCAAAGCCAACGGCGAGCGGGAGGCGGCTGAGTACGTCGGCGCCCACCTGGAGTCCCTCGGCCTGGAGCCGGAGTACTTCGAGCCGATCCCGCGACGCACCAACGTGATGGCCCGCGTCCCCGGTCGTGATCGCAGCCGCCCGGCGCTGGTCGTGCACGGCCACCTCGATGTCGTCCCCGCGGTGGCGGACGACTGGAGCGTCGACCCGTTCGCCGGTGAAATCCGCGACGGCATGCTGTGGGGCCGCGGGGCCGTGGACATGAAGAACATGGACGCGATGATCCTGGCATCCGTCGGGGACCTGCTCCGGGCGGGCGAGCAGCCGGAGCGCGATCTCGTGCTCGCGTTCTTCGCCGATGAGGAGAACGGCGGCGTCGAGGGCTCCGCGCTCGTCGTGAAGGAGCGCCCGGAGTGGTTCGCCGGCGCGACCGAGGCGATCAGCGAGGTCGGCGGCTACTCGATCACCGTCGACGACCGCCGCGCCTACCTGCTTCAGGTGGGGGAGAAGGCCCTGATCTGGATCCGGCTCGTCGCGCGGGGACGTGCCGGACACGGCAGCCGGCTGCATCCGGAGAACTCTCTCACACGGCTCTCCGAGGCGGTCGCGACCATCGGGCGGACCCGCTGGCCGATCCGCCTCACGCCGACCACGGAGGCGCTGCTGGCGCGACTGTCCGATCTGACCGGACGGAGCGCCGACGACCCCGATGCGCTGGCCGCCGCGGCGGGTCCGGCCGAGGCGTTCCTCGCCTCCACATTCCGCACCACCGCCAACCCGACGGTGCTGCAGGCGGGGTACAAGCACAACGTCATTCCTGAGCGCGCGGAGGCCCTGATCGACGTCCGGACGCTTCCGGGCACAGAGGACGAGGTGCTCGCAGAGCTGCAGAGTCTCGTCGGCGACGACATCGAGATCGAGATCGTGGTGCGCGACATCGGCATGGAGACGCCGTTCCGGGGGGAGCTGGTCGAGGCGATGGTCGCCGCCCTCGGCGCGCACGACCCCGGTGTGCCGGTGATCCCGTATCTGCTCGGCGCGGGCACCGACAACAAGGCACTCGCCTCGATCGGCATCACGGGCTACGGCTTCGCGCCGCTGCAGCTGCCCGCCGACCTGGACTTCACCGGGATGTTCCACGGAGTCGACGAGCGGGTGCCCGTAGACTCACTGAGCTTCGGTCAGCGCGTGCTGGCCGACCTGTTCCGCACCTGCTGACCCGGCCACCACCGGGGCCGGCATCGCTCTGTCACGAAAGACCTGTGCATGCACCTGCTCGAAGCACTCCTCCTCGGCATCGTCCAGGGACTCACCGAGTTCCTGCCGATCTCCTCCAGTGCGCACCTGCGCATCGTGGGCACGTTCCTCGGCTCGGGCGAGGACCCGGGCGCGGCCTTCACCGCGATCACGCAGATCGGCACCGAGGCGGCCGTCGTCGTGTTCTTCTGGCGCGACATCGTGCGGATCATCAGGAGTTGGGCGCTGTCGCTCGCAGGGCGACTGCCGCGCAACGATCCGGATGCCCGGATGGGATGGCTGATCATCCTCGGCAGCATCCCGATCGTCGTGCTCGGGCTGCTGTTCCAGGATCAGATCGAGACCGTGCTGCGCTCGCTCTGGATCGTCGCCGTCATGCTGATCGTGTTCGGCATTCTGCTCGGCATCGCTGACCACGTCGGCGCGAAGCGCCGCACGCTCAACGAGCTGACCTACCCGCACGGCATCGCGTACGGCTTCGCACAGGCACTCGCACTCATTCCCGGCGTCTCGCGCTCCGGCGGCACGATCACGATGGGGCTCTTCCTCGGCTACGAGCGCGCCGCCGCCGCCCGTTATGCGTTCCTGCTGGCGATCCCGGCGGTGTTCGGCAGCGGCTTCTTCCAGCTCGCCAAGAGCTGGGATGCGCCGGGTCAGTACTTCACGATGCCCGAGACGATCGCGGCGACCGCGATCGCGTTCGTCGTCGCGCTCGGCGTCATCGCGTTCTTCATGAACTGGATCTCGAAGCGCAGCTTCCTGCCGTTCGTGATCTACCGCATCCTGCTCGGCGGCGTGCTCATCGTGCTGCTGGCCACCGGGACGATCGCGGCCTGACCGGATCGGCCGGGCCGCCGTGGCGGACCGGCTCCGCTCAGGAGCGGCTCAGCGCTTCTGGTCCGGGCCGTCGCCGCGGCGGCGCAGGTAGCGTTCGAACGCCTGCGCGATCGCATCGCCGGAGGCGTCCGGGGAGTCCCAGGTGTCGCGGGTGCGCTCCAGCTGTCGGATGTACTCGCTCATGTCGTCGTCGTCCGCCGCGGCGGCGTCGATCGACGCCTCCCAGGCGGCGGCCTCGGTGCGCAGATGCTCGCGGGGCACACCGATCGCGGTGAGCTCCTCGAGCCGGTCGAGAAGTGCGAGGGTCGCCTTGGGCGAGGGGGCGGCGGATGCCACGTAGTGCGGCACGCTCGCCCACAGGCTCGCGGTGGGGATGCCCGCGCGCTCGGCGAAGTGCTCGAGCACGCTGAGAATGCCGACCGGCCCCTCGTAGCTGGAGCGCTCCAGTCCGTGCGCTTCGCGCACCTGCTCGTTCTGGCTCGAGGCGAACACCGAGATAGGACGGGTGTGCGGCACGTCCGACAGCATGGCGCCGATCGTCACGAATCCGGTCACGTCGTCGCGCAGGGCGACGTCGATGAACTCCGACGCGAACGCCTGCCAGGTGCGCGCGGGCTCGGAGCCCGTGAGCAGCCACACCTCCGGGGAGGCGCCAGAGTCCGCGGGACGGGACAGCGTGGCCTCCGGCCAGGTCAGCTCGCGACGCCCCTGCGCATCCGTCCGGGTCGCGGGACGGGTGTACTGGTAGTCGAAGTAGAGCTCGGGGTCGGCGGCGTGCACGGTGCGGAACTCGGCGCTCTCACGGAGCGTGGCGAGGGCACCGGTGGCGGCTTCGCCGGCGTCGTTCCAGCCGTCGAAGGCGGCGACGATGATGCGCGAGCCGAGGACGTCCATCTCTCAAGGCTAGTCGCCGAAGGGGGCAGGGGCACGAGCGCGCGCCGTGGCGCCGGTACCATTGGTGCAGTGACCACGACATCCTCTGCCGACAGCCGACCCAGTGCCGTCCTGTGGGACATGGACGGAACTCTGATCGACACCGAACCGTACTGGATGGCTGCCGAGACGGAGCTCGTCGAGTCGTACGGCGGCACCTGGACGCACGAGCAGGCCCTGCAGCTGATCGGCGCCGGCCTCCTCGACAGCGCGAAGGTGTTCCAGGCCGCCGGCGTCGACCTCGAAGAGCAGGCGATCGTGGACCGGCTCACCGACAGCGTCGCCGATGCTCTGCGCACGAAGGGCGTGCCGTTCCGCCCCGGTGCGCGCGAGCTGCTCGCCGACCTCCGTGCCGCCGGCATCCGCACCGCGCTGGTGACGATGTCGCTGCGCAGGATGGCCTCCGATGTGGTCGATCTGATCGACTTCGAGGCGTTCGACCTGGTCGTCGCCGGCGACGACGTCGCTCTGCCGAAGCCGCATCCCGAGCCCTACCTGCGCGCCGCGGAGCTGCTCGGCGTGGACATCGAGGACACGGTGGCGATCGAGGACTCCCGTACCGGTGTCACGGCCGGTGTCGCGTCCGGTGCCGTCACCATCGCCGTGCCGAACCTGATCCCGCTCGACGGCCTCGGAGCGCATGTGATCTGGGAGAGCCTCGCGACGCGCACCGCGGAGGATGTCATCGCCGTGCACGCGCGGCACACGGCGGAGGTCGCCCGATGAGCGCGTCACGGCCGAGCGGGCCGTTCCGCGAGGGCGATCGCGTGCAGCTGACGGGTCCCAAGGGCCGGATGCACACCATCACCCTGCGGGCAGACGGGGAGCTGCACACGCACCACGGCGTACTGCGGCATGCCGATCTGATCGGGCTGCCGGACGGCTCCGTCGTCGCGAACAGCTCCGGCCACGACTACCTCGCACTGCGTCCGCTGCTGCGGGACTTCGCGATGTCGATGCCCCGCGGCGCGGCGATCGTGTACCCGAAGGACGCCGCGCAGATCGTGATGCAGGCCGACATCTTCCCGGGCGCGACCGTGATCGAGGCGGGCGTGGGCTCGGGCGCCTTGTCGCTCGCCCTGCTGCGTGCGATCGGCCCGGACGGCGCACTGACGTCGTTCGAGCGCCGGGCGGACTTCGCCGAGGTCGCGATGGCGAACGTGCAGACGTTCTTCGGTGAGACTCCGGACACCTGGCGCGTCGTGGTCGGCGATCTGGCCGAGCAGCTCGGTGCGGAGTTCGAACCGGCGACGGTCGACCGCGTCGTACTCGACATGCTCGCCCCGTGGGACTGCATGGATGCCGTGGCCGACGCGCTCACTCCCGGCGGCGTGGTGATCTGCTACATCGCGACGGCCACGCAGCTGTCCCGTGTCGCGGAGTACATCCGCGGCACAGGACTGTTCACCGATCCTGAGGCCTCCGAGACGATGGTGCGCGGCTGGCACGTCGAGGGTCTCGCCGTGAGACCCGACCACCGCATGGTCGCGCATACCGGTTTCCTGCTCACCGCGCGCCGTCTGGCGCCGGGGGCGATCCCTCCCGAGGTTCGCAGGCGAGCGTCCAAGACGAGCTTCTCGGACGAGGACGTCGAACTGTGGACTCCTGGTGCTGTCGGGGACCGGGATATCACCGACAAGAATCTGCGCAAACGCGTCCGGGAAGCGCAGAAGGCGGCGGACGGCGCGCGCACGGCCGCGTCGGCGCGCGAATCGGACGCGGCGACGGAATAGACTGGAGCGCGTGCGTAAAACGTCCGCTGCTCTCGCCGCCCTCGCCCTGTCCGCTGTCGCTCTGACCGGATGCTCGGCCGCGCCGACCTTCGCCGGAGCGCCGTGCGACCGCAGCGGCTCCGTGCACGGGATCGATGAGGACGTGTCCGTCAGCGGTGACCTCGGCACCGAGCCGAAGGTGACGCTCGTCGGACCGCTCCAGACGAAGAAGGTCTCCTTCTTCGACGCCGAGGCCGGCGAGGGACAGCCGCTGGTCGACGAGAACCAGGTCTTCGTCGGCGCGTTCGCACTCTACTCCGGCGAGACCGGCGAGATGATCCAGAACGTCGGCTTCGGCGATCAGGGCCAGCTGTTCACCATCAGCACGATCGAGCAGGGTCTGCCGGACCTCAAGCTCGGCAAGGCGCTGGAATGCGCCACCGGCGGCAGCCGGGTGGTGGTCGCCGCACCCACCACAGACAAGGGCGACAGCGTCATCGGCGTCTTCGACATCGAGAGCACCATGCTCTCCAGGGCCGAGGGCGGCGATGTCTTCAATGACGCGCGCGGCGTCCCCACCGTGGTCCGCAACCCGGCAGACGGCCGCCCCGGCATCATCATCCCCGACAGCAAGGCGCCGACGAAGACGGTCACGCAGACCCTGATCGCCGGTGACGGCGACAAGGTGGGCGACGACCAGCCGTTCTTCGCGTACACGGCGGTCGGCTGGAACGATCGCAAGGTCGCTGAGAGCAACTGGGGCCAGCTTCCCGAAGCGGATCTCACGAAGCTGCCGAAGCAGGTGGCCGCGGCCGTGCAGGCGGCGAACGTCGGATCCCAGATCCTCGTGGTCGTGCCCGGCGAGGGCGATGCGCAGGCCGTGGCATACGTCGTCGACATCCTCGGTTCGGTGCCCGCGAGCAAGTGATGGCCGCCACGATCCCGGCGGAGGAGCGCCTCACCAACCTGATCGTGGCGCTGATGGCCACGCGGATCGGCCTGACGAAGCAGCAGATCCTCGACAGCGTCTCGGGCTACCGGCAGCGTGCCGAGGCCGGCGCGAAGGCGGATGCGCTCGAGAAGATGTTCGAGCGCGACAAGGACCAGCTGCGCACTCTCGGCGTGCGGATCGAGACGATCGGCGACGCCGCCGACCCCAACGATCTGCGCGAAGCCCGCTATCGCATCCCCCAGGAGGAGTACGACCTTCCCGGCGACATCGCGTTCAGCCCCGCCGAACTCGCCGTGCTGCGCCTCGCCGGCAGCGTGTGGAGCGCCGAGTCCGCATCGTCCGACGCGCAGGCGGGCGTGCGCAAGATCCGTGCCCTCGGCATCGACGGCGATGAGCCGATCATCGGCTTCGCGCCGCGCATCACCGTGCGCGACACCGCATTCGCGCCCCTGCAGGAGGCGATCGAGCGCTCCCGGGTCGTGGCCTTCGACTATCTCAAGCCCGGCGATGAGGAGCCGCGGCGCCGCCGGCTCCGCCCGCTCGCGCTGCTCGACTACGAGGCCCGCTGGCACGTCTACGGCATCGATGTGGACGCCGAGGCGGAGCGCACGTTCCTGCTCAGCCGCATCGCCGGCGATGTGAAGGTCACGGCGCAGTCCTTCGATCCCGCACTCCGTGAGGGTGCGGGGGAGCGGGCGCTGGCCGGGCTCGAGAAGGTCGCCGCCACGCATTCCGCGCTGCTGGAGATCGAGCCCGGCACCGAGGCCGCTCTGCGGCTGGGGCGGCGTGCCGTTCCCGGCGGTGCAGGGGATCCGTGTGTCCTACGTCGATCGCGACATCCTCGCCGACGAACTGGCTTCGTACGGACCGGAGGTGCGCGTGGTCGAGCCGCCGGAGCTTCGTGACGCGGTCGTCGCGCGGCTGGGGGCCATCCTCGCCGTGCATGGCGATTCCGAGGGGGAGCGCGCATGAGCGATCCGAAGCCGCTGCTCGCCGCCGACCGGGTGCGCGTCTACCTGACGCTGGTGCCGTACCTGCTCGAGCGCGGCCAGGTGTCGCTGGCCGAGGCCGCCGCCGAGTTCGGCGTCAGCACGCAGGAGATGCGTGCGATGGTCGAGAAGCTCACGGTGATCGGCCTGCCCGGTGAGGACGGCTACTGGCAGCAGCCGCAGGAGATGTTCGACATCGACTGGGATCTGCTCGACGAGCAGGATGTGATCGAGATCACGAACGACGTGGCGCTGCGCCGCGTACCGCGCTTCACCGCACGTGAGGCCGCGGCACTGCTGGCGGGGCTCCAGATGGTGGCCGCCGTGCCCGCGGTCTCCGACTCGGGACTCGTGACCGGGCTGCTCGCGAAGCTCGCTCGCGGTGCGGTCGATGCGCCCGCCGACGTCGTGGTCGCCCCGCGTCAGGTGGGGGAGGTGCAGGAGGTCGTCTCCCGCGCCCTCAGCGACGGCGTCGCCGTGTCGTTCACCTATCAGGCGCCGGATGCCGCTCCGACGGTGCGCACGGTCGACCCGGTGCAGGTGCTCATCACCAACGGGCAGTGGTATCTGCAGGGGTGGTGCCATCTTCGTGAGGCGATGCGCACCTTCCACCTCGACCGGGTCAGCGACGCACGCCCGACCGACATCGCGATCACCCACGCCGCGGATGGGGTGCCCGACGCGTTCGGGACGACGCCGTCCGAGGACACGGTGACCGTCCGCATCCCGGAGGGTCTGGCACCGCTGCTGAGCGGATTCCGCTCCGAGGAGATCTCGCGAGGGGGCGGAGACATCACGCTGCGCCTGCGCATGGCGGACCCGCGCGGGATCAAGCGCTTCGCGGCGCGGTTCGCCGGCCGGATGCAGGTTCTCGAGCCTGCTGCGGCGCGTGCAGCCACTCTGGACTGGGCGAAGTCCGGACTGGCGCTGTACCGTGACCCGATGTCTCCCGACCACGGGTAGACTGAACGCCACTACCCATCAATGAGGAGACTTCTATGGCTGGCCTGACCGGATGGCACCTGCTCGCCATTCTCATCGTTGTCCTGCTTCTTTTCGGCGCGGCGAAGCTGCCCGCCCTGGCGAAGAGCGTCGGACAGTCCGCCCGTGTGTTCAAGGGCGAGATGAAGGCGATGAAGGACGACGACACCACGACCGCCGCACAGACCGAGGCGACGCCCGAGAGCGGTTCGACCGGACCGCAGAAGGACGCACCGTCCGGCGCTGACAAGACCAGCTGACGGCGGTGGCAGTGACTGATTCCTCGCCCGTCGAGGAACAGCCTCGCCACGACCGTCGGATGTCGCTCGGCGCGCACCTGCGCGAACTCCGTAAAAGGCTGACGATCGCGGCTATCACGATCATCGTCGCGATGATCGTGGCGTTCCTCGTGACGGACCCGATCATCCACTTCATCTCGCGACCGATCATCGATCTGCAGGATGCACGGGGGATGAAGTTCGTGTCGCTGAACTTCGCGACGGTGACGTCGTCGTTCGACCTGCGCATGCGCATCGCGTTCGCGATCGGGCTGACACTGGCCGCGCCGGTGTGGCTGTGGCAGATCTGGGCGTTCATCATGCCCGGACTCACCCGCAAAGAGGTGAAGTACACGATCGGCTTCGTCGGTGCGGCGATCCCGTTGTTCTTCGCCGGCTGCTACACCGCGATGATCGTCAGCCCGCACGTCATCGAGATGCTGGTCGGGTTCACCCCCGAGGGCGGCACCAACGTGATGGATGCGCGTCAGTACTACGATTTCATCTTCAAGCTGATGATCGTGGTGGGCATCTCGTTCGTCACGCCGGTGTTCATGATCGGGTTGAACATGGCCGGCATCATCTCGGGCAGGGCGATCTTCAAGGGCTGGCGCTGGGCCATCCTGGTGGCGATCGTGTTCGCCGCTGTCGCGACGCCACCCGCTGATGTCGTGAGCATGTTCCTGCTGGCCGGCATCCTGACGGTGCTCTACTTCGCCGCCGGTGGGCTGGCCCTGATCTTCGACCGCCGGAAGCGCAAGCGCATGATCGCGATGGGGCTCGACCCCGATCTGCCCGCATGACCTCGGCCGCGGATCGCTTCGCCGAGGCGAACGACCGACGCGACCATCCGCAGACGTCGGCGTTCGCCGGGCAGCAGCGTTTTCAGCTGGACCCGTTCCAGGTGGCGGCATGCCAGTCGCTGGAGTCGGGGCGCAGCGTGCTGGTGGCTGCCCCGACCGGTGCGGGCAAGACGATCGTCGGCGAGTTCGCGATCCACCTCGCGATGCAGGCCGCCGGCGACAAGGCCTTCTACACGACGCCGATGAAGGCGCTGTCGAACCAGAAGTTCCGCGAGCTCGTCGAGGTCTACGGCGAGGACGAGGTGGGGCTGCTCACCGGTGACACGAACATCAACGGCAATGCTCGGGTGGTCGTGATGACCACCGAGGTGCTGCGGAACATGCTCTATGCCGACTCGCCGGCACTCACCGGACTGCGGTTCGTCGTGATGGACGAGGTGCACTACCTCGCCGACCGCTTTCGCGGGCCGGTCTGGGAAGAGGTCATCCTGCACCTGCCCCCGCAGGTGAGGCTGGTGTCGCTCAGCGCCACGGTGTCGAACGCCGAGGAGTTCGGCGACTGGCTGGACACGGTGCGCGGAGACACCGACGTGATCGTCTCCGAGACGCGACCGGTGCCTCTGGAGCAGCACGTTCTCGTCCGCGACGATCTGCTGCCGCTGTTCGACGACAGGGCGGGGATCGCCACAGCACAGGTGAACCAGGAGCTCATGCGCATCCGGTCGTTCACCGGGTCGCGGTACGACGACAACCGTCGCGCGCAGGAATACCGCAGCGCGCGCCACGCCGGACGTCAGGCGCAGCGGCCGCCCCGAGGAGGGAAGCGCCCGGTGCGCTCGGCGAACGTCCGGCGGATCGAGCGGATGGACCGTCCTGAAGTCGTACGGCTCCTGGACAACGCGAATCTCCTGCCGGCGATCTTCTTCATCTTCAGCAGGGTCGGCTGCGATGCCGCCGTGCAGCAGGTGCGGCGCTCGGGCCTCAGGCTGACCACCGGCGAGGAGCGGGCGGAGATCCGCGAGATCGTGAACGACCGCACCCGGGCGCTGCAGGACGAGGACCTCGACGTGCTCGGCTTCTGGCAGTGGCGCGATGATCTTGAGCGCGGCGTCGCCGCCCACCACGCGGGGCTCCTGCCCGCCTTCAAGGAGGTCGTGGAGGAGCTGTTCCAGCGCAGGCTGCTGAAGGCGGTGTTCGCCACCGAGACGCTCGCGCTGGGGATCAACATGCCCGCCCGCACCGTCGTGCTGGAGAAGATGGAGAAGTTCAACGGCGAGGCCCGCGTCGCCATCACGTCGGGGGAGTACACCCAGCTCACCGGCCGCGCCGGACGTCGCGGCATCGACGTCGAGGGCCACGCGGTCGTGCAGTGGACCGAGGGCATGGACCCGCAGGCCGTCGCCGCACTCGCATCCCGTCGCACGTATCCGCTGAACTCCAGCTTCCGTCCGACCTACAACATGGCGGTCAACCTCGTCGACCGCTTCGGCAGGGTGCGAGCGCGGGAGATCCTGGAGTCGTCATTCGCGCAGTTCCAGGCCGACCGCGCCGTCGTCGGCCTTGCTCGTCAGGTGCGCGAGGCCGAGACGTCGCTGGCCGGATACGTCGAGGCGATGACGTGCGAGCACGGCGACTTCACGGAGTACGCCGGCATCCGGCGCGAGCTCAGCGATCTCGAGAAGAAGAACCGGAAGGATGCCGGTGCACCGCGCGCGGTGCGCGACAAGCGGCTGAAGAAGATCCAGCAGCTGCGCACCCGGATGCAGCGGCACCCCTGCCATTCCTGTCCCGACCGGGAGGCGCACGCCCGCTGGGCGGAGCGGTATTGGAAGCTCAAGCGCGAGACCGACCGCACCCGACGGCAGATCGAGAACCGCACCGGCACCGTCGCGCGCATCTTCGATCGCGTGCTGGAGGTCCTCGAGGCGGTCGGGTACGTCACGGGCTCGGGCGACGACCTCGCGCTGACGGATGCCGGGCGCACGATGCGCCGCATCTACGGTGAGCGGGACCTCCTCGTCGCGGAGTCGCTGCGTCGGGGGCTGTGGAAGCAGCTGGATGCGCCGTCGCTCGCCGCGATGGCCTGCTGCCTGGTCTACGAGCCTCGTCGCGATGAGCAGAACGCGGGGGAGCGCAGCATGCCCCGCGGCGCCTTCCGCATCGCGTACGACCGCACAGCCGAGCTGTGGGCAGAACTGGATGACCTCGAGCAGGAGCACCGTCTTCCCGGCACCGAGGCGCTCGCGCCGGGTCTCGCGGCCGCGATGCACGAGTGGGCGCGGGGCGGGATGCTCGACCGGGTGCTCATCGACGCCGACATGGCCGCCGGCGACTTCGTGCGGTGGGCGAAGCAGACGATCGACCTGCTCGACCAGCTCTCCATCGTCGCCGAGGACGGGGACCTCGCCCGCACGGCGCGGCGGGCCCTTGACGGGGTACGCCGCGGCATCGTCGCCTACTCGGGGTGTAGCAGCGGATGCCCGAGTTCGACCGCGATCGGCGGCCGCAGCCGTTGCTGCCGCTCTGGCTCGCTCTGCCCACCGCAGCGCTGGCCGCCCTGCTGATGCGGGTGGCGTTCCCGGAGCCGGCGATCTGGCCGCTGGTGTTCCCCGGAGTGGCTCTGCTGCTGCTCGCGCTGATCGGGCGACGGGCGTGGAGCGCGATCCTGGTCGGGCTCGTCTACGGCCTGCTCTTCTTCGGGCTGCTGGTGTCGTGGACCAGCCGCTACCTCGGGGTGATTCCGTGGGGTGCGCTGAGTGTCGTCGAAGGCGCGCTCACCGCCGTGGCTCTCCTGCCGATCGCGCTGGCGTACCGCTGGGTGCCGCGCGCGTGGCCGCGCGCGCGGCTGTTCGCACTCCCGGTGCTCGTCGGGGCGCTCTGGACAGGCCAGGAGCTGTTCCTGGGCAACTGGCCCTACGGCGGGTTCCCCTGGGCACGTCTCGGGATGACCCAGTCCGGGAGCCCGCTCGGGTCCGTGACCTCCTGGCTCGGAGTGAGCGGCCTGAGCTTTCTGATCGTCACCACGACAGCCCTGCTGATCGAGTTCGTCAGAACCGGTGCATGGCGGCGCCCGGTGCGGCTCATCGCTCCGGCGGCTCTTGTCCTCGTGCTCCTGCTCACCCCGCTGTTCCCGACGTCCGTCGCCGGCGACATGCGCATCGGCGCCGTGCAGGGCAACGGACCGACCGGCTACTTCGACCATCGTGAGCCGTACTCGGTGATCGACGCCCAGATGGATGCCACCGCGCCTCTCTACGGTGAGGACCTGGATCTCGTGGTCTGGCCTGAGGGCTCGGCCGGCTACGATCCGTTCCAGGACCCGGGCACGGCACGCCGGCTGACCCGCGTCGTGGCGCAGGCCGGTGCGCCGCTGCTCGCGAACACCGCCACCGAGCGCGGTGAGGACATCTTCAACACGTCGTTCCTGTGGAACGCGGACGGAACTGCCGACCAGATCCACGACAAGCGGCATCCGGTGCCGTTCGGCGAGTACGTGCCGAACCGCGAGTTCTACAACGCCATCGTCCCCGACCTGATCGGGCTGCTGCAGCGCGAGTACACGCCGGGCAGCAACCCGCCGCTGATGCGGGTCGGCGACGTGCCCGTCGGTCTGGCGATCTGCTTCGACGTGATCTATGACGAGGTGATCCGCGAGGGCGTCTCCGGGGGTGCGCAGGTGCTGGTGTTCCAGACGAACAACGCCGACTTCCGGGGCACCGACGAGAACCTGCAGCAACTCGCCTTCGCGCGCACCCGTGCGATCGAGACCGGACGCAGCGTCGTCAACATCTCCACGGTGGGCACCAGTCAGATCATCCGTCCGGACGGGTCGACCCTGTCGACCCTCGGCGCGGACGAGGCCGGTGCGCTGCTCGATGATGTCGAGCTGCGCACCGGCCTCACAGCGGGGGTCCTCGTCGGACCCTGGCTTCAGCTGGTGCTCCTGGCGGGCGGGATCGCGGGACTCGTGCTCAGCGGAATCCTCGCCCGGCGGCGCAGAGGCTGATCAGGCGCCGATCTTCTGGCGGGTCGGGTCGTCGCCGGCGCCACGACGGGCGCGGACGTAGGCGAGCCGCTCCTCGAGCAGCTCTTCGAGCTCGGCGCGAGTGCGGCGCTCGAGCAGCATGTCCCAGTGCGTGCGGGCTGTCTTCGCCTCGTCCTCCGCGGGGTGACGGGCGTGCCGTCCACCTCGAGCAGCGCGTCGGCGCCGCAGGAGCGGCACTCCCACGTCTGCGGGGGCTCGGCGTCAGCCGCGAACATCAGGGTGGTCTCGTGCCCGCATGCCGGGCACGCGTAGGTGGTGGCGCTCCGCTCCATGAATACGACGCCCTCTTCGCTCTGTAGGCTCTGGGCGCCGAGTCGGATGCCGCGCAGGCTGCGATCTGCCATTGTGTGGTCCTCTCGTCGCTGTCAGGTATAACGAACCTGGCTGTGCGGATCATCCACAGGGCCTGAATCCTAGAGCTTTTCACAGTGGAATCCCAGGGCCTGCGGCAGATTCGATCGCGGAGGGCTCAGGAAGGTGCCCTCGTCTCGCTTCGCTCGCTCAGAAACCGATGGTGCGCAGCGCGATGTCGGCATGATCGCTGATGATGCCGTCCACACCGAGATCGACGAGTTCGCGCATCTGGGCGGGGTCGTTGACCGTCCAGACATGCACCTCCACGCCGTGTCTGTGCGCAGCGCGGAGGAGTGCGGGAGTGAGCACGCGGAACGAGCCCTGAGCGATGGGGATCTGCACCGCGTCGACCTCGCGCAGGGCCGCGCCCGGGGAGACGCGCAGGGCGGACAGCGCGCGCAGCGCGACGATCGAGGCCCGCCCGCCGGAAGTGGCGGGGCGCTCCATCGCGCCCGCCTGCCGAGTCGACTCCAGAGCCCGGCGTCGGCGGGAGTCCGAGAAGCTGGTGATCAGCACGCGCCGGGTGTGCGGTGCGATGAGGGCGCCGATGGGCCCGGCCGCCGCATCCGTCTTGACGTCGATGTTGAAACGGGTCTCGGGGAAGGCATCGAGGGCTTCGTCCACCGTCAGGAGACCGCCGTGCTCAGCGAAGACGTCACGCAGCTCGGCGGTGCGCACGGTGGACACCGCGCGGTCATCGCCGGTGAGGCGCTGCAGTGTGTCGTCGTGGAACAGCACGACGTCGCCGTCGGCGGTCACCTGGCAGTCGGTCTCGATGTATGAGGCGCCGGCCGTCACCGCCTGAGCGAAGGCGCCTGCGGAGTTCTCCCACACAGCCGTGTCCTCACCCTCCGGGATCGCGAGACCACGGTGGGCGAGGACGCGGGGAGACCGTGTACCGGCGAAGTAGGGGTGCGTCACGCGCCGGGTCGCGTCGGCGGCGTCGACGGGCCCTCCCCGGGGCGCGGAGTGAACGCCGTGCCGAAGTTCTTCAGCGCCTCCGTCAGCTCGCTCGGGATGATCCAGAGCTTGCTGGAGGGGCTCTCGCTCACCTTCGGCAGCATCTGCAGATACTGGTACGCGAGCAGCTTGTCGTCGGGCTGGCCCTGGTGGATGGCGGTGAAGACGTTGTTGATCGCCTCCGCCTCGCCCTGGGCTCGCAGCACGGCTGCCTGCTTGTCGCCCTCCGCCTTCAGGATCGCGGCCTGGCGCTGACCCTCCGCCTCGAGGATCTGCGACTGCTTGGACCCCTCGGCGGTGAGGATGGCGGCGCGCCGGTCGCGCTCCGCGCGCATCTGCTTCTCCATCGAGTCCTGAATGGAGACGGGCGGGTCGATGGCCTTCAGTTCGACACGACCGACTCGGATGCCCCATTTGCCGGTGGCCTCGTCGAGGACCACGCGCAGCTGGCCGTTGATCTCGTCGCGGCTGGTCAGGGCCTCTTCGAGGTTCAGCCCGCCGACCACGTTGCGCAGCGTGGTGGTGGTGAGCTGCTCCACGGCACCGAGGTAGTTGGCGATCTCGTACGTCGCGGCCCGGGCGTCCGTGACCTGGAAGTAGACGACGGTGTCGATGGACACGACGAGGTTGTCCTCGGTGATCACGGGCTGCGGTGGGAACGACACGACCTGCTCGCGCATGTCGATGAGCGGGCGCAGCCGATCGATGAAGGGCACCAGGATGTTCAGTCCGGGGAGAGGGTCTTGTGATAGCGGCCCAGTCTTTCGACGACGCCGGCGGTCGCCTGCGGGATGATGCGGATCGCCCGGGCGACGGTCACCACCACGAAGATGATGACCGCGATCGCCAGGATCCATCCGATCGCGGTGGGGATGAACGAATCGTCCACGGTTCTCCTATTCGCTGAGGGGACGGACGACGGCCGTCGCCCCGGTGATCTCGACGACCTCGATGCGCCCGCCCCGGGGATCGGGGCGTCGGTCGCGCTGCGTGCCGTCCAGGTGTCGCCGTTGCCGAGCTTCGCCTCGCCGCTGACGCGGGTGATGTCGGCAAGCGCAGTTCCGTGCAGGCCGATCAGGGCATCGACGTTCGATTTGGTCGGATCCTCACCGCGCCTGAGCCGATGCAGCAGTGGTGGGCGCAGGAAGAGGATGAACAGGGCCGCGGCGATGCCGGCGATGATCACCTGGAGCCAGATCGGCATGCCGATCAGGTCGGTGATGAGGCCGACGGCGCCGCCGAAGGCGAGCATGAGGAAGGTGAAGTCGAGGGACAGCATCTCGATGACGAGGAACACCGCGATCAGCACCAGCCAGCCGATCCACGCCCACTGCTCGAACATCTCGATCATGGTCGCCCTTCCTGTTGGTGCGAACCTATCACGGTGCCGGCGGGGTCGGCGGGCCCCTCCGATGTAGGGTGAGATCGTCGCGGTCGCGGCGAGACAGAGCATTTCAAGGAGTACCAGTGACCGACGTTCTTCCCGCTGGCTCCCTCGACGGCAAGGTGGCTCTCGTCACCGGCTCGTCGCGGGGCATCGGAGCCGACACCGTCCGCTATTTCGCGCAGGCGGGGGCCGATGTGGTGATCAACTACCGCAACAAGGCGCCCCGCGCCGAGAAGCTCGCGACCGAGCTGCGCGCGCTGGGCCGCAGGGCTCTCGTGGTCGCTGCGGACCTCACCGATCCGGCATCCGTCGGTGAGATGTTCGCGAAGGTCGAGAGCGAGTTCGGCCGCCTCGACATCCTGGTGCTGAACGCCTCCGGCGGCATGGAGTCCGGCATGGCCGAGGACTACGCGCTGAAGCTCAACCGTGACGCCCAGGTCGACGTGCTGGAGCAGGCACGACCGCTGCTGGGCGAAGGGGCGCGGGTGGTCTTCGTGACCAGCCATCAGGCGCACTTCATCCGCACGACGCCGACCATGCCGGAGTACGAGCCGGTCGCGAAGTCCAAGCGCGCCGGCGAGGATGCGCTGCGCGAACTCATCCCCGGCCTGGCCGAGGCGGGCGTGGGGTTCACGGTCGTCTCCGGCGACATGATCGAGGGCACCATCACCGCGACCCTCCTGGAGCGCATGAACCCGGGGGCGATCTCGGAGCGCCGTGAGTCGGCCGGCAAGCTCTACAACGTCTCGGAGTTCGCCGCCGAGGTCGCGCAGGCCGCCGTCGATCCGGTCCCGGCGGACAACACCCGTCTGGTGGGCGACACGTCGGGGTTCGTCGCCGAGTGATCCCTCATCCGCATACGCAGGTGGCCCCGTCCGAACGGACGGGGCCACCTGCGTATGAAGGACGGATCAGACCTCGCTCTTGAGCGTGTCCTCGATGTCCTTGGCGTCCTTGCCGAGCGTGATCGCACGGACGATCTGCACGATGCCGAGGACGACCAGGGCGATGCCCAGGATCCACCACAGCACGACGGCGGCGTACAGCGGCGAGAAGAGCACCACGATTCCGGCGACGATGCTGAGGATCGAGTAGATGATGGTCCAGACCTTCGACCCGGACTTGCCCAGCAGGCTGAGCGAGACGATGCCGTCGATGATCCAGCTGACACCGATCAGGATCGCGACCACGAACGCGAGCGTCGCGGCGGCGGCGGCGAGGTTGGTGAAGGCGATCACACCGGCGACGATGTAGATCAGGCCCAGCACGATGTGGCCGACACGGGACCAGCCGCCCTTCTCCTTGGAGAAGATGCCGAGCGCGATGTAGACGAGACCGGCGACGATCAGGTAGGCCGCGATGATCGCGGTGACGATCACGGCCGACTTCCCCGGCCAGATCAGCAGGATGAGGCCGGCGATGAGCGCGATCGCGCCAGAGACGGCGAGGAAGACCCGGACGGACTTGACGAAGCCCTTCGCTTCCGACAGAGCATCAGACATGATGTTTCCTTTCTGGGAACCTCCTGTGAGGCATGTGTCCAGCGTAGCGGGTGCGGTTTCCAAATCGTGGAAGGCGCGTCACGCAGGGTTATGGCGCGTGTCGGCGCTGCATGCCACGATCGGAATGTGACCTCCGCCGACGACCAGCGACTCCGCGAACTGGCCATCCTGCGCGGGGTGCGCGACCGGATCGACCGGGAGTACGCACGGCCGCTCGACGTGGAGGCGCTGGCCAGGGGAGCCCACATGTCCGCAGGGCACCTCAGCAGGCGCTTCAAACAGGCCTTCGGGGAATCGCCGTACTCCTATCTCATGACACGGCGCATCGAGCGCGCCATGGCACTGCTGCGCCGCGGCGACCTGTCTGTCACCGACGTGTGCTTCGAGGTCGGGTTCTCCTCGCTCGGCACCTTCAGCACCCGCTTCTCAGAGCTCGTCGGCAGACCGCCCAGTGCGTACCGGGAGGATCCGGGTCTCGGCCCCGGCATCCCGTCCTGGGTCGAGAAGCAGGCGATCCGGCCGATCAGGAATCGAGAAGCGGATGGCGGCGGCGATGCGTAGTTTCGAAGACATGGAGATCACGATCAACGCCAGCTTCCTGCCGCACACCGATGCCGAGGCATCCCTCGCCTTCTACCGGGACATTCTCGGCTTCGAGGTGCGCAAGGACATCGGCTATCAGCAGATGAGATGGATCACGGTCGGACCGGTCGGTCAGCCCGACACGGCGATCGTGCTGACTCCGCCGGCGGTCGACCCCGGCATCAACGATGACGAGCGCACCACGATCCTCGAGCTCATGGCCAAGGGCAGCTTCGGCGGGATCGTGCTGGCCACGACCGATCTCGACGAGGCTTTCGCCGCGATCGAGGCCAAGGGCGCCGACGTGGTGCAGGAGCCGATCGACCAGCCCTACGGAATCCGCGATTGCGCGTTCCGCGACCCCGCGGGCAATATGGTGCGTCTGCAGCAGGCAGCCTGAGCCGGAGAGGACGACGATGACGAGCATCGCCGACGCCCACGACAGCATCCGTGTCGAGGGGGCCCGTGAGAACAATCTGAAGGACGTCAGCGTCGTCCTCCCCAAGCGGAGGCTCACCGTCTTCACCGGCGTCTCGGGCTCGGGGAAGAGTTCTCTCGTCTTCGACACCATCGCCGCGGAGTCGCGACGTATGATCGACGAGACCTACAGCGCGTTCGTGCAGGGCTTCATGCCCTCGATCCCGCGACCCGACGTCGATGTGCTGGAGGGGCTGACCACGGCGATCCTCGTCGATCAGGAACGACTCGGCGCGAACCCGCGCTCGACCGTCGGCACGGTGACCGACGCGAATGCCATGCTGCGCATCCTGTTCTCGAAGCTCGGCGAGCCGTACATCGGCGGCCCCACGGCGTTCTCGTTCAACACCCCGACCCAGAAGGCCAGCGGCGTGATGACCGGGCCCAAGGGTGAGAAGAAGATCGTCAAGGACGCCATCTATCTGGGCGGCATGTGCCCGCGCTGCGAGGGACGAGGCACGGTTTCGGACGTCGACCTCACTCAGGTCGTCGACGAGAGCCGCTCGCTCGACGGCGGCGCCATCCTGGTGCCCGGGTACACGGCAGACGGCTGGATGGTCAAGCAGTTCTCCGGGTCGGGGTTCTATCCGGCCGACAAGCCGATCTCGTCGTTCACCGAGAAGCAGCGGCACAACTTCCTCTACGGCGAGATCACCAAGGTGAAGGTGAACGGGATCAACATCACCTATGAGGGGCTGATACCGAAGATCACGAAGGCGATGCTCTCGAAGGATCTCGACGCTCTGCAGCCGCACATCCGCCGCTTCGTCGAGCGGGCCGCGGTGTTCACGATCTGTCCCGAGTGCGACGGCACACGGCTGACCGAGGGGGCCCGCTCGTCGAAGATCGACGGCGTCAGCATCGCCGACGCCTGCCGGATGCAGATCACCGACCTGGCGGAGTGGGTGCGCGGCCTCGACAAGCCCGGTGCCGGCCCGCTGCTGACGGCGCTGAGCGCCAATCTCGATGCGTTCGTGATGCTCGGCCTGGGCTATCTGAGCCTGGACCGCCCCTCGGGCACGCTGAGCGGGGAGAGGCGCAGCGGATCAAGATGCTCCGGCACCTCGGATCCTCGCTCACCGACGTGACGTACGTGTTCGACGAGCCGACGATCGGCCTGCACCCGCACGACATCCAGCGCATGAACGGACTGCTGCTGAAGCTGCGCGACAAGGGCAACACGGTGCTGGTCGTCGAACACAAGCCGGAGACCATCGCGATCGCCGATCATGTCGTCGATCTCGGACCTGGCGCGGGCAGGGCGGGCGGCGAGATCAGCTTCGAGGGGACCGTCGAGGGACTTCGCGCCAGCGACACTCTCACCGGCCGGCATCTCGACGACCGGGCATCCGTGAAGGACAGCGTGCGCGAGGCGGATGCCGTCATGGAGGTGCGTGGCGCTGACGAGAACAACCTGCAGGAAGTGGACGTGGACATCCCACTCGGGGTGCTCACAGTCGTGACCGGCGTCGCCGGGTCGGGCAAGAGTTCCCTGATCCACGGCTCGGTGGCGGGGCGCGAGGGCGTCGTGTCGATCGATCAGACGGCGATCAAGGGATCCCGGCGCAGCAATCCCGCCACCTACACCGGAATGCTCGAGCCGATCCGCAAGGCGTTCGCGAAGGCGAACGGCGTGAAGCCGGCACTGTTCAGCGCGAACAGCGAGGGCGCCTGCCCGTCGTGCAAGGGGTCAGGTGTCATCGTGACGCAGCTGGGCTTCATGGACACAGTGGAGACGCCGTGCGAGGACTGCGGCGGCAAGCGGTTCCAGCCCGCCGTGCTGGAGTACAGGCTCGCAGGCAAGGACATCGTCGAGGTCTTCGAGATGCCGGTGCGCGAGGCGCAGGGGTTCTTCGCCGGGGGAGAGGCCAAGATCCCGCGGTCGTCAAGATGCTGGACCGGATGGCTGACGTCGGCCTCGGGTACCTCACACTCGGTCAGCCGCTGTCCACGCTGTCGGGTGGCGAGCGTCAGCGGCTCAAGCTCGCGATCCAGATGGCGGAGGCAGGTGACGTCTACGTGCTCGACGAGCCCACGACCGGTCTGCACCTCGCAGATGTCGACAACCTGCTCGGCCTGCTGGACCGGCTGGTCGACTCGGGCAAGACCGTCATCGTCATCGAGCATCACCAAGCGGTGATGGCGCACGCCGACTGGATCATCGATCTGGGGCCGGGAGCCGGGCACGACGGCGGGAAGGTCGTGTTCGAGGGCACTCCTGCGCAGCTGATCGCGGACAGGTCGACGCTGACCGGCGAGCACCTCGCCCAGTACGTGGGATCCTGAGCGGGTGACACTGAAGATCTCCACCAGGAACGCGCGCTTCCAGCTCATCGAGGCGCTGCTGCACAACCGCAACCGCCGGCTGCGCGATGGACGCTTCATCGTGCAGGGCGTGCGCCCGATCAATCAGGCCATCGCGCATGGCTGGACGATCGAGACCGCGGTGTTCGACGGGCAGCGGAAGCTGTCGCCCTGGGCGAAGGACGTCGTCGCGCAGGCGTCCGAGGGCATCGCGATGAGCCCCGAGCTGCTCGCGGAGCTCTCCGGCAAGGAGGACGGCGAGGCCGAGGCCATCGCGATCGTGCGGATGCCGGAGGATGACTTCTCTCGCATCCCGACGCCCGCTGACTTCCTCGGGATGGTCTTCGACCGGCCGACGCAGCCCGGGAACGTCGGCGCGATCCTGCGTTCGCTCGATGCTTTCGGCGGACACGGACTCGTGGTGTCGGGGCACGCCGCCGACCCGTACGACCCGAAGTCGGTGCGCTCGTCTACGGGATCGCTCTTCGCGACGCCGGCGGTGCGGGCGGCGTCGCAGGGGCCGGTGCTGGACTGGATCGCCGACGTCCGTGCCGGGGGTGTTCCGGTGTCTGTCGTCGCGACCGACGAGCACGGCGAGGTCGATGTCTGGGACTACGACTTCACGCAGCCCACCCTGGTGCTGATCGGCAACGAGACGGTCGGTCTGTCGCGCGGCTGGCGCGAAGCAGCGGATGTCACCGTCCGCGTGCCGATGCGAGGATCGGCGAGCTCGCTGAACGCCTCGAACGCGGCGACGCTCATGCTCTACGAGGCCGCGCGCCAGCGTGCGACTCGCTAGCATCCGTTCATGACGCCTTCTCAGAGTGACATCGACGCGCGGATCCAGACCTACTACGGCGATGTCTTCGATGAGAGCGTGCGGCTGACAACGCGCTCGGCGCAGGGACCGCTGGAGTTCCGTCGCACGCAGGAGCTCATCCGCGAACACGTGCCGACAGGCCGCGTGCTCGACATCGGCGGCGGCTCGGGCGTGCACGCCGCGGCCCTGCAGAGCGTCGGATACGTTGTCGAGCTGGTCGAGCCCGTTCCGCGCCACGTCGAGAGCGCGCTCGAGGCCGGTGTGAGCGCGCGTATCGGGGATGCGCGCGAACTGCCGTACGCGGACGCCTCGTTCGATGCGGCGCTGATGCTCGGGCCGCTGTACCACTTGGCATCCCTCGAGGATCGGCTCACCGCGATCCGTGAGGCGGCCCGAGTCGTGCGCTCCGGCGGGATGGTTCTCGCGGCCGGACTGTCGCGATATGTCGCGTTCGGCGCCGCCTCTCTGGCTCGGGACGTTCCGTCGCCGATCCCGGGGAGTGGGGCGCTCTGATCGCCGACGGCACGCCGGTCTCGGGGCTGCGCTTCCCCGCCGGTCACTTCCACACCGCCGAGGAGCTGCAGTCCGAGGTCGAGGCGGCAGGACTTGACGTCTTCGACGTCGTCGGCGTGGAAGGTCCCGCAGGCCTGTTCCTCGAGGTGGTGCGCGATCCGGATCAGGACGTGCAGGACGCCGCCATGCTCATCGCTCGCGCGGCATCCGCTGAACCTGGCATCCGCGATCAGAGCGCGCACCTGCTGGCGATAGCGCGGGTGCCGTGACCGGTACGGGCTCCGTGCCCGCGTCGACGCGATCAACCGCCGGGCTGCGTAGGTGGCGGATCGCGCGGGCCGAGTACCGCGCGCAATAGACGGCACGGATACGGCAGAGTGGTCGGCATGGATCTGAGAGACGCGTTCCCGCCGTTCGGACTACGGATCGAGGCCGGGCCCCTCGTACTGCGACCGATCACCGATGATGTGCTGCCGACCTTGATCGACGTGGCCGCAGCCGGCGTGCACGATCCGAACCGGATGCCGTTCTCCTACCCGTGGACGGATGCGTCGCCGGACAGACTGCCGACGAATTTCGTGCAGTATCACTGGGGGACACGCACGAGATGGTCGACGAATGCCTGGGCGCTCGATCTCGCCGTCGAGTACGAGGGCGAGATCGTCGGCACTCAGGGGTTCACGACGCACGACTACCTGGTGACGCGCACCGGCGAGACCGGGTCCTGGCTGGGTCTCGCGCACCACGACCGCGGTATCGGCACACGGATGCGGCAGGCGATCTGCGCGTTCGTCTTCGACCACCTGGATGCCGAGGAGATCACCTCGGCGGCCTTCGCAGACAATCCGGCATCCCTCGCTGTGAGCCGCAAAGTGGGCTACCGACCGGACGGCCGGCAGCGTCTCAACCGTCGTGGCGAGTCCGCCGTCAACCAGCGGCTGGTGCTGGCGCCCGAGGACCTCGTGCGCGGGGAGCCGATCGTGGTGACCGGGGTCGAGGCGTTCCGTTCGTTCATCGGCTTGGATCGGCAGGAGTCCTGAGCGCCACGGACACGGAATGATGAGGGTATGTCGATCGATCGCTCCTACATCCGTGTGAAGGCCATGCTCGTCGCCCCGAACGCCGACGGCACTCGACATCTCGTGAGCAGGAACGCGTCGTCGAAGGAGAACCCCGAGGGTTACGACCGTTTCGTCGGCGGAAGCGTCGAACTGGGCGAGACTCACCGCGAAGCGGTCATCCGCGAGGTCGATGAGGAGCTCGGTGCCGAGATCCGCGATCTCTTCTTTTGGGAATGGTCGAAAATATCTTTCGGCTGGACGGAGAGCTCGGGCACGAGATCGTCGCGCTGTACAGCGGACGACTGTATCCCGAGCCGCCTGCTGAAGGCGGAACGCTCACGGAGTCCGACGGGTCGGTGGTTCCGGTCGTCTGGCGTCCGCTCGACGACACCGAGCTCGCCGTTCCGCTCTACCCGGCCGCAGCGAGCGAGTGGATCCGCCGGGCTCGGCGCGGGCGTGTGAGCAGCCGGGCCGAGAGGCAGCGTCGCGTTATGCTCAGCAGTCCTACTCAGCAGTCCTCTTCGGAGTACTCGTTCATGATCCACTGCGCGGATGCGCGTTCCATCACGACACTGCCGCAGGATCCGCTGACGTAGGTGACGCGCAGTTCCGCGGAGACCAGGGGAGCGGGGACTGGGCTGAGAACCGGCATCCGATCCCCAGCCCAGCCCCGACCTCACGGCGTCAGACGGTGCACATCCCGCGGGAAGAGCGTGACCTCCCGGATGTTGGGCGCCTCGAGCAGGCGGCCGACCCAGCGCTCCAACCCGATCGCGAAACCGCCGTGCGGCGGCATCCCGTGCGCGAACGCCTGCAGGTACTCCTCGTATGCCGCGGGCGACTCACCGCGCGCGGTGAGCGCTTCGATGTAGTCGCCGTACCGGTGCAGGCGCTGCCCTCCGGTCACGAGCTCGAGCCCGCGGAAGATGAGGTCGAAGCTGTTGCTCCATCGGGCGTCGTCGGGCTGCGGATGCGTGTAGAACGGGCGCTTCCGCATCGGATAGCCCTCGACCGCGAGCACGTCGCTGCCGAATTCCTGCATGGCCCAGTCGCCCAGCATCCGCTCGTGCTCCGGCGCGAGGTCCGGCTCGTCTGCGGGAGCGCCGACGCGCTGCAGCGCCTCGGAGAAGTGGATCGTAGGGATCTCGTCGGGGATCACGGGCATCCGGAGCTTCAGCAGGGCGACGGCGTCGGCGGCACGGGTCTGGATCGCCTCAATCATCCCGGCCAGGACGGTGCGGAGCATGGCGAGCACGTCGTGATGGTCGTGGATGAAGCCGAACTCGACGTCCAGCGAGACGTACTCCGACAGGTGCCGGACCGTGTCGTGCGGCTCGGCGCGGAACACCGGTCCGACCTCGTAGACGCGCTCGAAGACGCCGACGAGCTGCTGCTTGTAGAACTGCGGGCTCTGCGCAAGGAACGCCGGGCGTCCGAAGTAGTCGACGGGGAAGACGTTGGCTCCCGATTCGGTGGCGGATGCCACGAGCTTGGGCGTCTGGATCTCTGTGAAGCCTGCGGCGTCGAGCGTGGCGCGGAAGCCCTGCAGGCTTGCCGCGGCGATCTCCCACTTGGCCCGCTGAGCCGGGTGACGCCAGCTCACTGCGGCGTTGTCCAACAGCGTCGGCAGACCGGCTGTCAACTCCGGACGCCAGAGCTCGACCGGGGGAGTCGCGGCGGGCTCGCCGAGCAGCGATACGACGGGCGTGGTCAGCTCCACGCCGCCCGGGGCGTGCGGGTTCGCGGTGACGATCCCGACGATGTCGACGATCGTCTCCTCCGGGGCAGCTCGGTCGCATCGATCTCTTCGGGGCGTAGGACGACCTGCGCGAGACCGGAGCGATCGCGGATGATCAGGAAGCTGACAGTCGCGAGTTCCCGTCTGCGGTGCACATGGCCCTGCAGTCGAACCTCGGAGCCGGGTTCGGCGCGGGTGAGCTCTGCGGCGAGGGTGCGTGGTGGTGCGGGCGATCTCATGTTTCCTCCAGGATGTGGAAGCCCTGGAGGTGCGGGCGGGGGCTAGATCGCTGTGCCACCACACCTTCGCCGACGTATCGCCGGCCTCTCGTCGGTGACGCCGGACGCGCGAGCGCAGCTGCTCCTGCAGAGCTGAGGGTTGTCAGTCCTCGCTGTGGCTGGGACTGAGACTAGTCGAAAAGGTGCGCCACTCGGAAAACGCGTCAACCCGCCGCGGTGACGGGGCGGAGCCGGAAGACCAGGATGCCGAGGTGCTTGTCCATCCAGGACTTCTTATGCGGGAAGCGGCGGGCGTCGTCCTCGGACAGCTGTGGCTCAGTCGCCGCCGACAGCTCCGTCGCGCACCAATTCGGCGATCTTTCCGCCGTTGCCGCAGCCGAGGTCGAGGATGGAACATCCGCTGACGTCGCCGAGCATCGCGCGCTGCGCGGGCCACTCGACGAGTCTGTCGAGCGAGTCCTCCCGGCCGCGGGCGCGCTCATAGTCGCCGGAGAGGTCCGACCAGGCATCCGCATTCGTCGTCTGGAGTTCAACGGGGGATTCTGACTGCGTCACGTCGTCAACGGTATCGGGCAGGTGTCGTCATGCATCCCACAGGTTGTGGCTACAATTGCATAAAGCGCCACATTTGGAGGAGAAATGAACGTCGGAGTCCGCGAGTTGCGAGATGGCCTCAGCCGGCATCTCGTCGCCGTCCGCGGGGAGAGCAGATCACCGTCACCGACCACGGCAGGCCCATTGCGCGTCTCGTTCCGTATGAAGCGGAGAGCGGTCTGGAGAGGCTCATTGCTCCGGCACTGTTGAAGGCGCTCGAAAGGCGTGCCATCAGACACGGGTCATCCGTTGAGATGGAGCTGAACGAGATGGCCGAGTTCGGCCTGGAGCACTTCAACGAGGCCGCCCCGAGGATGCGGAACGGGATCCCAGTGATGGCCGGATCACCAGGGCACGTCATCACCGATGAACTGGTCGCTGAGCATCTGGACGACTGGTGACGATTCGACGGTTGCTCGACGTGAACGTGCTTCTGGCGCTGACCTGGACAGATCACGTCCATCATGACCTCGCACACGAGCGCTTCGCGTCCACGGAGTCCTGGAGCACAACATCGATCACCGAGATCGGTCTGCTGCGGCTAATGATGACCGAGTCGGTGATCGGGCGACCGGTGCCCGCCGTGCAAGCGCTGGAGCAGGTTCGCGCGCTCCGTCGCGCCGAGGGATGGTCTTGGATCTCGGGTGACGTATCGCCGACGACGTGGGTTGTTGCTGGCGGTGTCTTGCGCGGTCATCGACAGGTCACTGATCTGCATCTGGTGAACGTCGCTGCAGCGAACAACGCCGTCTTGGCAACCTTCGATTCCGGCATCCAACGATCCCTGCGCCCGCAGGAACGATCGTTCGTCGAGCTGTGGAGCTGATGGGCCCCTGGCTTCGCCGATAATGCACATTATGTCAGATTAAGAAGAGCAGCCCGCTCCCCGGATGATGTGGCCGGCGTCCTCAGGCGTCGATCGTGGAGACCAGCACGCCGCCTTCGGCCGACGACACGCGCCAGACCCTGCCACTGCCCTGGACTCGGAATCCATCGTCGCCGATCATCACGGCCGTGCGCTCGTCGATGCCGAGCCCGTTCGCGACCAGACCGGACTCGACGGCGACGACCAGCCGGGACAACATGCCGCGCTGGGCCACGTGCACCTCGACGGCCGCATCCACGAGACCGATACCGTCCTCGATCTCCAACTCGTAGCCGTCATCGGGGTCATCCGGGTCCTCGGGTGAGACTGTCACGCCGGCGATGCGCGGCCCGCCTCCGAACGACCTCTCTCCCGCGATCATCGCGCCGGCCGAGACGCCGAGGTACGGCAAGCCATCTGCGACCAGTCGGCGCAATTCGCCGAACATCGGCTCGAGCCCCGCGCGCACGTCCTCGACGACGCCACCTCCGACTGCGACGCCGTCGACGTCAGTGATCGCGTCGATCCCGATCGGCTTGTCCGGCCCACCAGCGGTGAGGTGCGTCTCGATCTCGAGGCCCGTGCCGGCCTCGGCCAGAAGCGCACCCAGATCCGCCGCCTTCTCCTCGGCCTCGGGGTGCAGCGAGATCACGGCGATGCGCGGCCGTGCTCGACCTGCCTGGCTCGCTCGCTGTGCCGCCTCGGCCACGAACGGCGCATGAAGTGGCGCGTCCGCGCTCGTGGTCGCACCGCCGCCGATGAGGTGCACGCTCACGCGGCATCACGTCCTGCTGCGTTGGCGGGAGACGCTGCCGCATCGCCGGACCGGTCCATGGGACGGATCTCGCGCGAGATCCTGCAGAGACCGGCACTCGCACCGTTCGAATCAGAGGTCATCTGACGAGCTTAGGCGCAGCCTGTCGGGGGATCACGTGGCTAGGGCTGACGCGCAGGGCGACCACTCCCCTGTCCCCGCCGCCGATAGGATCGCCACGATGACAAGCGACCCCTACCTCCTCCGCAGCACGCGGGAATCCGACCATCCGCTGGTGCGCGCGTTCCGGGTCGAGAACGCGACCGAGCATCCGATCTCGTACGGCGCGACGCTGGAGACGACGCTGGCGATGACCGATGACGACTGGCGCCTCCGCGCACGGCGCGGCGAGCAGGAGGATGCCGCCTCGGTCGTCGCGATCGAGCGCAGTTCCGGCCGATGGGTCGGAATGATGTCCGCGCAGAGCCACGATGATGATGGCGCAGACCCCGTCCTCACCGGCGTGTACGTGCTTCCGGATCATCGTGGGAAGGCCGCCGGCGTGGCGGACCGCCTCCTCGCTCACGTGCTGGACTGGGCCCTGGAAGAGAGGCGGCGCGGCTCCGACCGTATGTCTACGACGGCTCCACACCGGCCCGACGTTTCTACGCCCGGCACGGATTCTCGCCCACAGGGCGTTCCCGCGTGCACGAGTTCGCGCCGGGCGCCGTCCTGGAGATGGCACGACCTCTCCCCCGTTAGCCTCGGCGAATGGGACGGATCCTTACGGCACTGAACCGATTCAATGCCGCGCACCCGTGGTCGCACAACGACGCCTATGCGTGGTTCGTCCTGCGACACGCCCGAGCGGTTCGCCGCGCCGGCGGGCGGACGGCGGTGGATGTCGGATGCGGGACCGGAAACCTCGCCGCCCGACTCGCCGGCATCCTCCCAGAGGTCATCGGCATCGAACCGGACCTCGCGACGGCCAGGGTGGCTGCACGACGATTCGCCGCATCCGACCGGGTATGCATCGAACAGCGCAGATTCGGCGACGAGCCGTATGGCTCCTACGACCTCATCGTGTTCGTGGCCTCGCTGCATCACATGCCGCTGCGGGCCACCTTGGCACAGGCCCGGGCAGCGCTGCGCCCCGGAGGTCGGATCCTGATCGTCGGTGTGGCGAGTGAAGCGTCTGCAGACGCGCTTCGATCGCTGGTGTCACTCGCGGTCAATCCGATCGTCGGGCTCCTGAGACATCCCCATCCGGCGACCGCTCCCCCGGCATCCATGCGTGCACCCACCGCAGAACCTCTGGAGACGTTCGACGAGATCCACGCGGTGGCGGCCGGGGAGCTCCCCGGCATCCGAATGCGTCGTCGACTGTTCTGGCGCTACACGGCGTACTGGACCGCACCGCTGCGAGGGGAGGTCCATCACGCGGAGTAGCCTCGGAAGACCGGATGGAAGGACCTCGATGGAAGTGCAGGCGATGTCTCCGACGACACATGAGCCTGCCGACTACCCGTGTCCGTTCTGTGACATCCAGCAGGGCGTCTTCAACGAGCGCAACCTACCGTCCGACATCGTGGCGGTCACGCAGCGCGCCTACGCCCGGATAGCTCCGAAGTGGTGGCCGGTCAACCCCGGCGCCGTCCTCGTCATCCCGCGGACGCACGTCGAGAACCTCTACGACCTCTCCCCCGCCGACGGGCAGGCCGTCTGGGACCTGACACAGCGCGTCGCCGTGGGCATCCGCTCGTCGTACGGATGCGAGGGCACCTCGATCCGGCAGCACAACGAACCGGCCGGCGGGCAAGACGTGTGGCATCTGCATGTGCACGTGTTCCCGCGGCATGCGAACGACCGCCTCTACCAGCGCCAGGATGAGGCGCGGTGGGTGGCGCCCGAAGCACGGGCGCCGTTCGCCCAGCGGCTCCGAGAACAGCTCGGCATGCCGACGACGTTCGACTGAACGAGAGGGACCGGACCATGACAGGCGATCAGACACGCACACGCGACGGCAGCGCCGGGGACGCCGACTACGGTGTGCTCGGCACCGGGTACGACTCGTACCGACGCCCGGATCCGCGGATCGCGCAGACCATCCGCACGGCGCTCGGGGATGCTCGCACGGTTCTCAACGTCGGAGCCGGCGCCGGCAACTACGAACCTGCCGACCTCGAGGTGACGGCGGTCGAGCCGTCCGCGACCATGCGCAGTCAGCGACCATCGCATCTGAGCCGCGCCGTCGACGCCGTCGCGGAGCAGCTGCCGTTCGCCGACGATGCCTTCGACGCGGCCATGACGACGTTCTCAGTGCATCAGTGGGGCGACCTCGAGGCAGGACTCGCCGAGGTTCGCCGGGTGACGCGTGGCGCCGTCGTCGTCCTGACATGCGATCCCGATCTGCTCGACCGGTCGTGGCTGGCCGAGTACGCGCCGGGCGTGATCGAGACCGAGCGGCGGCGGTACCCGTCGATGGACCGGCTGCGGGACGGCCTCGGCGGCAAAGTGTCGGTGCATCCGGTGCCGATCCCGTGGGACTGCACGGACGGATTCAACGAGGCGTACTACGGCCGCCCCGAAGCTCTCCTCGACCGCTCGGCACGAGCCGCATGCTCGGCGTGGAGCTTCCTCTCCCCCGCCCAGGACGAGGAGTACACCGAGGCCCTGCGTGCGGCGATCGCCTCCGGGGCCTGGGACCACCGGCACGGCGCGCTGCGCACCCAGACCAGTTTCGAGGGGTCGCTGGTGCTCGTCCATGCATTGCCCTGAGGTCAGGTGCGCCGTGTACTGCTAGTCTGTACCGGCCGTGCGACAGAGCGAGGAGGTGGTATCCGTGAACACGACGACATGGGTGCTCCCCTCCGGGGTCACGGTCGGGCGATAGATCGTCCGGGAGCGCCATCTCAGCTCCCGAAAGGCACGATCATGAACTTCACCTCAGAGAACCTCCTCGAGGACGGCGTCCTCGAACGCGACTTCCTGCTGGGTGACATCCCCGGCATCCTCTGGACTCCCCCGTCCGCGACTGCTGACGCGCCCGTTCCGCTCGCGCTGCTAGGCCACCCGGGCGGCATCGCGCGGATGCGTCCACGCCTGCGGGGACGCGCACAGTACTCGGCGGCCGGCGGGTTCGCCTGCGCGACGATCGAGCTCCCCGGAACCGGCGAGCGGCCGAACCTGCCGGTCGTCGATCAGGCGCGCATCGATCTGCGGCAGGCACTCGCGGCGGGCGAAACCGTCACCTCCGACATCGTCGACAGGCTCATCCTCCCGCTCGTCGAGCAGGGCGTCCCCGAACTGCAACACGCCATCGACGAGCTGCTGCAGCTGCCGGAGCTGCGCGGTCCTGTGACCTATTCGGGCGGCGTCATCTCCATCGGCGTCCGCCTCGCGGTGGTCGAACCCCGACTCGTCGCCGCGAGCCTGTTCGCCGGCAGCTACGTGCCGCGCTCGATCATGGCCGAGGCCCGGCACGTCACGATTCCGCTGCACGTCCTGCTGCAGTGGGATGACGAGGGCAATGACCGTCAGATGGCGCTGGATCTGTTCGACGCCTTCGGATCGGAGGAGAAGGCGCTGCTGGCCAACATGGGCGGGCACACCGGCGTCCCGGCATCCGCCGGCGCGCACGCGGCCGCATTCTTCGCGCGGCATCTGAGCTGATCGGTCCCGCGCATCAGAGCTCACGGACGGTCAGCGATGACCGTCCGTGAGCGCCCTCCTTCGTCACGACGTCCAGTGAGGTGTCGTGGATCATGGCACGTAGGACTCTTCCTCTTCGGGTCGCAAGTACTCGAAGTACGGCACGGTGACCGTCAGCTGCAGCACGTTGTCGCCTGCGCGGTTCTGCTCGCCCAACTGATCGACGAGCTTCGTCTCGTCGGTGACGATGGTCTCGTTCCGGTGCCACAGCGGCAGGATGTCGATATCGGCGTTCTCGCCCTCGGTGATGAATGCCTCGGCTCTGACCCGCCGCCCGTCGACGGTCAGAAAGCCGTTGGCGTTCGGCACCCGGTCACTGAGATGCAGTTCGGGGATGTTCTGCGCGAGCTCAGCGGTCGCAGACCAAGCCGCCTCGTCATCACGGCTCGTGGCGGCCCCGTCCGCCCGCACATACAACGTTCTGCGCACGACAGCGCAGGAATACCCGTTGATGTGTGCATCGTCGAAACCGCCGCGATCGTTCGTCATGGATCCGCATGCGTCGACGTTGCGCTCCGCGATCTGCTCCCAACCGGTCGGCGTGGGAATCTCGATCGCCGCGAGCGTCTGGATGCCGGCCGGCCGAGCTGCCTCCGCGCCCGCCAGCTCCTCATCCGTCGGTGCGCTGCTGCCGCAGGCGGCGAGCGCGACGACGAGGAGACCCCCGAGGACGGCCGCGCCCGAAGACCTGAACATTCGGGGACGACGCATACGGCGACAGTACAGGAGCACCATCCGCTCCGACGTGACCGGTCATCCGGCAGACTGAAGCCGTGCCCGCCATCGCCGACATCGCACTGACCACAGCCGACGGACTCCGCGTCGACGCGCTGAGCATCGATGACGCCCCGGCGCTCGTCGAGGCATTCACAGACACGGCATTGCGGCGCTGGCTGCCTCTGCCCGATCCTTACCCGCTCGCGGTCGCCGAGGAGTGGTGCACCGCCACCGCGGAGCAGATGCGCGAGAGCGGTCGCGGCATCGTCCGGGCGATCCGCATCGACGGCGCACTCGCCGGCAGCATCGACGCGAAGCGCGTCGACTGGCGGGCGATGACCTGCGAGCTCTCGTATTGGACAGCTGCGCCCTACCGCGGGCGGGGACTGATGCCCCGCGCCGTCGATGAGCTCTCGCGCGCTCTGCTGAACGAGCACGGCTTCCAGCGCATCGAGCTGCGCATCGCGCCGGGGAACGGGGCGTCACTGCGTACCGCGCAGAAGGCCGGCTTCCATCGTGAGGGCACCGCCCGCAACGCGGGCTTCACCGATGACGGTCGCGTCGACCTGGTGATCTGGTCCCGCGTCCCGGCAGATCTTCAGGACTAGAGTCGATGGAGTGACGCGCGCTCTCCCTGTCTCCACTCCCGGCTGGCGGTCCTGGCTCATCTGGGGCGTGGGAGTCGCGGCATACATGCTCGCGATCACCAACCGCGCGTCCCTGAGCGCCGTCGGTGTCGACGCCGCGGACCGGTTCAGCGCAGATGCCGCGACCCTGTCGCTGTTCGCCGTCGTGCAGCTCGCCGTCTACGGCGGCATGCAGATCCCGATCGGCGTTCTGCTGGACCGCTACGGCGCCCGACCGATCATGGCGATCGGGATGCTGCTCATGGCGGCCGGCCAGCTGGTGATGGCCGTCTCCCCAGCATCGGCATCGCCCTGGTCGCCCGCATGCTCCTCGGCGCCGGCGACGCCGCCGTCTTCCCCGCCGTCCTGCGCCTGGTCGCCACCTGGTTCCCCGCACAGCGCGGTCCGCTCATGGTGCAGCTCACCGGCCTGGTCGGACAGTGCGGGCAGCTGCTCGCCCTCATCCCGCTCGCCGCACTGCTGCACGCGACATCCTGGTCGATCACGTTCGGCAGCATCGCCGGGCTGGGCGTGCTGTTCGCGATCCTCGTGTGGGCGGTGATCCGCAACCGCCCACCGGAGCGGACGGCCGATGTGTCGGTGAACACCGACACCGGTGCGATCCGGGTGGTCACCTCAGCGGTCGACACCGGCACGGGCATCCGCGCCGCATGGTCGCACCCCGGCACCAGGCTCGCCTTCTGGTCGCACTTCACCACTCCGTTCGCAGGCACGGCGTTCCTGCTGCTCTGGGGCATGCCCTTCCTCACCGCCGGCGAGGGGCTGACCAATGCCGCCGCGGCCTCGCTGCTGTCGCTCAACGTCGTGGTCGCGATGGCTCTGGGGCCGCTGCTCGGTGAACTGTCCCGCCGCATCCCCACGCGCAGGTCCCGCGCCCTGGTCATTCCGATCGTCGCCGTGCAGGCGTTCGCCTGGCTCGCCGTCATCCTCTGGCCCGGCCCCGCCCCGACGTGGCTGCTGATCGCGCTGGTCATCGCGCTCGGCGCCGGCGGACCGGCATCCATGATCGCGTTCGATCACGCCCGCACGCACAACCCTGCCCACCGCCTCAGCACCGCCACCGGACTGACCAACTCCGGCGGGTTCCTCGCCGCGCTCATCGCGATCTTCCTGATCGGCGTCACCCTCGACCTGCAGGGCGCCGGCACTCCCGACACCTACACGCTGGAGGCGTTCCGCTGGGCGTTCCTCACTCAGCTTCCGCTGTGGGCTCTCGGGGTGACGTTCATCAGCATCGAGCGCAAGCGCACCCGCATCCGCATGGGGCTCGATCCGGAACGCCGCAGAGCCTGACCTCCATAGGATGAAGCATGATCTCCGGATACCGCTTCTCCTCGGACCTCGCCGACATCGACCGTGAGCGCGTGCACACCTGGCTGAGCGAGCAGTCCTACTGGGCGGCGGGACGGGCCCGTGAGACTCAGGATGCCGCGATCGACGGCTCCCGCAACTACGCCGTCGTCGACGACTCGGGAAGGCAGGTCGCGTATGCCCGGGTCGTCACGGATGCGGTGACCTTCGCATGGCTCTGCGATGTGTTCGTCGATTCCGCCGAGCGCGGCAACGGCGTCGGCAAGATGCTCGTGGAGGGCGTGATCGCCGACATCGGGCGGACATCCGTCAGGCGCATCGTCCTCGCCACGGCCGACGCGCACGGTCTCTACGCCCAGTACGGCTTCGCGCCGTCAGAGGACCCGAACCGGTACATGATCCGTTCGACGGCCTGAGCCTCAGCTCCGCGGCGTCCAGCCGAACGGCCTGGCTCCCCCGCGCCCGCCGCGCTCGACATCCGCGCGTGCGGACCAGCCCTGTGCCTCGCCAACGGCATCGAACCCGCCGCGCGCCAGCCGCATGCCGACGTCGTCGTGGTGCATCCGCGGGCCGCCTCCGCGACGGACCGATGCGCGCACGCTCCAGGCGTCGTCGGCGAAGCCTCCGCCGCGGAACACCCGGTAGTCGTCGTACCGTGCCGGGTCGAGCAGATCCCAGCACCACTCCCACACGTTGCCGAGGGTGTCGAACAGCCCGTTGAGGTTCGGCAGCCGGGATCCGACGTCCTGCGGAGTTCGAACGCCGTCCGCGCCCGTCCAGGCGATCTCCGGAAGAGGGCCGTACTGCGGGCCGGTGGATCCGGCGCGGCAGGCGAACTCCCACTCCGCCTCGGTGGGAAGGCGGTAGCCGTCGCTGTCGACGTGCCAGGTCACGTCCTCACCGTCGAAGGAGTACGCGGGGTCCAGTCCCTCCCAGTCCGAAGCAGCGTTGCAGAATCGGATCGCACGGAGCCAGCTCAGATCGGATGCTGGGTGGCGCGGATGCGTGGCGGGGACGCCGAGCACCTCGGCGAACTGCTCCTGTGTCACCGCGAACGCACCGATCTCGAACGGCTCCAGCCGCACCGTCCGGTGCTCCTTCCGGCGGGCGTCGTGCAGGGTCACGGCGCCGCCGTCCAGCCGGCGCATCTCCCAGAGATCCATGGCTCAGTACCGCGGCCGATGCTGCCCGGCCCTGCTCATCGACTCGGCGTCCGTTCGACCCAGTTCGCGTACTTCGCCGCCCGGCCATCGCCGGACGAGGTTCGGGTGAGCCGCCGCCTGACCCAGGGCCCGACGAACTCGCGATAGTACTGCAGACCGGCGGGCCCGACAGGGCCGTGCTCATGGGCCGCCCACCACTGTGCGGGCGGCTCGTACCCGAGTGCGTGCAGCACCCGTGCGGCCACGCGGTGATGGCCGTTGGCGTTCATGTGCAGCCGGTCCTCCGACCAGTACGGCGCGGTCGACAGCTCCGCGTCGGGCCAGTTGAGTGCGCGAAGGACGTCGGGCCGGTCCTCGAAGCGCCGCAGCACCGCTGCGGACAGCTCGTCGCCACGGCGCTGGATCATCGCCCCCATCGGCAGCTGACCGCTCGGGTTCGCGCCGGAGAGCACGATCATGGTGACGCCCTCCTGGTCGCAGCGTCGCAGCACGCGGCTGAATGAATCGGCGATGTGCTCGATGTCGGCCTTCGGGCGGAGCATGTCGTTGCCGCCGGCGTTGAAGGACAGGTGCGTCGGACGCAGCGCGAGTGCCGGCTCGAGCTGCTGCTCGACGATCGGCCAGGCCAGCCTGCCCCGGATCGCGAGATTCGCGTATTCGATCGGCTCGCCTGCGGCATCGGCCCAGCCCTGCGCGGCGATGTCGGCCCAGCCGCGCACCCGGCCGTCCGGAAGCTCGTCACCCACGCCTTCGGTGAACGAGTCTCCGATCGCCACGAAACGCACTGCTGCCATCCGTCCAGCCTATTGCGAGTTCGCAGGACCGGTCAGCGGTCGTCGAGTCGCGCGCCCCGGCGGTCGACGAGGCCCCAGGCCGCGACTGCAGCGACGACGAAGAACGCCGAGAAGATCGTGAAGGCCAGAGCCGGTCCCCCCGCCGCGAGCATGGTCGGCACCAGCACCGGCGCGAAGATCGACGCGATCCTGCCGACGCCGGCCGCCCATCCAGCGCCCGTGCCGCGCAGTGAGGTCGGATAGATCTCCGGTGTGACCGCGTAGAGGGCGCCCCAGGCGCCGAGATTGAAGAACGACAGCGCCATTCCCGCGGCGATGATCATGCCGGTGCTGCCGGCGGTGCCGAACAGCACGGCCGACGCAGCCGATCCGATCAGGAAGACCGAGAGGGTCGTCCGGCGTCCCCATACTTCGATCAGCCAGGCGGCGACGGCGTAGCCCGGCAGCTGTGCAAGCGTGATGATCAGTGTGAAGCCGAAGGAGCGCACCAGGTCGTACCCCGCGGCGACGAGGATGCTGGGGATCCAGATGAATGCGCCGTAATAGGCGAAGTTCACGCAGAACCACACCAGCCAGATGCTCGTCGTGCGCAGCCGGAACTCCCGGTTCCACAGCGTCGCGAGCCTGGCGGACGTCGTCACAGCGACCGGGCGCGTGTCGGGCTCCTTGTTGATCGCCGGCGCCAGAACGATGCCGGCATCCTTCTCGAACGCCTCGACGATCCGCTGCGCACGCGTGATCCGTCCGCGTCCGGCGAGCCAGCGCGGCGATTCCGGCAGGCTCCAGCGCACGATCACCGCGTAGAGAGCGGGGATCGCGCCGAGCGCGAAGGCCCAGCGCCAGCCGTCCTCGGATGCCGGGATCATGAAGAAGCCGATCAGCGCAGCCGCCGTCCAGCCGACCGCCCAGAAGGCCTCCAGCACGACGATCAGACGACCGCGGATGCGCGCCGGCACCAGTTCGCTCACATAGGTCGACGCGACCGGCAGTTCGGCGCCGAGCCCCAGACCGACGACGAAGCGCAGGATGAGCAGGCCCGTCACCCCGGCGGTCAGAGCGCTGGCGCCCGTCGCGATGCCGTACACCAGCAGCGTGAGCGCGAACACCTGCCTGCGTCCGTACCGATCGGCGAGCAGTCCGCCGACGCCGGCCCCGATGGCCATGCCGATGAAGCCGACCGAGGCGATCCAGCCCAGCTGCGTCGGAGTCAGTGCCCACTGCTGAGCGAGAGCGGCGATGATGAACGAGATCAGCCCGACGTCCATCGCATCCAGCGCCCAGCCGATGCCGGAGCCCGTGAGGACTCTGATGTGGCGGCGCGTGAGCGGGAGCGCGTCGAGGCGCGACGCCAGGGAGCGGCGGCTCGGGACGACGGTGTCGGGCATGCCCTCATCCTAGGGTGGCACCGCGGCCCGAGCCGTGCGCCTCAGCCGAGCAGCGCGGTGCGCAGCGTGTCGAGACCGACGCCGCCCATGTCGAGCGCCCGCTTGTGGAACTCCTTCATCGAGAAGTCCTCGCCGCGCTCCGCGCGATACGCGTCACGAACCTGCTCCCAGATGCGCTGACCCACCTTGTACGACGGTGCCTGACCCGGCCAGCCGAGGTAGCGGTTCACCTCGAACTGACGGAACTCGTCGGACATGTTCACGTTGCGGCGCATCATCTCGAGCGCGTAGTCGTGATCCCACACGCCTTCGCCGTCCAGGCGCGGCTTGCGCAGATGCACGCCGATGTCCAGCACGACGCGGACCGCGCGCATGCGCTGTCCGTCGAGCATGCCCAGACGGTCGGCCGGATCGTCGAGGTAGCCGAGCTGCTCCATCAGCCGCTCGGCGTACAGCGCCCAGCCCTCGGCATGGCCGGAGGTGCCCGCCAGGAGGCGGCGCCAGCTGTTCAGCTCGGCGCGGTTGTACGTGGCCTGAGCGATCTGCAGGTGGTGGCCGGGAACGCCCTCGTGGTACACGGTGGTGAGCTCTCGCCAGGTGTCGAACTCGGTCACGCCCTCGGGCACGGACCACCACATGCGGCCGGGACGCGAGAAGTCGTCGGTCGGCCCGGTGTAGTAGATCCCGCCCTCCTGTGTGGGGGCGATCATGCACTCCAGCTCACGGATCTGCTCCGGGATGTCGAAGTGCGTGGCGCCCAGCTCGGCGATCGCGCGGTCGCTGGTCTGCTGCATCCACTGCTGCAGCGCCTCCGTGCCGACGAGCTTGCGCGACGCGTCGGCCTCGAGGTGCGCGACGGCCTGCTCGACCGTCGCTCCGGGCAGGATCTCGTTCGCGATCGACTCCTGCTCGGCGATCATGCGCCGGAGCTCTTCACGCCCCCACTCGTACGTCTCGTCGAGGTCGATCGTGGCACCGAGGAAACGGCGCGAGTTCAGCGCGTACAGCTCCCGCCCGACCGCGTCGTCATCACCGGCCGCCGGGGCCAGCTCAGTGGCGAGGAAGTCGCGCAGCTGGTCGTAGGCCACCCGTGCGGCGCCGGCGTTGTCGGACAGCGTGCGGGCCAGAGAGGCGGGCAGCTGGCCGTCGTCGGGTGCTGCTCCGGCCACGAACGAGGCGAAGAAGCCGTCGTCGGCCGTGTAGCGCGTGATCTGAGTCGCCACCTCGGCCACCTGGCGTCGTGCGGGCACGACGCCACGGGAGATGCCCTCGCGCAGCGTGGCCGTGTAGCCGCGCAGCGCCTGAGGAACGGCGGCGAGGCGGTCGGCGATGACCGACCAGTCGTCGGTGGTCGCCGTGGGCATCAGATCGAACGCCTGCCGGAAATCCTGCGCGGCGGAGGCGATCACATTGACGTCGCGCAGCTGCCACTGCGCGTCGTGCAGCTCGATGTCGAGCTCCAGCTGCGAGGAGAGATCGGCCTTGGTGACCTCGTCGATGTGGTCGACGGGGTCGAGCTTCTGCAGTGCCGCGAGCGTGCGGCGTGTCGCCTCGATCCCCCGCTCGTGCCCCTCGGGGCTGAGGTCGTCGAGCTTGCCGTTCGCCTCGTTGCGGCCGATGTAGGTCGCCAGCACCGGCGACAGATCGACGAGTTCGTCGACCCATTCCTCGGCGACCTGGTCGATCGCAGAGGGCGTGCGTGAATCAGTCATGGATACGAGCCTAATGCGCGGCCTCGTTCCAATCCCGGCCCCGACCCACCTGGACGTCGAGCGGGACGGAGAGCTCGGCGGCACCCCCCATGCGGTCGCGCACGATGCCCTCGACGTCATCCCACTCCCCCGGCGCGACCTCGACCACGAGCTCGTCGTGGATCTGCAGCAGCACACGCGAGGACAGTTGACGCGTCAGCAGGTCGTCGTGGATGCGGAACAGCGCGATCTTCATGATGTCGGCGGCGCTGCCCTGGATCGGGGCGTTCAGGGCCGCACGCTCGGCGTTCTCGCGGAGCACCCGGTTCGGGCTGGACAGGTCGGGGAACGGACGACGGCGGCCGAAGATCGTCTCGGTGTAGCCGACCTCCTTCGCGGCCATCACCGAGGCGCGCAGATAGTCGCGCACCGCACCGAACCGGGCGAAGTACTCGGTCATCAGCTGCTTGGCCTCGGACTGCTCGATGCGAAGCTGCTTGGAGAGACCGAAGGCGCTCAGGCCGTAGACCAGGCCGTACGACATCGCCTTGACCTTCGTGCGCATGGCCGAGGTGACCTCGGCGGGGTCGACGCCGAACACCCGCGAGCCGACGAAGCGGTGCAGGTCCTCGCCGGAGTTGAAGGCCTCGATGAGGCCCTCGTCGCCGCTGAGATGCGCCATGATGCGCATCTCGATCTGCGAGTAGTCGGCCGTCAGCAGCGTCTCGTACCCCTCGCCGACCTCGAACGCGCTGCGGATGCGGCGGGATTCCTCGGTGCGCACCGGGATGTTCTGCAGGTTCGGGTCGGTGCTGGACAGGCGGCCGGTCTGGCTGCCGGTCTGCACGTAAGTGGTGTGGATGCGGTGGTCGTCGCGGATCGCCGTGTCGAGCGACTCGATGATCTGGCGCAGCTTGGTCGCCTCGCGGTGCTGCGAGAGCTGTTCCAGGAAGATGTGCGGGCTCTTCTCCTGGATGTCGGCCAGTGAGGCGGCATCCGTCGAGTACCCGGTCTTCGTCTTGCGCGTCTTCGGCAGCTGGAGCTCTTCGAACAGCACCTCCTGGAGCTGCTTCGGCGATCCCAGATTCACCTCGCGGCCGATCGTGACGTACGCATCCTGAGCGATGCCCTCGGCCCTGGCGCCGAGCTCGGCGGAGAACGTGGAGAGCACGTCGTGCGAGACCGCCACACCGGCGACCTCCATGTCGGCGAGCGTCAGCAGCGTGGGCAGCTCGATGTCGGTGAGCACGGATGCCACGGAGTCGGGAACCTCGTCGCGCAGCGCATCCGCGGTGCGCAGTGTGAACCATGCCTCCTGCGACGGCGTGGCGCCATCGGTCTCGGGGACCAGCTGCGAGGGGTCGGACTCGGGCAGTCTCTCGCCCAGGTAGCGCTCGACGAGGTCTCCGAGGGTCTTGTCGGGGAAGCTCGGCCGCAGCAGCCAGCCGGCCAGGCTGGTGTCGTAGGCGAGGCCACCCAGGCGGATGCCGGCGGCGGTGAGAGCCTTCACCTGCGGCTTCGCGTCGTGCAGCGCCTTCGCCGCGTCGGACTCCAGCCAGCCGCGCAGCGCGTCTGCTGCGGACTGATTCCAATCGCCCTCGCGGAGCTCGGTCGACGTCGCCACCCCGATGCGGGTGGGGTGGGTCGCCGGAACGAGAGCGACCGCGACCTCGCCGTCCTGCGCGGCGAGCCAGGTGGCGATCTCTGGGGCGCTCGCCTGGACGGCCTCGGGCAGGTCGACGGTCGATGCGGTCTCGGCATCCTCATCGTGCGCGCCGGCGGCCTCGAAGACGCGCGGCAGCAGTGTGCGGAACTCGAGACGGGCGAAGATGTCGCGCACCGCCTGGGCGTCGATCGGTGCGACCGCGAGGTCGGCCGGCCCGACCGGCAGCTCGACATCGGTGAGGAGTCGGTTCAGTCTGCGGTTGCGGCGCACATCCTCGATGTGCTCGCGCAGGTTGCCGCCGACGACGCCCTTGATCTCGCCCGACCGCTCGAGCAGCTCGTCGAGCGTGCCGAACTGGGTCAGCCACTTGACCGCGGTCTTCTCGCCCACCTTGGGGACGCCCGGCAGGTTGTCACTTGTCTCGCCGACGAGGGCGGCGACGTCGGGGTACTGCTCGGGACGCACGCCGTAGCGCTCCTGCACGGCGGCGGGGTCGTACCTCTTCAGCTGCGAGACGCCCTGCACCGACGGATACAGCAGCGTGACCTCGTCGTTCACGAGCTGAATGCTGTCGCGGTCGCCGGAGACGACGAGCACGTCGTAGCCGAGCGCGGCGCCCTGCGTCGAGAGCGTGGCGAGGATGTCGTCGGCCTCGATGCCCTCCTTGGTGAGCACCGGCACCGACATCGCGGCGAGGCAGTCCTGCAGCAGCGGGATCTGGCCGCGGAACTCGTTCGGGGTCTCGGAGCGGGTGGCCTTGTACTCCGGGTACTCGTCGGTGCGGAACGAGTGCCGGGACGTGTCGAACGCGACGGCGAGGTGCGTCGGCTGCTCGGCCTTGATGAGGTTCACGAACATCGACAGGAACCCGTAGATGGCATTCGTGTGCTGGTTGTCGCGCGTGGTGAAGTTCTCGACCGGAAGGGCGAAGAAGGCGCGATAGGCGAGCGAATGGCCGTCGACGACCATGAGGGTAGGCTTTGCGGAGTCCGTCACTCCCTCAGCCTAACGAGGGCCGACGACACTCGCCGAGGAGGATGCGTGAGCGACACCAGCACGACAGATGGCCTGGAGTGGGCCACCCGCCGCGGGATGGGTGCGCTGGCCGAGAAGATGGGCATCGAGTTCACCGAGTTCTCGGTCGAGCGCAGCGTCGCCACGATGCCCGTGGAGGGCAACACGCAGCCGGTCGGCCTCGTGCACGGAGGCGCGTACGTCGTGCTGGGCGAGTCACTCGGATCAATGGCCGCGAATCTGCACGCCGGTCCCGGCAGGCTCGCCGTGGGCGTGGACATCAACGCCACGCATACGCGATCCGCCACCAGCGGCACGGTGACGGGCGTGTGCACTCCGCTGCACCTGGGGCGCAGCATCACCGTGCACGAGATCGTCGTCAGCGACGATCAGGGGCGGCGCTGCTCGACCATCCGCATCACGAACATGATCAAGACACTCGCAGACTGATGCGGACCGAGGTCTCGACTCGCTCCGCTCGCTCACCCTGAGTCGGCTCGCGTCACCGCCGCTTCGGGGCGTTGACCCGCAGCCGACTCACTTCTTGGGAGCGAGCTGCTCGATGATCGCCTTGGCGACGTCCTGCATCGTCAGACGGCGGTCCATCGACGCCTTCTGGATCCAGCGGAACGCCTCGGGCTCGGAGAGCCCCATCTTCTCGTTCAGCAGGCCCTTGGCGCGGTCGACGAGCTTGCGGGTCTCGAAGCGCTCGACCATGTCGGCGACCTCGGCCTCGAGCGTGATGATCTGCTCGTGACGCGCCAGCGCGATCTCGATCGCGGGCAGCAGGTCGTTCGGCGTGAACGGCTTCACGACGTACGCGAGCGCTCCTGCTTCGCTGGCGCGCTCCACGAGCTCCTTCTGGCTGAAGGCGGTCAGCAGCACGACCGGAGCGATGTTGTTCTTGTGCAGCTTCTCGGCGGCGCTGATGCCGTCGAGCTGCGGCATCTTCACGTCCATGACCACCAGGTCGGGGCGCAGCTCGGTGGCGAGCTGAACGGCGGTCTCGCCGTCGCCGGCCTCGCCGACGACATCGAATCCGTTGTCGCGGAGGATCTCGACGATGTCGAGGCGGATCAGCGACTCGTCCTCGGCGACGACGACGCGTCGCGGGGCGGATGCCGTGGGCTGCTCAGGCTGCTGCTCTTCAGTCACGGAGAAAATCCTATCGGAGGAAGCTGCGGAACTGCTCCCGGCCGTGGCTGAACGCCCCAACTCGACCTGCTGCGCCGTTCACGATTCCTCGAGGACTCGGCGAAGCCAGCGTGCGTAGGCACGCGGATGGGTGGTGTTGCCGTTGTGCCCGCCGGGCGCCTCCAGCAGTGTGCGACCGAGCAGCGAGGCGAGCGCCGCGGCGGCCAGATGATCGAAGACGCTTCGCGGCGTCGTCCGTCCTGTCGCGGGCAGGATGCGCGTGCTCGCCTCGCGCAGCGCCGCCGTGTCGAGCGTGTCGCGGATGATCGCGGTGAAGTCGTGCCGGATGAACTGATCGAAGTTCGCGAGGCGCTGCGGATTCATCGGCTGCGGAGAGAGGTCGGGCTCGCGCTCGCCCGCGGGGTCGATTCCCAGAGTTCTGGCGATCTCGGGGAGGGTCGCACCGAGCCCCTCCTGCAGGTAGAGGCGCTGAAGGTGTGCGAGCTCGTCTTCGTGACGCTCCCGCTGAGCGGCGGGCAGCAGGCGCGGTGCGACGGGTTCGTGAGCGATCAGGGTCCCGATCTGCTCGGGGTGCTCGGTCGCGACATGCAGACCGATCACGGCGCCGAGGCTGCATCCCAGCATGTGCGCAGGGCCGTCGGTGAGTTCGCCCAGCAGCCGGTGCACATCGTCGGCGTGGTCCGCCATCGTCGGGCCCCGGTGCGGGTCGTCCAACCGGCTGCGCGACAAGCCTCTGCGGTCGTACGTGACGACGGTGAATGCGTCGACGAGTTCCGCGATCAGGTCGTTGCTGCGGTCGGCGTCTCCTTCCCCGCTCTGCGAGATCAGCAGCACCGGCCCGGTTCCGCGGACCTGGTAGTGCAGCGTTGCGCCGCGCACTGCGAGCGCTCCGGATGTCGTGGACATTCTGCCTCCTCCGACCGCGCACGCTGAGCGGTCACCAGCACGCTATCGCATCGAGTTCGATATATCTAGTGCGATGTATCGAGCGAGATGTATGCTTCTGAGGGTGAACGGAGTCGAGCTGTTTCTGCTGGCGAGGACCTTGATGAAGATCGCCGAGGATGCCCTGCCCCAGCCACCCGGCGGAAGCGCTCCTTACGCCGGCAGCGCAAGGACCACGCTCATCGTCGCCACCGACATCGCGGACAATCCCGAGACGACCGTGAGCGAGATCGTGGCCCGAACGGCGCTGCCGCAGAGCCAGGTGTCGTCGGCGGTCGCCCGACTCAAGGACGCCGGCTCCGTGGAGACGTCCGTGGATCCACAGGACCGGCGTCGAGTCCGCGTGAGGCAGGCCCCCGAACTGTCGGAGCGTGTGAGGGAAATCCGGGCGACCACCATCGACGACGCTCTCAAAGCCGCACTCGGATCCGATGGCGCAGAAGGGCTGCACACGGTCTCAGCGGCGCTGGAGGTGCTTTCCGAGCACCTGCATCACAGTGGTGCCGGCGGTGGGACTCGAACCCACACGTCTTTCGACAAAGCATTTTGAGTGCTCCGCGTCTGCCATTCCGCCACGCCGGCCCTGACCGACTTTAGCGCACGGAAAAGGGCGGGACCGCAGTCCCGCCCCTTCCGAACGATCAGTTCTTGGACTTGTAGACCGGTGCCGCTCCGCCGACTGCATCCCCGACCTGGTGCACGCGGATGTCGTTGGTCGAGCCGATGATCCCGGGAGGGGACCCGGAGATCACGACGACCTTGTCGCCCTCGACGGCCAGCTTGTTGCCGAGCAGGTACTCGTCCACCTGGTGGAACATCAGGTCGGTGTGCTCCACGACGTCGACGAGCGCGGTGCGGATGCCCCACGACACGGCCAGACGACGCCGGATGCCGGGCTCGGGCGTGAACGCGAGCATCGGGATGCGCGGACGAAGGCGCGACATGCGACGCGCAGAGTCGCCGGACTGGGTGAAGACGCAGATGAACTTCGCCTCCACGAACTCCGCGACCTCCTCGCCGGCGAGCGTGATGATGCCGCCCTGCGTGCGGGGCTTGTTGCGCAGCGGCTGGATGCGCTCCAGGCCGTGCTCCTCGGTCGACTCGATGATGCGCGCCATCGTCTCCACGACGACGACGGGGTACTCCCCCACGCTCGTCTCGCCCGAGAGCATCACGGCATCGGCCCCGTCGAGCACCGCGTTCGCGACATCCGAGGTCTCGGCCCGGGTCGGAACAGGGCTCGAGATCATCGACTCCAGCATCTGCGTGGCGACGATCACCGGCTTCGCCATGGCCCGTGCCAGCTCGACGGCGCGCTTCTGCACGATCGGCACGGCCTCGAGGGGCAGCTCGACGCCGAGGTCGCCGCGGGCGACCATGATGCCGTCGAACGCGTCGACGATCTCCTCGAGATTGTCGACCGCCTGCGGCTTCTCGACCTTGGCGATGACGGGGATCTTGACGCCCTCCTCGGCCATGATCTCGTGCACGCGCGTGACATCCGCGGCATCCCGCACGAACGAGAGCGCGATGATGTCGGCACCGATCCGAAGGCCCCAGCGCAGGTCCGCCTCGTCCTTCTCGCTCAGCGCGGGGACGCTGACGGCGACACCCGGCAGGTTGATGCCCTTGTTGTTCGACACCGCACCCGCGACCACGACGCGCGTGGTCACGGTGACGCCGTCGGTCTCGACGACCTCGACGCGCACCTTGCCGTCGTCGATCAGCAGGAAGTCACCGGGCTTCACGTCCTGGGGCAGGCCCTTGAAGGTGGTGCCGCAGATCTCGCGGTTGCCGACGATGTCCTCGGTGGTGATCTTGAAGATGTCGCCGACGGCGAGCTCGTACGGGCCGTCCTCGAACTTGCCGAGGCGGATCTTCGGGCCCTGCAGGTCGACCAGGACGGCGACCGCACGGCCTGAGTCCTCGGCGGCGCGACGCACGTTCGCGTAGTTCGCGTCGTGCACGGTGTAGTCGCCGTGGCTGAGATTCAGCCGCGCGACGTCCACGCCGGCGTCGATCAACGCACGCACGGTCTCATAGGTGGATGTGGCGGGGCCCAGTGTGGCGACGATCTTCGCGCGTCTCAACAGCATCTCCAGGGTAGAAGGGGGATCGGAAATATCGGCGACGTTGCCGCCGCCAGCCTACGCGGGCTGCACGCCGATCGCGACATCCGTCGGGGCCACCGGTGCGGGCAGCACCGTGGAGCCCATCAGATGACGATCCATCGCCGCGGCCGCTGCGCGGCCCTCGGCGATGGCCCAGACGATCAGCGACTGTCCGCGCCCGGCGTCTCCTGCGACGAACACACCGGGGACGGTCGACTGGTAATCGGCGTCTCGACGAAGGGTACCGCGTTCGGTCTGCACCGGCGAGGCACCCCCGCGAATGTGTCGGTCTCGGGGCCGGTGAAGCCCATCGCGATCAGCACCAGGTCCGCGGGGATCTCGCGCTCGGTGCCGCTGCGCGGGATGCGACGGCCGTCGACGTACTCGGTCTCGGCCACGCGCAGCGCCCGCACCCGGCCCGCATCGTCGGTGAGGAACTCCACGGTCGAGGCGAGGTAGACGCGCTCTCCGCCCTCCTCGTGCGCGGAGGACACCTCGAACAGCGTCGGCATCATCGGCCACGGCTGGTGGTCGGGACGAGCGTCGGCGGGCTGGCGCCCGATCGCGAGGTTCGTGACGCTCAGCGCGCCCTGTCGGTGCGCGGTCCCGATGCAGTCCGCGCCGGTGTCGCCGCCGCCGATGACGATGACGTGCCGCCCCTCGGCAGTGATCTGCCCGGGGACCTCGTCCCCGCGGTCGCCTTGTTCGACTGCACGAGGTACTCCATCGCGAAGTGCACGCCGTCGGCGTCACGACCCGGGATCGGCAGTTCCCGTCGGAACCGTGGCGCCGGTCGCGACGAGCACGGCGTCGTAGCGGGCGCGCAGCTCGTCCCAGCCGATGTCGGTGCCCACCTCGACTCCGGCCCGGAAACGCGTGCCCTCCTCCTCCATCTGACGGAGGCGCGCGTCGACATGCTGCTTCTCCATCTTGAAGTCCGGGATGCCGTAGCGCAGCAGGCCGCCGATGCGGTCGTCCCGCTCGTACACGACGACGGTGTGCCCGGCCCTGGTGAGCTGCTGAGCGGCGGCGAGTCCGGCGGGCCCGGAGCCGATCACGGCGACGGTCTTGCCGGTCAGGCGGGCCGGCGGCTGCGGCTGCACCCAGCCGCTGTCGAAGGCCTGGTCGGCGATCGACTGCTCGATCCGCTTGATCGTCACGGCGGGCTGGTTGATGCTCAGCACGCAGGCGCTCTCGCAGGGCGCGGGGCAGAGCCGCCCGGTCCACTCCGGGAAGTTGTTCGTGGCATGCAGCCGCTCGATCGCGGTGCGGTCCTCTCCGCGCCAGGTGAGGTCGTTCCACTCCGGGATGAGGTTGCCCAGCGGGCACCCGGAGTGGCAGAACGGCACGCCGCAGTCCATGCAGCGACTCGCCTGCCGGCGCAGCACGGCGCTGTCGCCCTTCTCGTAGACCTCTTTCCAGTCCATGATGCGCACCGGCACGGGGCGCCGAGCGGGCAGCTCCCGCTCGGTCACCTTGAGAAAGCCCTTGGGATCAGCCACCGGTCACCTCCAGGATCCGGTGCCAGACGGTGTCGCCGTCGGGATCGATGCCCGCCTGCTCCGCCTCCTGGCGTACGCTCTGCACCGCCGCGAAGTCGCGCGGCAGCACCTTGGTGAATTCGTCCGCGGCGGCGTCGAAGCCGTCGAGGATGCTCTGCGCGATCGGCGAGGCCGTGCGCTCGATGTGCTCGACCAGCAGTCCGCGCAGCAGCTCCAGGTCCGCCCGGTCGAGCGGCTCGAGCCGGAGCTCGCCGCTCTGCAGCGACTGTGCGTTGACCTGCGCGGTGTCCAGGCGGTGCACGTAGGCCACGCCCCCCGACATCCCCGCGCCGAGGTTGCGGCCTGTGGGACCGAGGATGACGGCGGTTCCGCCTGTCATGTACTCCAGTGCATGATCGCCGACGCCCTCGACGACGGCGGTCGCCCCGGAGTTGCGCACCAGGAACCGCTCCCCGACCACGCCGGAGATGAACATCGTTCCCGCTGTCGCGCCGTAGCCGATCACATTGCCGGCGATCACGTTGCTGTGCGGCTCGAACCTCGCGCCTCGTGGCGGACGGATCGTGATGTCGCCGCCGGAGAGTCCCTTGCCGACGTAGTCGTTCGCGTCACCCTCGAGACGCAGGGCGATGCCCGAGGGCAGGAACGCACCGAGCGACTGCCCTGCGGTGCCGTGCAGGGTGACGTCGATGGTCTCCTTGGCCAGGCCCTCGGCGCCGTACCTCGTGGTCACCTCGTGGCCGAGCATGGTGCCCACCGCGCGTTCGGTGTTGCGGATCGGCAGTTCGACGATCACCGGGTCGCGGTACTGCAGCGCGTCATGCGACATGCGGATCAATTCGACGTCGAAGTGCTTGTCGAGCTCGTGGTCCTGAGACCGCCCGCTGCGGCGCGGCTCGTGGGCGGGGAACGCAGGACCCTCCAGAATCGGCGCGAGGTCGAGGCCGTCGGCCTTCCAGTGCCGGATGGCGGCATCTGTGCGCAGCAGGTCAGTGCGACCCACGATCTCCTCGATCGAATGGAAGCCCAGCTCGGCGAGCAGCTCACGCACCTCCTCGGCGATGAACTCCATGAAGTTCACGACGAACTCCGGCTTGCCGGTGAAGCGCTCCCGCAGCACCGGGTTCTGCGTCGCCACGCCCACCGGGCAGGTGTCGAGATGGCAGACACGCATCATGATGCAGCCGCTGACCACCAGCGGCGCCGTGGCGAAGCCGAACTCCTCCGCGCCGAGCAGGGCGCCGATGATGACGTCACGACCGGTCTTCAGCTGCCCGTCGACCTGCACGACGACGCGGTCGCGCATGCCGTTGAGCATGAGCGTCTGCTGCGTCTCGGCGAGGCCGAGCTCCCACGGCGTGCCGGCGTGCTTGAGCGAGTTGAGCGGGCTGGCGCCCGTTCCACCGTCGTGGCCGGAGACCAGCACCACGTCGCTGAGCGCCTTAGCGACGCCCGCGGCGACCGCTCCGATACCGGACTGGCTGACGAGCTTGGTGTGGATGCGCGCCTGCGGGTTCGCCCGCTTCAGGTCGAAGATCAGCTGCTTGAGATCCTCGATCGAGTAGATGTCGTGGTGCGGCGGCGGAGAGATGAGCCCGACACCGGGGGTGGCGTGACGCGTCCGTGCCACCCAGGGGTAGACCTTGCCCGGCGGCAGCTGACCGCCCTCGCCGGGCTTGGCGCCCTGGGCGAGTTTGATCTGGATGTCGTCGGCCTCGGCGAGGTACTGGCTGGTGACGCCGAACCGCCCGGACGCGACCTGCTTGATCGCGCTGCGGCGCTCGGGGTCGACCAGACGGTCGGGGTCCTCGCCGCCCTCGCCGGTGTTGGACTTGCCGCCGAGGCGGTTCATCGCGACGGCGAGAGTCTCGTGCGCCTCGCGGGAGATCGAGCCGTAGCTCATCGCCCCCGTCGAGAAGCGCTTCACGATCTCGGACACGGGCTCGACCTCGTCGATCGGCACCGGGGGTCGCTCCCCGTACGCAGCTCGAACAGGCCGCGCAGGGTCTTCAGCTCCTTCGCCTGATCGTCGACCCGGTGGGTGTAGTCGCGGAACACGTCGTATCGGCGCGTGCGGGTGGAGTGCTGCAGGCGGAACACCGTCTCAGGATTGAACAGGTGCGGCGAGCCGTCGCGGCGCCACTGGTACTCGCCGCCGGTCCAGAGCCGCTCGTGCGCGGTGGCAGCGGCATCCTCGGGGTAGGCGTAGTCGTGACGGGCCTGGTTCTCGGCGAACACCTCTTCGATGCCGATCCCGCCCAGGCGGGTCGTGGTGCCGGTGAAGTAGGCGTCCACGAGCTCCTGGCTGAGGCCGACCGCTTCGAAGACCTGTGCGCCGGCGTAAGACGACACCGTCGAGATGCCCATCTTGGACATGATCTTCAGCACGCCCTTGCCCAGCGCGTGGATGAGATTGTGAACCGCCTGCTCGGGCTCGAGATCTGTGATGAAGCCGGTGCGCACGAGGTGCTCGACGGTCTCCATCGCCAGATACGGGTTCACGGCGGAGGCGCCGTAGCCGATCAGCGTGGCGACGTGGTGCACCTCGCGCACGTCACCGGCCTCGACGATCAGGCCGACCTTCATGCGGTTCTCACGACGGATCAGGTGGTGGTGCACCGCCGCGACCATGAGCAGGGACGGCACCGGGGTGAGGTCCTTGTTCGAGTCGCGGTCCGAGAGGATGAGGAACTCCGCACCGGCCTCGATCGCGGCATCCGCCTCGGCGCACATCTGCTCGAGGCGCTCCGCGAGCGTGTGAGGGCCGGCATCGAAGTGGTACAGGCCCTTGATGGTCGCGGTCCAGCGACCCGGGACCACCCGGTCGATGTGGCGGATCTTGGCGAGCTCGTCGTTGTCGATCACCGGGAAGTCGAGCGTCACGCTCTGCGCGTGCTCCGGTCCCCAGCTGAGCAGGTTGCGCTCCCGGCCGAGACCGAGGCGAAGGCTGGTGACCACCTCTTCGCGGATCGCGTCCAGCGGCGGGTTCGTGACCTGCGCGAACTGCTGGGTGAAGTAGTCGAACAGCAGGCGCGGACGCTCGCTGAGCACGGCGATCGGGGTGTCCGAGCCCATCGCGCCGATCGGCTCGGCCCCGTTCTGCCCCATCGGGGTCAGCAGGATGCGCACCTCTTCCTCGGTGTAGCCGAAGGTGCGCTGGCGGCGCACGATCGACGCCGCGGGGTGGATGATGTGCTCGCGGTCGGGCAGATCCGGCAGCCGGAGCGCGCCGTCGTCCAGCCACTCGCGCCACGGATGCAGGGTGGCCAGATCGCGCTTGATCTCCTCGTCCTCGACGATGCGATGCTGAGCGGTGTCCACCACGAACATCCGGCCGGGGCGCAGCCGGCCACGGCGCTTGATGCGCTCCGGCTCGAACTCCAGCACGCCGGTCTCGGAGCCGATGACGACCAGCCCGTCGGTGGTCTCGGTCCACCGGCCTGGGCGCAGCCCGTTTCGGTCCAGAGTCGCACCGACGAGCGTGCCGTCGGTGAAGATCAGCGCGGCAGGACCGTCCCACGGCTCCATCTGGTGCGAGTGGTACTCGTAGAAGGCGCGCAGGTCGGGATCGAGATCGGCCTGCTTCTCCCATGCCTCCGGCACCATCATCATGATCGCGTGCGGCAGGCTGCGACCGGTGAGCGTGAGCAGCTCGAGCACCTCGTCGAAGGATGCCGAGTCGCTGGCTCCCGGAGTGCAGATCGGCAGCAGCGGGCGGATGTCGCCGAGCAGCTCGGACTCGAGCTGCGACTGGCGGGCACGCATCCAGTTGCGGTTGCCCCCGACGGTGTTGATCTCGCCGTTGTGAGCCAGCATGCGCAGCGGCTGCGCGAGCGGCCAGGACGGGAAGGTGTTCGTGGAATACCGCGAGTGCACGACAGCGAGCTCGGAGGCGAACCGCTCGTCCTGCAGGTCGGGGTAGAACGGCTCGAGCTGGAGGGTGGTGACCATGCCCTTGTACCCGAGCGTGCGGGCGGACAGCGAGACGAAGTAGGCGCCCAGTTCGTGTCCTGCGCGCTTCCGGAGGCGGTAGGCGATCCGGTCAAGGACGATGCCGGATGACCCGGGGCCCGACACGAAGAGCTGCTCGAAGGCGGGTCGTGCCTCGTCGGCCAGCTTGCCGAGGTTCTCGTTCGCGGTCGGCACCACGCGCCAGCCGAGCACGGTGAGGCCCTCGTCGGCGGCGATGCGCTCGATGCCGGCCTTCTGCTCGCGGCGGGCGCTCGACTCCCGAGGGAGGAACGCGAGGCCTGCGGCGTACTCGCCGACCGGAGGAAGGTCGAAGTCGGTCACCGCGCGGAGGAAGGCGTCGGGCATCTGGGTGAGGATCCCGGCTCCGTCGCCGGTTCCCGCGTCGGAGCCGATCGCACCGCGATGCTCCAGGTTGCGCAGCGCTTCCAGCGCCAGGGCGATGATGTCGTGTCCCGGTGTTCCGCGCAGCGTGGCCACCATCGCCAGCCCGCACGCGTCCTTCTCGAACGCCGGATCGTACATCCCCTGCTTCGGGGGTAGGCGCCGGAGGCGCCGTAGGGAGGCTGGAAGTACACCAGTCACCGTCCTCGTATCTCAGTTGACACTGCTCTCGGATGAGACCGGGGACGACGTTGGCCCGCTTTCAGTGCGATTTGTCCCCGTGGGGGCGAAGGTGCCTTATCGGGCGGCTTCTTCGATGCTCGGAGCCGTGCTGGTGGCGGTGGCTCCGGTGTTGATCGCTTCGGCGGGAGGCTCACTCACGTCGACGAAGGAGTCGGGGTCGTCCGATTGTACCTCAGCCTTGGGCGCGCGCCCCGGCATGTACGGCGAGGGCTCGACGCCGGGGTGACGGCGGGTCTGCACGATGATGATCACGATGCCCACGATCACGCCGATGATGGCGGCCCAGACGTTGCTGCGCAGGCCCAGGATGATCTCGCTCGGATCGATCCGGATCGATTCCCAGACGATGCGTCCGGCGCTGTACCAGATCAGGTAGAGGGCGAACAGCTTGCCCCACTGCAGACGCAGCGCCTTGCCCGCCCAGAGCAGGAAGATCACGCCGAGTCCGTTCCAGATCACCTCGTACAGGAATGTGGGGTGGAACAGGGTGCCCTCAGCGAGTCCCGGCGGGAAGGCGGGGTTGCTCTGCTCGATCTCCAGGCCCCAGGGCAGGTCGGTCGGCAGGCCGAACAGTTCGTGGTTGAACCAGTTGCCGAAGCGGCCCATGGCCTGTGCCAGCAGCATGCCCGGCGCGAGCGCGTCGGCGAAGGTCCAGAACCGGATGCCGGTCCACCTGCAGCCCAGCCATGCGCCGACGGCACCGCCGATCAGTGCCCCGAAGATGGCGATGCCGCCCTCCCAGATCGCCCAGACCGAGCCCGGCTCGAACGGGTTCCAGGTGTTCTTGCCCGGTCCGAAGTAGAAGTTCGGGTGGGTGAGGACGTGGAAGATCCGTGCGCCGATGATCGCCAACGGCACCGCGAGGATCGCGATGTCGATGACGACCCACCTCTCGGCACCGCGCCTGGTGAGGCGGTGGTTTGTCAGCAGGACCGCCGCGATGATGCCCGCGATGATGCACAGGGCGTAGTAGTGGATCGTCAGCGGTCCGACCGGGAAGCTGTTGTTCGGAGGGCTCGGGATGCTGGCGAGCACGCCGGAGAAGGTGCTGAGGGACATGAGACCGATTCTAATTGTCGAGGGAGAACTGTGCGGACGGCGTGCCCGCGACGAGGGAGCGGGTGACCTCGGCGAGGCGTTCCAGACCGCCGTCGCGGAGTGCGCGCACCAGCGCCGTGCCGACGATCGCACCGTCGGCGTACTCGGCGACGCCGTTCACCTGCCCGGCGTTCGAGATGCCGATGCCCACGCAGGCGTTGTTCGCGCCGTGCGCCTTCAGGCGCTCGACCAGGATGCGCGCGGCGCGGTCGAGCTCGGCGCGCTCACCGGTGATGCCCATCGTCGAGACCGTGTACACGAAGCCCGTCGATGACGAGACGACGAGATCGAGACGCTCGTCTGTGGAGGTCGGCGCCGCCAGGAAGACCCGATCCAGCCCGGTCCGCTCGCTCGCGGCGATCCACTCCCCTGCCGCCTCCGGCGTGACGTCGGGCGTGATGAGACCTGCGCCGCCGGCGGCGAGCAGATCGTCCGCGTAGCGGTCGACGCCGTACTGCAGCACGGGGTTCCAGTACGTCATGACGAGGACGGGAACGTCGACGGCGTCGGTGATCGCCCTCACCGCGGTGAAGAGATCGCGTATCTTGAACCCGGCGGCCAGCGCGTGCTGCGTGGCCTCCTGGATGACCAGGCCGTCCATCACGGGGTCGCTGTACGGCGGGCCGAGCTCGATGACGTCCGCACCGTTGCGCGCGAGCGTGATCGCGGCCTGGATGCTGGTCTCCAGATCGGGGTAGCCGACCGGCAGATAGCCGACGAATGCGCCGCGTCCCTCGTTGTGCGCCTTGGCTATGGCGTCCTCGACGCGGCTCACTCGGCGCTCCCCTCGTCGTAGAGATGGAAGTATCGCGCCGCGGTGTCCATGTCCTTGTCGCCTCGCCCGGAGAGGCAGACCGCGATGAGCCCGTCGGGCCCGAGCTCCCGTCCGATGCGCAGCGCGCCGGCCAGGGCGTGCGCGGACTCGATGGCGGGGATGATCCCCTCGGTGCGGCTCAGCAGCCGCAGCGCCTGCATGGCTTCGTCATCGGTCGCGGGGATGTACTCCGCCCGCCCGATGTCGGCCAGCCAGGCGTGCTCCGGTCCGACGCCCGGGTAGTCGAGCCCGGCGGAGATCGAGTGCGATTCGATGGTCTGGCCGTCCTCGTCCTGCAGAACGTAGGTCTTCGAGCCGTGCAGCACGCCGGGCCGTCCGCGCTCGATGGATGCCGCGTGCTGCGGGGTGTCGACGCCGTCGCCGGCCGCCTCGACGCCGTAGAGCTTCACCGATGCATCGTCGAGGAACGCGTCGAACATGCCGATCGCGTTGGATCCGCCGCCCACGCACGCGATGACGGCATCGGGCAGCCGTCCGGCGTCGGCCAGCAGCTGCTCGCGGGCCTCCTCGCCGATGATCTTCTGGAAGTCGCGCACCATCGCGGGGAACGGATGCGGGCCGGCCGCCGTGCCGAAGATGTAGTTGGTGGTCTCGACGCTGGCCACCCAGTCGCGGTACGCGTCGTTGATCGCGTCCTTCAGGGTGCGGGAGCCGGTCGTCACCGGCACGACCTCGGCCCCGAGCAGCCGCATCCTGGCGACGTTGAGCGCCTGCCGCTCGGTGTCGACCTCGCCCATGTATATCGTGCACTCCAGGCCGAACAGGGCCGCGGCGGTCGCCGTGGCGACGCCGTGCTGACCGGCGCCGGTCTCGGCGATCACGCGGGTCTTGCCGAGCCTCTTCGTCAACAGCGCCTGTCCGAGCACGTTGTTGATCTTGTGCGAACCGGTGTGGTTCAGGTCCTCACGCTTGAGGAAGATCCGCGCTCCCCCGGCGTGCTCCGCGAAACGGGGCACCTCGGTGAGCGCGGACGGCCGGCCCGCGTAGGAGCTCAGCAGCTGCGCGAGCTCGGCCCGGAACCCGGGGTCGGCGATCGCCGCGTGGTACGCCTCGGTGAGCTCATCGATCGCGGCGATGAGGGACTCGGGCATGTAGCGCCCGCCGAAGTCTCCGAAGAAGGGACCGGGCTGGTCGCGCAGACTCATCATCCGACCTCCAGGAAGCTGTTCAGGGTGGCGACGGGGTCGCCGGTCACGAGCGCTTCGCCGATGAGCACCACGTCGGCGCCCGCCTGACGGTAACGCGCGACGTCCGAGGGTGCGAGCACCGCGGACTCGGCGATCCTGATGGAGCCCGCAGGGATCCGATCCGCCAGACGGCCGAACAGATCGCGGTCAAGCTCCAGCGTCTTGAGATTGCGGGCGTTGATGCCGATGAGCTTCGCACCCAGGTCGATCGCCTGCTCGAGCTCCTCTCCATCGTGCGTCTCGACGAGCGGGGTCATCCCCAGCTCGAGGATGAGCGCGTAGAGCTCACGCAGAGTCTTCGCGGGCAGACCCGCGACGATGAGCAGCGCCAGGTCGGCACCCGCCGCACGGGCCTCGAGCACCTGGTAGGGCGTGGCGATGAAGTCCTTGCGCAGCACCGGCAGCGACACCCGGGCGGTGACGGCCTCGAGATCGGCGAGCGAGCCCCCGAACCGGCGTTCCTCGGTGAGCACGCTGATCGCCGAGGCGCCGCCCCGCTCGTAGAGGGCGGCCTGGTGGGCGGGATCGGGGATCTCGGCCAGGGCACCGCGTGACGGGCTGGCCCGCTTGACCTCGGCGATGATCTTCACCCGCTCGGCGGGTGCCAGTGCCGCGACAGCGTCGCGAGCGGCGGGGCGCGCGAGTGCGTCGCGCTCGACGTCGGCCAGGGGCCGGGTCAGTGCGCGACGCTCTGCATCCTCGACTGCGCCGGCCGTGAGGTCGGCGAGGACCATCAGTGCGCCTTCGGCGAGTACTTGGGCCCGTTCACCCCGTAGCCGGCCTTGGCCATCGCCCAGCCCACGATCGGGCCGATGACGATGACGACGACGGAGGCCCACACCAGAGCGGGCTGGTGGAGGCAGAAGAACAGCGTGCCGAGGGCGAAGCCCACCAGCATGATCACGACCGCGGCCCACGCGGCAGGCGAATGTCCGTGTCCAGGGTCTGCGATCGAGTTGCTCATGTTCTTCCTCCGGGGTGGTCGGCGTACGGTCAGTCTATCGGGATCAGCGGGTCGGATCGGTGCCACGCGACAGGTCGTCCCAGGAGTCGACGGCGTCGAGCGGCCCCTGAGTCGTCTCGTGCGGGGCATCGTCGGTGCGGTAGCGGCGTCCGCCGCTCTTCCAGCGCCGCGCGGTCACGGCGGTGAACACCGCGGCCGCGAGCAGCAGCACCCAGCAGCACAGCGCGATCGCCGGCCAGGCCGTCGGCGTGATCGCCGCGACGAGGTCGTGCAGCGCGTCGTCGCCCGCCAGGCCGGTCTTCTCGGCGACGACGCCGGCGACGACGGTCAGCGGCGGTGCGGTCACCAGCGGAAGCGTGGCGATCCCGAGCACGACGGCTGCCCCGGCCGCCAGGGCGGCGAAGATGTAGCGGAGTACGGATCCGACGATCGAGAGCGCCGCGCCGAGTGCGAGCACCGCGAGCGACAGGGGGCCAGCAGAGCGACGGCGTCGGAGCCTGCCACGAGGATCGGCTCCGAGCCGTCGACGCGGGTCACGGTGAGCCAGGTCTGGGTGGCCGAGATCACGCCGATTCCTCCGGCGAGCAGGAAGCCCAGCACGGCGATGAGGCGGCCACGGGCACTCACGCCTGCTCGCCTCCGATCACGGCGTCGAGGTCCCTGCCGTCGAAGCACGTGCGCGTCCCTGTGTGGCACGCCGCGCCGGTCTGGTCCACCTGCAGCAGTATCGTGTCGCCGTCGCAGTCGATCTGCGCGCCGCGCACGATCTGGATGTTGCCCGAGGTGTCGCCCTTGCGCCAGTACTCCCGGCGCGAGCGCGACCAGTACGTGACCCGTCCCGTGGTGAGCGTTCGTCGCAGCGCCTCGGCATCCACCCAGGCGAGCATGAGCACCTCGCGCGTGTCCCACTGCTGCACGATCACCGGGGCGAGCCCGTCGGCGTTCCACGCCACGTTCGCGACCTGCTCGTCGACGCTCACCGGACCACCACGCCCTCGTCGCGGAGCGCGTCCTTGACCTGGCCGACCGTGAGCAGTCCGCTGTGGAACACGCTCGCGGCGAGCACGGCATCCGCACCCGCGGCGATCGCGGGCGGGAAATCGAACACCCGGCCCGCGCCGCCGGAGGCGATCACCGGCACCGAGGCGACCTCGCGCATCAGCCGGATCAGCTCCAGGTCGAATCCGTCCCTGGTGCCGTCGGCGTCGATCGAGTTGACCAGCAGCTCGCCGGCACCGCGTTCGGTGGCCTCCCGGGCCCAGACCGCAGCATCCAGCGTCGTCTCGGTGCGGCCGCCGTGCGTCGTGACGACGAATCCCGAGGGCGTGCCGCCGGCGCGCTTGACGTCGAGGAGAGCACCAGCACCTGCGCGCCGAAGCGATCGGCGATCTCGTCGACCAGATCGGGGCGCGCGATCGCGGCGGAGTTCACGCCGACCTTGTCGGCGCCGACACCGAGCAGGCGGGCGACGTCCTCCGTGCTGCGCACGCCGCCTCCGACCGTGAGCGGCACGAACACCTGCTCGGCGGTGCGCTGCACGACGTCGTAGGTCGTGGCACGGGCATCCACGGTCGCGGTGACGTCGAGGAAGGTGATCTCGTCGGCGCCCTGCGCGGCGTAGTGCGCCGCCAGCTCGACGGGGTCGCCCATATCGCGCAGGTTCTGGAAGTTGACGCCCTTCACGACGCGGCCGGCGGCGACGTCCAGGCAGGGGATGACGCGGGAGGCGAGTGCCATCAGAGCCTCGCTGCGTGGATCGCGGTGACGAGGATCGCCCGCGCGCCCAGTGCGTACAGGTCGTCCATCACCTGGTTCATGCCCTTGCGCGGGATCATCACGCGCACCGCCACCCACTCCGGGTCGCGCAGCGGGGAGATCGTCGGGGATTCGCGCCCGCCGGCGATGGCCGTCGCCTGATCCACCAGGCTCGCAGGGAGGTCGTAGTCCAGGAGCACGTAGCGACGGGCCACCATGACGCCGCGCAGACGGCGCAGCAGGCGCGACGTGCCGGGAACCTCGCCCGGTCTGCTGATCAGGACAGCCTCGGACTCGATGATCACCGGCCCGAAGATCTCCAGACCCGCCTGCCGCAGCGTCGTGCCCGTCTCCACCACGTCGGCGATCACATCCGCGACGCCGAGCCTGACGGCCGACTCCACAGCGCCGTCGAGCGGGACGAGGACGGCGTTCACGCCCTGCTCGCGCAGGAAGTCGTCGACCAGGCCCGGATAGGCGGATGCCACGCGCACACCCTCGAGGTCCTGAACGGTCGAGTACTTCCCGGGCGGCGCGGCGAAGCGGAACGTCGAGCGGGCGAAACCGAGCTGCTCGATCTCACGGGCGTCATCCTGTCGCACGTCGCGCAGCAGGTCGCGTCCGGTGATCCCCACGTCGAGGGCGCCGGATGCGACGTAGGTCGCGATGTCACGGGGACGGAGGTAGAAGAACTCGACGTCGCTGTCGGCGTCGATGACGTGCAGGGTCTTCGGGTCACGACGGCCGGTGTAGCCGGCCTCCGCGAGCATCTCGGCTGCTGTCTCGGACAGCGAGCCCTTGTTCGGAACGGCGATGCGGAGCATGGGGATCCTTCGAGTCGAACGGGTCTGTTTCGGACGCGCTCAGAGATGTCGGTAGACGTCCTCGAGGTCAAGGCCCTTGGCCAGCATCATCACCTGCAGGTGGTACAGCAGCTGCGAGATCTCCTCGGCAGCGTCGTCCTTCGACTCGTACTCGGCGGCCATCCACACCTCGGCGGCCTCCTCGACGACCTTCTTGCCGATGGCGTGCACGCCACGGTCGAGCTGCGCGACCGTCCCCGATCCTTCGGGGCGGGTCCGCGCCGTCTCGGTCAGCTCGGCGAACAGCTCGTCGAAAGTCTTCACGATTCCAGACTAGCCGTGCGTGCCCGGTCCCGAAGACCTGTGACGGCCGCCTCGACGTCGTCGGCGCCGTACACCGCCGAACCCGCGACGAACGTGTCGGCCCCGGCTTCGGCGGCCTGCCCGATGGTGTCGAAGGAGATGCCCCCGTCGACCTGCAGCCACACGTCGGCGCCCCGGCGCGTCGCCTCCTCTCGGAGTGCACGGAGCTTGGGCATGGTCTCGGGCATGAAGCCCTGGCCGCCGAAGCCCGGCTCGACGGTCATCACCAGGATCTGATCGAACTCGTCGAGAATGTCGTACAGCGGCTCCCCCGCCGTGCCGGGCTTGATCGCGACGCCGGCGCGAGCACCGATCTGCCGCAGCCGGCGCGCGAGCGCCACAGGGTCGTCAGCCGCCTCGAGGTGGAACGTCACGCTCGCCGCGCCGAGCTCGGCGTAGCCAGGGGCCCAGCGCTCGGGGTCGGTGATCATCAGGTGCACGTCGAGCGGGATCGGGCTGGTCTCCTGGATGCGCTCCACCATCTGCGGCCCGAAGGTCAGATTCGGCACGAAGTGGTTGTCCATCACGTCGACGTGTGCGAAGTCGGCACTGGCGATGCGGGCCAGTTCGGACTGCATGTTGACGAAGTCGGCGGCGAGGATGCTCGGATTGATGCGCGGATTCATCGGCTCTCTCCTTCGGGAAGGCGCTGCAGCAGCGCGAGGAACATCGCGTCGGTGCCATGGCGGTGCGGCCACAGCTGCACGCGCCCGCTGCCGTCGCTCGGCAGGTCGATCGGCGAGCGGGAGACGTCGGAGAGGATCGCGCGGGCGTCGATCTCCACAAGTTCGGCACTGTCGCGCAGCACCTCCGAGACCACGCCGGTGGTCTCCGCGAGGTGCGGCGAGCAGGTCACGTAGGCGACGATTCCACCCGGGGCGAGTGCGGAGACCGCAGCGGTGAGAAGCTCGGTCTGCAGAGCGACCAGCTCAGCGACATCCGCCGGCGTCTTGCGCCAGCGCGCCTCCGGCCGGCGACGCAGCGCACCGAGACCGGTGCACGGTGCGTCGACGAGGATGCGATCGAACGCATCGGGGCGGGATGCCGCGAGAATGCGGCCGTCCTGCTCATGGACCACGACGTCTCCGGGTACCGCGCGCAGCGCGCTGCGGACCAGCCCGGCACGAGCCGGCACGATCTCGTTGGCCTCGAGGACCGCACCGCGCTCCTGGGCGATCGCCGCCAGGAGCGCGGTCTTGCCGCCCGGGCCCGCGCACAGATCGAGCCAACGTTCCCCCTCGACGACCGGGCGCACCGCTGCCAGGGCCAGTGCGACGAGCTGCGAGCCCTCGTCCTGCACCCGGACAGTGCCCTTCGCCTCCGCCACGATGCGATGGGGGTCGCCCCCGGGGGACCCGTACGCGGTCGGCGCGTACGGGCGGCGCGGTTCGCCCGGATCGGCCAGACCGGGCAGTGCGGCCAGTGTCACCTCGGGCGAGGCGTTGTCGGCGGCGAGAAGCTCGTCGAGCTCGTCCGCCCGGCCCTCAGCGGCGAGGGCGCGCCGAAGTGCCCGGATGATCCACACCGGGTGCGAGGTGCGCAGCGCGAGCCGTTCGTCGTCGGAGCGCGCGGCATCCTCGATCGCCCGCTGCCAGGCGCCGGGGGTGTCCCGGCCGATGCGGCGGAGCACCGCGTTGGCGAAGCCCGCCGCCCCTCTCCCCTGCTCCGAGGCGACCAGATTCACCGACTCGTTCACCGCCGCGTGCCCGGCGACGCGGGTGGACAGCAGCTGATGCGCGCCGAGACGGAGCGCGTCGAGCACGGCCGGGTCGATCTCGGACGCGGGACGGCCGGCTGCGGCGGCGATGATCGCGTCGTAGGTCCCCCGGCGCCGCAGCGTGCCGTATGTGAGTTCGGTGGCGAGTGCGGCGTCCTTCTGATCGAGGCCCGCCTCGGCGATGCTGCTCGGCAGCAGCAGATTCGCGTAGGCGTCCGACTGGGTGACCGCGCGCAGCACCCCGTACGCGACGGCGCGGGCGGGCTGCACGGTTCGGTCGGCACCGCGACGGTCGGCGGACCGCTGCGGCCTGCGGCCGCGCTGCGGACGGCGCTCCTGGCCGCTCATGCGCCCGCTCGCAGAGTCTCGTCGCGCTGACCGCGCCACCAGTCCGCGGCGGGCATCGCCCCCTTGCCCGCGGGCTGCACGCGGGTCACGGCGAGCGGTGCCGTCTCGGTGCCGATCAGGATGCGACGCTTCTCGCCTGCGATCCGCCCGGGTTCCAGCGGCTCCGCATCCGGCGCCGGCACCGCCTCGAGGATCTTGAGCCGGGCGCCCGCGACCTCGGTGTGTGCGCCCGGCTCCGGCGTGATGCCGCGGAATCGCGCATAGACCTCCTCGAGCGGCCGTGCCCAGTCCAGCCGGCCGTCGTCGAGGACGAGTTTGGGCGCGAAGGTCGGCTCGCCGTACTGCGGGACCGCCTCAGCCCTTCCCGCGGCGATTCCCGCCACGACCTCGGCCGTGAGGGCGGCACCGTCCGCGGCGAGGATCTGCAGCGCATCGCCTGCCGTGGTGTGCGCCGGCAGCTCCACAGCGCGCATGCCGTACACGTCGCCGGCATCCAGCTCGGGGACGAGACGGAACACGCTCACTCCGATCTCCTCGTCACCCGCGATCAGCGCGCGCTGCACCGGGGCGGCGCCGCGCCAGCGCGGCAGCAGCGAGAAGTGCAGGTTGATCCAGCCGTGCTCCGGAGCGGAGAGCAGCGGCTCGCGGACGAGGCCGCCGAACGCGACGATCACACCGAGCTGCGGCCGCAGCTCCGTGATCGCGGCGGTCGCCTCGGCGTCCAGCCGAGCAGCCTTGATCACGGGGATGCCGAGTTCCTCAGCGGCCTGGGCCACCAGCGACGGCGTCAGCACGCGACGGCGCCCGAGCGGTGCGTCGGGGCGCGTGACGACCGCCACGATGTCGTGCAGCGGGGCGAGTGCCCGCAGTGCGGGGACCGCCGCTTCGGGGGTGCCGGCGAAGACGAGGCGCATGAAGGTGCTCCGGAGGGTGAGGGGCGTCAGATGTCTGGTTCGAGGATATCGAGGTGCAGGCTCAGCCCGGCCCGTCCCCGGGCTCGGCGGTTGCGGGTCGCATCCGTGACGACGGCGGCGCGCAGCATCGCCGCCACCTCCGTGCCTGCGGCGTACCCGAAGCGCACCAGCGCGCGCACCCGGCCCTCGTCGCCGATGGATTCGGCGTCGCCGAGAGGCACCGGTCCGAGCACAGCGTCGGGAGGCAGCCCGATGGCGCCGACCGCTTCGAGCGCGGGGCGCACGACGGCCGGAAGACCGTCGAGCTGCGCGACGCGATACACCGGCGGCATCCGCAGCGGGGCGCGTGCCTCGAGCTCGGAGCGCGCGTATCCGGCCTGCGTCCAGGTCGCGAGAGCCCGCGCGACCGGACCGTCGACGCCGACCAGGTGGACGGGGGCTCCGGGGGCGGCAAGCGCGGCGGCGTTCGACCACCAGCGCAGGCAGGACTCCCCGATGCGCAGCTCCGGCGCCTGCAGCATGCGCGCGCCGTCCAGCAGCACGACCGCCCGGTATCCGCCATCCGCCACGGGCTCGGCGCCGCGCGTCGCGATGACCAGAGCCGGCCCCGCGGGCACGCGCTCGACGAGATGACTCCCGTCGGACACGATCACCTGCACACCGGGGAACGCACGCCCGAGCTCGTCGGCGGTGCGCTCGCTGCCCGAGGACGCCAGGCGCACCTGCGTGGCCTCGCACGCAGGGCACCGCCAGCCGTTCGCGGACCGGCCGCACCATCCGCACACCGGCACGGCGCCGCGGCGGCGGGCGCCGAGCGGGCCGCCGCAGTGCGTGCAGCGCGCGGGCGCGCGGCACTGCCCGCACACCAGCGAGGGCGCGAACCCGGGGCGTGCGACCTGCACGAGGACCGGCCCGTCCGCAGCGGCTTCCCGCGCGGCGAGGAATGCGCTGGACGGCATCCGCTGGCCACCCTGCTCCAGCTCCTGCGGAGGGCTCAGCACGACGCGCGGAGAGGAGCGACGCACCGCACGCACCTCGGCCATCCAGCCCCCGTGCACGAGGCGTTCGACGTCGGTGGTGCGGGAGTGCCCCGCGAACAGCAGGGCGCCGCCCTCCTGCTCCTGACGGACCAGAGCAGCATCCCTCGCGTGCACGTACGGCGTGAGCGGCTCGGAGAGCAGCGGGTCGCCGTCGTCCCAGATCACGACGACGCCCGCGGCCACCGGTGCGTAGACGGCGGAGCGGTTGCCGACGACCACGCAGGGCGCGTCGGCGAGCGTGCGCAGGAACGCACGGTACCGGTCGGGGTTCGTCTGCCTGGCGTCATGACGCACGACCGCCTCGTCCGGCAGCATCTCGGCGAGGGCTTCGAGGAGCCTGTCCTCGTCGCGCTTGTCCGGTACGACGAGGATCGCCGAGCGGCCGGATGCCAGAACAGTCGTGGCGACGGCGGCGAGCAGCCTCGCCGAGTGCGGCAGCGATCCCTCCATCTCGGCGATGGTCTCGACGGCTGCCCTGCCGCCCTCCTCGAGCACCCTGCCGAGCCCTGCGTACCGCGCGAGAACCTGCTCGGCGCGCTGGAGCGCGGCGGGCGCGACCTCGGGAGCAGGGACATCGGCGTCCCACGCCTTCTCGACGCGCACCTGCCGCTTGGGTATCGCCAGCCGCAGGATGTCGGAGGCCGCCCCCGCAGCCCTGTCGGCGGCGCGCCGCGCCAGCCGGTGCAGCCGCGCGGGCAGCACCACGACCGGTGAGACCACGCTCTCGACCTCGGCGAGGGCGCGCGAGGGGTCCTCTTCGACCGCGAGTTCGACGACGTACCCGTCGACGACCCGGCCCGCCGTGCGCAGCGGTACCTTCACCCGGACCCCGGCGGGCACCTCGCCGAGCTCCTGCGGCAGCGCGTAGTCGAACAGCCGGTCGAGCTGCGGCAGCGGGGAATCGATCAGGACCCGTGCGATGCGCCGTCCTTCGACAGGCTCAGGAACCGAGGACAGGGTGCACCTCAGAGGCCGGCGGCGCGCCGCAGATCTTCGGCGCGGTTCGTGCGCTCCCAGGTGAACTCCGGCAGTTCGCGCCCGAAGTGCCCGTAGGCGGCGGTCTGCGCGTAGATCGGGCGCAGCAGGTCGAGCTCCTCGATGATCGCCTGCGGACGCAGGTCGAACACCTCGCTGACGGCGCGCGTGATGACCTCGTCCGAGACGCTGCCGGTGCCGAAGGTCTCGACGTACAGACCGACCGGATGCGCCACGCCGATCGCATACGCGACCTGCACCTCGATGCGGTCGGCGAGGCCGGCGGCCACGGCGTTCTTCGCCACCCAGCGCATCGCGTACGCGGCAGAGCGGTCGACCTTGGAGGGGTCCTTGCCGCTGAAGGCGCCGCCGCCGTGCCTGGCTGCGCCGCCGTACGTGTCGATGATGATCTTGCGGCCGGTGAGTCCGGCGTCGCCCTTCGGACCTCCGATGACGAACGGGCCGGCCGGGTTGATGTAGTACTTCAGGTCGGTCGCGAGGTCGAGGCCGGTCTGCGCCAGCACCGGGTCGATGACGTGCTCGCGCACCTGGGCCTTCAGCTCGTCCTGCGTGACACCGGGCAGATGCTGCGTCGAGAGCACCACCGCGTCGACGGTCTTCGGGGTGAAGCCCTCGTACCCCAGGGTGACCTGGGTCTTGCCGTCGGGGCGCAGGAAGGGCAGTTCGCCGGAGCGGCGGACCTCGGCGAGGCGCTCGGCGATCCGGTGCGCGGTCCAGGCCGCCATCGGCATGAGCTGCGGGGTCTCGTTGGTGGCGAAGCCGAACATGATGCCCTGGTCGCCGGCGCCGAGGGCGTCGCGAGGGTCGGCCGATCCGCCGTCGCGGCTCTCGGCGGCCTCGTCGACGCCGTGGGCGATGTCGGAGGACTGCTCGCCGACCGAGACGCTGACACCGCACGACGAGCCGTCGAAACCCGTGTCGCTCGAGGTGTAGCCGATGCCGTTGACCACGTCGCGGACGATGGTCGGGATGTCGACGTACCCCTCGGTGCGGATCTCACCCGCGACGTGTACGAGTCCTGTGGTGACCAGTGTCTCCACCGCGACGCGAGAATCGCGATCGACCGCCAGGAGGCCGTCGAGGATGCTGTCCGAGATCTGGTCGCAGATCTTGTCGGGGTGTCCCTCGGTGACGGATTCGGACGTGAAAAGGCGCAGCGCGCTCATCGATGCTCCAACGGTTCGGCGGACTCGGCCAGTATGCAGGGAGCCGCCGACACCCCACGACGGGATGCCGGCGGCTCTCCAGTCAGCTCACTCGGCGTGACGGATGCGGAGCTTGTCCTCGTTGATCTCGTGCAGAGCGATCGTGAGGGGCTTGTCCTCGACGGACGAGTCGACCAGCGGGCCGACGTTGTCGAACAGGTTCCCCTCGTGCAGGTCGGAGTAGTAGTCGTTGATCTGACGCGCGCGCTTGGACGCGTAGATGACCAGCTCGTACTTGGAGTCGACACGATCCAGCAGATTGTCGATGGGGGGATCGATGATGCCCTGGTTGTTACCGGCCACAGTGGGACCTCCTGATCAGGCGACGATGTCGTGGATGCGACGTGTCGCGAAGTTGATGGGCGGGCGCGCTCAAGCACTCAGCGCGCGAATGCCGTGGTCAAGTCTACGACCTCCTGCGCCGCGGTGGCGACGTCCTCGTTCACGACGCGGTAATCGAACTCGTTCTGGGCGGCGAGTTCGGCCTTCGCCGTGCGCAGCCGGCGCGCCCGCTCCTCGGCGTCCTCCGTGCCGCGGCCGATGAGCCGGTTGACCAGTTCGTCCCACGAGGGAGGCAGCAGGAAGACCAGCGTCGCAGACGGTTCGGCGGCCCGCACCTGCCTGGCGCCCTGCAGATCGATCTCGAGCAGCACCGTCCGGCCTTCGCCCAGTGCGGCGTCCACGGGGCCGCGCGGCGTGCCGTACCGGTACTTGTTGTGCACGGTGGCGTGCTCGAGCAGTTCGTCCTCGGCGATCAGCCGGTCGAACTCGGCGTCGTCGACGAAGTAGTAGTGCACGCCGTCGACCTCGCCGGGTCGCGGCGACCTCGTGGTCGCCGACACCGAGAGGTGGATCTGCGGGTGGTGAGCGCGGATGTGCGCGGCGACGGTGCCCTTGCCGACGGCGGTGGGCCCGGCGAGCACGAGCAGCCGGCTGCGACCGGACCGCGGTGTGTGCGGCGGGAACCGTCCGTCCAGCCAGTTCGTGAGGTCGGCGATCTGACGCACACCGAGACCGCCGAGGCGCTTGACCGGTGCGATGTGCAGGTCGTGCAGCACCTGATCGCGCTTGCCCGCACCGATCGCGGGCAGGGCGATCAGGAAGTCCGTGATCCGCAGCGAACCGGCGACGGATGCCGCATCGGCCGACGCCCGTCGGAGCACCTCCTGCGGCGTCACGACGCGCATGGCGAGATCGCGCTTCAGCGAGGCGCGAGCCCGGCGTCGCTCGACGGCGCGGCGGGCGGCCGCGCTCCGATCGACCTCGGGCATCGAACGGGTCTCAGGCACCCAGCACCTCCTGGTAGCGTCGCGCGGTCTCCTCCATTCTGACAGCGATTCCGTCCGGCCCCGCACTCAGGATGCTGCGGCTCTCGCTCGCGAGCACATTGCGCGCGAGCGGGCCGAATCGTGCGGGCAGATCCTCCGGCGTGGCGCCCTGTGCCCCGAAACCGGGTGCGAGCACCGGCACCGCACGCAGCAGTTCATCGTCGAGGCCGAACGCCGCTCGGTCGACGGTCGCCCCGATCACGAGACCGATCGGTCCGAGGGAGTCGCCGGCGTCGCCGGCGGTCGCCTGGCGGGCGACCAAGGCAGCCACCCTGGTGCCGTCCAGGTTCGTCGCCGACTGCAGCGTCGCCGCCTCGGGGTTGCTGGTCGCGGAGAGCACGAAGACGCCCTTACCTGTGCTGCGCGCCCGCTCGAGCACGGCATCGAGGGCGCCGACTCCCAGATAGGGGCTCAGCGTCACGGCATCCGACTCCAGCGGCGACCCCGCCTCGAGCCAGGCATCCGCGTAGCCCTCGTTCGTCGAACCGATGTCGCCGCGCTTCGCGTCGGCGAGGATCAGCAGCCCGGCAGCTCTGGCGGCGGTGATCACGTCTTCCAGCGCGGCGAAGCCGCGAGAGCCGAAGCGCTCGAAGAACGAGACCTGCGGCTTCAGCACGCCGACCCGGCCCGCCGCGGCATCCACCACGCGCAGGCCGAACTCGCGCACGCCGTCGGCGTCCTGCCCGAGCCCCCACGCGTCGAGCAGCGACGCGTGGGGTCGATGCCGACGCAGAGCGGTCCGTGCTCGTCGAGCGCCGTCCGCAGCCGGACGCCGAATGGCTTGTCGTTCATGCGTTTCGTCTCGCTTCAGCTCGCGGGGCGACCGGAGGTGTTCCGGTCGAGCTCGTACTCCTGCAGGCTGCGGACCTCGAAGCCGTCACCGGTCGCGTCCAGCCCGCTCACCGCGGCGCCCAGGGTGGCGATGGTGGTGAACAGCGCCTTGTCGGCGGCGACCGCCGCCGCCCGGATCTCGTACCCGTCCGCCCGTGCCGCTCCCCCGTCGGGGACGTTCACGACGATGTCCACCGCACCCTCGTTGATGAGGTCCACGATGTTCGTCGCTCCGGACTCCTGCGACTCGCCGTACTTCTGCACCACGTCGACCGGGATGCCGTTGCGGGACAGGATCTCGCCGGTGCCCTCGGTCGCGAGGATGCGGAAGCCCAGCTGGCTGAGCCGGTGGGCGGGCAGGATCACCGCGCGCTTGTCCGAGTCGGCGACCGAGATGAACACGGTGCCCGAGGTCGGAGTTCCGCCGTAGGCTGCTGCCTGGCTTTTCGCGAACGCGGTCGGGAAGTCCTTGTCGATGCCCATCACCTCACCCGTGGAGCGCATCTCCGGGCCGAGCACGGAGTCGACCGTGCGCCCGTCCTTGGTGCGGAACCGCTTGAACGGCAGCACCGCCTCCTTGACCGCTACCGGCGCGTCCATCGGAATGCGGGAGCCGTCCTGCTCGGGCAGCAGCCCCTCCGTGCGAAGCTCGGCGATCGTGGCCCCGGCCATGATCCGGCTGGCGGCCTTCGCGAGCTGGATGCCGAGCGCCTTCGAGACGAAAGGCACCGTACGGCTGGCACGCGGGTTGGCCTCGATCACGTAGAGCACACCGGCGCTGACGGCGAACTGCACGTTGAGCAGTCCGCGCACGCCCACGCCCTCGGCGATCGCCAGCGTCGCGGCACGCACCCGGTCGATCTCGGTGCGCCCCAGCGAGATGGGCGGCAGGGTGCAGCTCGAATCACCGGAGTGGATGCCGGCCTCCTCGAGGTGCTCCATGACGCCGCCGATGAAGAGCTCGGTGCCGTCGTACAGAGCGTCGACATCGATCTCGATCGCGTCGTCGAGGAAGCGATCGACCAGCAGCGGCTTGCCCTCCTCGATGATCACCTCGCCGGCGGTGCGCACGAAGTAGTCGCGCAGCGCCTCGGTGCTGTACACGATCTCCATGCCGCGCCCGCCCAGCACGAAGCTCGGACGCACCAGCACCGGATAGCCGATCTCCTCTGCGACGCGCACGGCGCCCTCGACATCGATCGCCGTGCCGTTGCGCGGTGCGACGAGCCCGGCGCGATCGAGCAGCTGCGAGAACAGCTCGCGCTCCTCGGCGAGGTCGATCGCCGCCGGGCTGGTTCCGAGCACCGTGTATCCGGCCGCCTCGATGCCCTTCGCCAGGCCCAGCGGAGTCTGCCCGCCGAGCTGGCAGACCACACCGAGGATGCGGCCGCTCGCCGCCTCCGCGTCGAGGACCTCGAGCACGTCCTCCAGCGTCAGCGGCTCGAAGTACAGCCGGTCGGAGGTGTCGTAGTCGGTCGACACGGTCTCGGGGTTGCAGTTGACCATGACGGTCTCGTACCCGGCATCCGACAGCGCGAACGAGGCGTGCACGCAGGAGTAGTCGAACTCGACGCCCTGGCCGATGCGGTTCGGGCCGGAGCCGATGATGACGACCTTCGTGCGCTCCGACGGCGCCACCTCGGTCTCGAAGTCGTAGCTCGAGTAGTGGTAAGGCGTCAGCGCGGGGAACTCACCGGCGCAGGTGTCCACCGTCTTGTACACCGGCCGGATGCCGAGTCCGTGGCGGACTCCGCGCACCTCCTGCTCGGTGATGCCGCGCAGCTCCGCGAGCTGCGCATCCGAGAAGCCGTGCTCCTTGGCGTGGCGGATCGTGTCCGCATCGAGCTCGGCGGCCGTGCGCACCGTCTCGGCGACCTCGTTGATGAGCACGATCTGGTCGAGGAACCAGGGGTCGATGGCCGTCGCGTCGAAGGCCTGCTCGACGGTCGCGCCCTTGCGCAGCGCCTGCTGCAGCGTCACGATCCGGCCGTCCGTCGGAGTCCTCGAGATCTCCAGGAGCTCGTCGGCGCTGCGGGACTCGGCGCCCCAGTGGAAGCTCGATCCGCGCTTCTCGAGAGAGCGCAGCGCCTTCTGCAGCGCGGTCGCGTAGTTGCGGCCGATCGCCATCGCCTCGCCCACCGACTTCATGGTCGTGGTGAGGGTCGGGTCGGCGGCCGGGAACTTCTCGAAGGCGAACCGGGGCACCTTGACCACGACGTAGTCGAGGGTGGGCTCGAAGCTCGCCGGGGTGACTCCGGTGATGTCGTTCGGGATCTCGTCGAGACGGTAGCCGAGTGCGAGCTTCGCGGCCAGCTTCGCGATCGGGAAGCCGGTGGCCTTCGAGGCCAGCGCGCTGGAGCGCGAGACGCGCGGGTTCATCTCGATGACGATGATGCGCCCGTTCGCCGGGTCCACCGCGAACTGGATGTTGCAGCCGCCGGTGTCGACACCGACCGCGCGGATGATGTCGATGCCGATGTCGCGCATGTTCTGGTACTCGCGGTCCGTGAGCGTGAGCGCCGGGGCCACCGTGATCGAGTCGCCGGTGTGCACGCCCACCGGGTCGACGTTCTCGATGGAGCAGACCACGACCGTGTTGTCGGCCGTGTCTCGCATGAGCTCGAGTTCGTACTCCTTCCAGCCGAGGATCGACTCCTCCAGGAGCACCTCGTTCGTGGGCGAGTCGTGCAGGCCTGCGCCACCGATGCGCCGAAGGTCCTCCTCGTCGTAGGCGAAGCCGGAGCCGAGGCCGCCCATGGTGAAGCTCGGGCGCACCACCAGCGGGTATCCGAGCTTCTCGGCGCCGGCGAGGAGCTCGTCCATCGTGTGGCAGATCACCGAGTCCGCGACATCCGCTCCGGCGTCCAGGACGAGCTGCTTGAAGATCTGGCGGTCCTCGCCCTTCTCGATCGCATCGACCTTCGCGCCGATGAGCTCGACTCCGTACTTCTCGAGGATGCCCTGGTGGTGCAGCGCCATGGCCGCGTTCAGGGCGGTCTGACCGCCCAGGGTCGGCAGGATCGCGTCCGGCTTCTCCTTGGCGATGATCGTCTCGATGACCTCGGGGGTGATCGGCTCGATGTAGGTCGCATCGGCGAAGTCGGGGTCGGTCATGATCGTCGCCGGGTTCGAGTTGACCAGGATGACGCGCACGCCCTCCTCGCGCAGCACACGGCAGGCCTGGGTGCCGGAGTAGTCGAACTCGCAGGCCTGACCGATCACGATCGGGCCGGAGCCGATCACGAGGACGGACTGGATGTCGTCGCGCTTGGGCATTACTTGGTGCCTTCCTGAGTGGGTCCCTGTCCTTCGACTGGCTCAGGAACCGATTCCCTGTTCGCGACGACCAGGTCGCGGAAGCGGTCGAAGAGGTAGTTGGCGTCGTGCGGCCCGGCCGCCGCCTCGGGGTGGTACTGCACCGAGAACGCCGGGATGTCGAGAGCCTTGAGGCCTTCGACCACCTGGTCGTTCAGGCCGATGTGGCTGACCTCGACCTGGCCGTAGCCGTTCGGGCTGTCGAACGAGCCCTCCAGCGGCGCCTCGACGGCGAACCCGTGGTTGTGCGCCGTGATCTCGACGCGGCCCGTGGCCTTGTCCAGCACCGGCTGGTTGATGCCGCGGTGGCCGAAGGTGAGCTTGTAGGTGCCCAGGCCGAGCGCCCTGCCGAACAGCTGGTTGCCGAAGCAGATGCCGAAGTACGGCAGCTTCGCGTCGAGAACCTCGCGCAGCACGCCCACCTGGCCGTCGGAAGCGGCGGGGTCGCCGGGGCCGTTCGAGTAGAACACGGCGACGGGATCGATCGCCATGATCTGCTCGAACGTCGACGACTGCGGCAGCACGTGCACGTCGAATCCGCGTGCGGCGAGGTTGTCGAGGGTGGCCTGCTTGACGCCGAGGTCGAGTACGGCGAGGTTGCCGATGCGCTCCCCCACGGCCGGCGTGATCTGCGTCTCGGTGACGGAGACCGCCGCAGACAGGTTCTGTCCGGCCATCTCGGGCGCCTCGGTGACGCGGCGCAGCTGCTCGTCGGCGTCGAGCGCCGCGTCGGCGCCCGAGAAGATCCCGCCGCGCATGGAGCCCGCGGAGCGGATGTGCCGGGTGATCGCCCGGGTGTCGACGCCGCTGACGCCGACGATGCCGTCGCGGACGAGCACATCGTCGAGCGAGGAGTCCGCACGCCAGTTCGAGACCACGCGCGAAGGGTCGCGCACGATGTAGCCGGCGACCCAGATTCGCCGGGATTCGGGGTCCTCGTCGTTCATACCGGTGTTGCCGATGTGCGGCGCGGTCTGCAGCACGATCTGGCCGGCGTAGGACGGGTCGGTGAGGGTCTCCTGGTAGCCGGACATGCCGGTGGCGAAGACGACCTCGCCGAGGGTGGTGCCGCGGGCGCCGTAGGCGCGCCCGGGGAAGCGGGAGCCGTCCTCCAGGACGAGGACGGCGCGATCGGTGTTCAGAGCGGTCCCTGAGCTTGTCGAATGGGTCATGCGGATGCTCCTGTCTCCGGTGCGGCGCACAGGCGCTGCAGCTCGGCGAGGACGTGCTGCGGGCCGCTGTTCGCGACGCGCAGGAAGGAATCGAGAAGGGTGCCGGTGGATTCGCGCCAGACGACGCGGATGAGTCCGTTCGGTTCGACCACACGGTCGATGGCGACTGTGGCGAGATCGGCGGTGACGATCAGCGAAGAGGCGAGGAACACCGTCGGCGCTCCGTCCAGGCTCAGTGCCACGCCGCGGTCGGTGAGCACCAGCTCGCCGCGCGCCCGGTACTCCAGGGGCTTGAGCGCGACACGCTCCAGGGGCTGGTCGTGCCGGGTCGTGGCGACGTAGAGCACCTCCGCACGTTCCGTCACCTCGGCGTGCTCCGGCACGCCGAGTGGTGCGGTGAGATCCGAGTCTCGTCGGAGTCGTCGTCGCCAGGCGAACAGCATCGCGCCGACCACGACGACCGCGAGCAGGACGACCAGCAGGACGGCGAGATCGCGGGTCACGCGCCCAGCTCTTCCACGAGAACACCGTCCGCGACGGTCGTGCGGCCGCCGTGGATCGTCCAGCGCACCTGACCTGGCAGGTCGCGGCCGAGGTAGGGCGAGTTGCGGCTGCGACCATGCAGGTCGGCCTCGGTGAACACCCCGGCCACCCGCGGGTCGTAGAGCGTGACGTGGGCGGGCGCGCCCGCCTCGAGCGCCCCGAAGCCCTCCAGGCGACCGATCGCGGCGGGCGCCTGGCTCATCACCCGGGCCACGCCGGCCCAGTCCAGCAGACCGGTCTCGACCATCGACTGGTGCACGACGCGCAGGGCGCTCTCCAGGCCGACCATGCCGTTGGCCGCCGCCTGCCACTCGCAGGCCTTGTTCTCGGACGGGTGCGGAGCGTGGTCCGTGGCGACGATGTCGATCGTGCCGTCGGCGAGGCCCTCGCGCACGGCCAGAACATCCTCCTCGCGGCGCAGTGGCGGATTGACCTTGTACCGCGCGTCGTAACCGCGGACCAGCTCGTCGGTCAGCAGCAGATGGTGCGGGGTGACCTCGGCCGTGACGGCCACGCCGCGCTTCTTGGCCCAGCGGATCAGATCGACGGAGCCGGCGGTGGACAGGTGGCAGACGTGCAGTCGCGAGCCGACATGCTCGGCAAGCAGCACGTCGCGGGCGATGATCGACTCCTCGGCGACTGCGGGCCAGCCGGCCAGGCCGAGCTCGGCCGAGACGGTGCCCTCGTTCATCTGGGCGCCCTCGGTGAGGCGCGGATCCTGGGCGTGCTGGGCGATGACGCCGTCGAACGACTTCACGTACTCCAGGGCGCGGCGCATGATCAGCGGGTCCCAGACGCAGAAGCCGTCGTCGCTGAAGACGCGGACCTTCGCGCGGGACGAGGCCATCGCGCCGAGCTCAGCGAGGCGGTCGCCCTTCTGCCCGACGGTCACTGCGCCGATCGGCTGCACGGTGGCGTAGCCGGCCGCCTCGCCGAGCGCGAGCTCCTGCTCGACGACGCCGGCGGTGTCGGCGACCGGCGACGTGTTCGGCATCGCGAACACCGCGGTGAATCCTCCCGCAGCCGCGGCCCGGGTTCCGGTGAGCACGGTCTCGGAGGCCTCGAAGCCCGGCTCGCGCAGGTGCGTGTGCAGGTCGACCAGGCCGGGCAGGGCGATCAGCCCGGCCGCGTCGACGACGCGGGCGCCGGCGCGGCTCAGACCGCTGCCGATCTCGGCGATGCGGCCGTCCTCGATCACGATGTCCGCGGTCTTCGCGCCGTTCAGCGCGGCGCCGGTGATGACGATGGTCTCGGTCACCGTGCTGCTCCCCTGTCGTTCTCGGTGCTGTCTCCGTCGCGCTCCCCCGCCAGCAGCAGGTACAGCACGGCCATCCTGATCGAGACGCCGTTGGCGACCTGCTCGAGCACGGTCGAGCCGGCCGAGTCCGCCGCCTCGCTGGAGATCTCGAGCCCTCGGTTCATCGGCCCGGGATGCATCACGATGCTGGTCTCCGGAAGCCCGGCGACGCGTACCGCGTCGAGGCCCCACAGCCGGGTGTACTCGCGCTCGTTCGGGAAGAACGCCGCGTGCATGCGCTCCATCTGGATCCGCAGCATCATCACCGCATCCGGTCCCTCGGCAAGAGCCTCGTCGAGGTCGTAGCGAACCGCCACCGGCCACAGCGAGACGTTCTGCGGAATGAGGGTCGGCGGGGTGACCAGGGTCACGCGCGCCCCGAGTGTCGTCAGCAGCCACACGTTCGAGCGCGCGACGCGCGAGTGCAGCACGTCGCCGACGATGACGATGCGCAGGCCGCTGAGGTCGCGTCCGCGGCTGTCGGCCCCGAACTGGCGCTTGCGGATGGTGAAGGCGTCGAGCAGCGCCTGCGTCGGATGCTCGTGCATGCCGTCGCCGGCGTTCACGACGCCGGCCGAGATCCAGCCGCTGGTGGCGAGCGTCTGCGGGGCGCCGGAGGCGGAGTGCCTGACGACGACCGCGTCGGCGCCCATCGCCTGCAGGGTCTGCGCGGTGTCCTTCAGGCTCTCGCCCTTCGAGACGCTGGACCCCTTGGCGGCGAAGTTGATCACATCGGCGGAGAGGCGCTTCGCGGCGGCCTCGAACGAGATGCGCGTGCGGGTGGAGTCCTCGAAGAAGAGGTTGACCACGGTCTTGCCGAGCAGGGTCGGCAGCTTCTTGACCTGGCGGGACTGGGTATCGGCCATGTCCTCGGCGACGTCGAGGATCCGCAGGGCGGTCTCGCGATCGAGTGTGCGGGTGTCGAGCAGATGCCTCATGCTTCGATCGTCACCTCATCGGTGCCGTCCAGCTCGCGCAGGTGCACGTTGACGCGCTCCTGCCGGGAGGACGGGATGTTCTTGCCGACGAAGTCGGGCCGGATGGGGACCTCGCGGTGGCCGCGGTCGACGAGGATGGCCAGCCGGATGACCGCGGGACGGCCGATCGACTGGATCGCATCGAGGGCCGCACGGATGCTGCGGCCGGAGAAGAGCACGTCATCGACCAGGACCACGGTCTTGCCGTCGATGCCCTCGTCGGGGATCTCGGTGCGCTTCGGCGTGCGGGTCGGATGCTTCGCCAGGTCATCGCGGAACAGCGTGACGTCCAGCGACCCGACCAGGATGTCGGCACCGGCGATCTCGGAGATGATCGGTCCGAGCCGGTCTGCGAGAGTGACGCCGCGGGTCGGGATGCCCAGCAGGACCAGACCGTCCGCTCCTCGATTGGACTCGAGGATCTCATGGGCGATGCGCGTCAGAGCGCGCGCGATATCGGCTTCTTGCAGCACAGAGCGTGCGGCCATCCGCCTCTCCCTTCTCCGCCTCACAGGACGGGCTTAAAGGATGGGTGATGGCTCCATTCTAACGACTCGGACCGCTCGCCGTTGGTATACCAATGACCGCGACGCTGCGCGCGCGGGCGGCCGATGCGAGCCTCGCGTCTAAGGTCGCGAGCGTCGCTTCGTGGGCGATCGCCGTTGCCAGCACATAGGCGTCGGGAAGCTTCAGTCGGGTCTCTGCTCGCAGGCGTGCGACGTTCAACGGTTCGTCGGGCAGCGGTTCGTGTCTTTCGATGCCAAGCCTGGTGAGATCGGTGAGCGCGGCCTGTTCCTCGGAACGGCGAACTGGCCAGACGAGCGTCTCTGCGAGAGTCGCGGGATGCAGTACGAGGTCGTCTTCCGTGTCGAGCACTTCGAACGCGGCGTCGGCGTGTGCGTCGTCGGTGCTCCAGTACGCGACGAGGATGTTCGCGTCGAGGACGATCATTCCGGCCAGTCCTTGCGCAGCTCCTCCAGGTAACCGGACGGGTACTGGAACTTGCCGCGGGTCTCTTCGAGCACCTTCCGTCTCTCCGCACGGCGTGCGGCGCGCTTTGCCGCAAGACCCTCCGTGCCCATCTCCGCCAGGCGCGCGACAAGCTCGGACCGGGATGCGCCCGGCCACTCCTTCGCCGCCAGCTCGAGCCCCGCGGCGAGCTCCGGCGTCTGCGTCACCTGGATCCGCGGCAGTGTGGTCGCCATGGGTCGAGTGTACCGCCCTGGCCGCAAGTGGTACAGGGCCGCAGCGTGAGCCACACGCTCGCGCACGAGACACCCACTCGGCGCACGAGCCACCCGCTCCGCCACGGCGCTGCTGCGCAGAAGGGTCATCTCATGTGTGAACGGGTGGCTCGCGGCCGCGCCGTAGGATGCAGGACGTGCACCCGCGTATCGAGCCCTTCGAAACGGGCCGCCTTCGTCGCCCCGACGGCGCCGAACTGCACTGGGAGCTCTCCGGAGACCCCGGTGGCGGGCCGGCGTTGTACCTGCACGGGTTGGCACTCTGATGAACGCGCCGCACCGCCTCACTCTCCTCCGGCACGCGATGCCGGAGGTCGACGCCGACGGCATCGCCGGATGCCTGGCACCTCAGCGCCGAGGGTGCCGCTGCGGCATCCGCCTTGCTCCTCGACGGTTCAGCGGTCTCGAGCCCCGAGTTGAAGGCGCTGCAGACCACGGCGCTTGCGACCCGGGTGCCGGCCGCCGCGGTCGCAGTGGACGCCCGCTTCCGCGAAGTCGATCGCGAGGAGCAGGTGCACGACGACTTCCGCTCGGCGCGTCGCGCCTGGGTCGCCGGGCGGCTGGACGAGCGGCACGCGGGCTGGGAGAAGCCGGATGCCGTCGCGCAGCGCTTTCACGAAGGGCTGCTCGCGCACCCCGCCGAGCACCTCGTCGTCGGAACCCACGGCATGGCCTTGACGGCCTGGATGACCGCGCAGGGTCTGATCGAGTCGGGCGATGCCGCGGTCGAGTTCTGGGAGTCGCTGCGGTTCCCCGACGTCGTGGAGCTCGACCTCCCGCTCCCCCGAGTACGCGCGGTCCTCACGGATGGTCAGGGGCGGATAGTGCTCATCCGTCGCACCAGGTTGGGGCGGCCACCGACAGGCTGAGCGAGATCCTGCCGAGACTTCGAGTTCCGCCTGAGACCCGCGTCCTGGACGTGGGTCTCATGCGGGACTCGGGGTCTCGGGCAGAATCCCACCGTCCGCCTCAGTCCACCGCGGGATTGATCCGCTGGAACATCAGGAAGTCAGCAGCCGGATGCCGGTGTCGGCACCGCTCATCCGGCGCGGAGCGCCTCCTCGGTGAGCGGGCAGTGCTCGGAGCGGATCTCGTGCCCGGCCGTGGTCAGGCACTTGCCGGTCTTGAGGTCCCACTTCCAGTCGTGCATCGAGCAGGTGAGCACGCCGTCCTCGATCTTGCCCGTGCGGGTGAGGTCAGCGCGCAGGTGCGGGCAGCGGCGCTGCACGACCCAGTCGCCGATCTGGGCGTCCTCGGTCTGGTCGGTCTGCTCGGAGTACCAGTTCTCGACGTACTCGATGCGGTCGACGGAGAGGCACTTCAGGAACGTGGTGAGGAACTCATTGAACTTGCCGCTGCGGCCCACCGAGAACTGCATCGACAGGAAGATCGAGTTCGACCAGTCGATCTCCTGGTCGCGGATGTTCGTCGACACCAAGTCGGCGGGGATCGTGTACCAGTAGATGCACTCCTCGCCGGCGTACTCGCGCACCTTGGCGCGCGGGAAGTCGACGACCATGTCGAGGTCGCCGATCCGGAAGCGGACGTTGCCGCCGACGCCGTTGCGGATGGTGCGCGACTTCTTCAGCAGCGGCTCCCACCAGGCCTTCAGTTCGGCGAGGATCTCCTCCGCGGAGAGCGCCGGAGCGCGGCGGGCCTCCTCGTCGCGGATCTCCTGCTGACGCGACGCGCGCTGCTCCTCGAGGTAGTCCCACTTCTCGTCGAAGATGTGCGCGATCTCGGCCTCCGAGTAGAGGCTCTGCGTCACCGTCAGCTCGCCGTGGTTCATGTCGACCACCGTGCCGGGGATGAACAGCTGCCCGTCGTACTGCGGCGCGAGCTCCTTCAGGTGCGCGAGGAACTCCTTCTGATCGGTGAAGATCGAGTCGTCGTTCTGCCCGGTGCCGTTGTACTGGAACAGCTCGTCGCGCAGGAACATCGGCGGACCGGCCATCGGGAAGACGTGCGGGGCATCCACCTTCTCGATGTAGTACATCGCGCGCTTGTTCTGGGCATCGCGCTTGAGCTTCGCGAAGTTCTGCTTGGCGTCCTGCGGCAGGTCGTAGACCATCGGCCACCAGATCGCCCCGGAGACCTGCGTGAAGTAGGCCTCGGGCTTGCCGAAGCTCAGCAGCTTCTCCAAGTCGAGCGGATGCGAGTCGTTCTGGTTCAGGATCGATGCGGTGCCGTCGTCCACGCTCAGTGAGGAGTCGCCGATGGGGCCGTCGCTGGGGGCGCGCAGGGGCGTGATCATGATCTTCAGGTCACCGCGCTCGATCACCCCGCCGGCCGGCGCGTAGGTGATGTTGTCGTAGCCGAGCGCCCGGATGTCGACCTCGAGGTCGTCGGTGACGTACTCGGGCAGCAGCACCTCGATGTCCTTGCGGATGTACTTCTCGAGCAGTCGCGGGTCGAAGTGATCCCGGTGCCGGTGCGAGATGTACAGGAAGTCGGCCTTCTTGCCGATCTCCGCCCAGTCCAGGCCCCTGTTGTCGGGGAACGGGAACCACGAGCCGTAGAACGAGGGCCCGAGCACGGGGTCGCAGATGATGTTCCCGCCGACCGTCTCGATGAGCATTCCGGCGTGGCCGAGTCCCGTGATCCGCATGTCTCTCCTCCAGCTTGGACCCGTCGATTCTACCGGCGCGCACTTCTGAGGCAGCAGAGACCGGCCGTGGCTATCCGGACCGGCGGGGCTCAGGCGAGCCCTGTGACCGGCACGCCGAGCCAGTCCGCGAGCTCCTGGATCTCGGCCCTGACGAGCTCGTGCTCATCCGCTTCCCACGGGAAGAACTCGTGCACCGCGTTCACGCGCAGCACTTCACCCGCGCGGTCGTGCTCGGCGTCGAGCATGCCGATGAACCGATCCCCGAACAGGATCGGATGGGCGAAGTAGCCGTAGACGCGTTGCGCCTTCGGCTTGAACTGCTCGAGCACGTAGGTGAACTCGAACACCTCCTCGAGGCGCCGCCGGTCGAACAGCAGGCTGTCGTAGGGATTGAGGAACGCGACCCGTCCGCCTCGATCCGGCTCCTCGAGCGCCCCGAGTGCCTCGGGGTCGATACGGAAGCGCACGGTGCTCCCCTCGACGGATGCGGCCTCGCCCGACGTCTTCGAGACCCCGTTCCACCAGTTGTACGGACGTGCGAGCCCTGCCGCCTGCAGCAGACGGGACGACCACTGCTCAGCGGCTTCCCCTGCACTGAGCACCGGAACGTCCTGCTCCTGCGGGTAGACGCGCTCCGCGAGATCCCAGCGTCGCGACCGGCCCTCGCGACCGACCACGGCAACTTCGGCCGTCTGGGAGAGCACGTCGAGCATGATGGGCACCTGGTTCGATCCGGTCCACCCGTCGGGGGCCTTCGTGACCTGAGCCGTGTCGGGGATCTCGCTCGCCAGCAGCGGTCCCTCGGCGCGCAGCCGCGCCAGCACATCGCGGCGGAACCCGTCGTTCGCCGCCAGCCAGGATCGGGCGCTCTCCCGCAGCGAGGCCTCGGTCATGCCCGGGAGCATGGCGGGGAGCAGCGAGACGGGAAGGAATGCCCCGTTGTACTCGAACAGCTGCCGATCGTCCTCCGCCGCCTTCTTCAGCTGCCCCGGCTCATACGACCAGCCGATCCGCGACCAGGCCATCGTGTGCTCACAGGGCGCGATCGTCGCGGTGGGGTCGATCTTGATGTACCCGATCTGCTCGGCCACCTCGACGATGTCGCCGGGGCGCTCCGCGTCGAGCAGGGCCGCGCGCACGATGAGACGCCGCGCCTCGTCCTTGGTCAGTGTCACAGTCATGCAGAGTCTCCGCTCAGTCCTCGAACAGCGCCCGGATGTCGTCGGCGGTGAGCGATTTCGCGAACAGCTCGTCGTCGTCCATCACGGCGGTGAACAGCCGAGCCTTGCGCTGCTGCAGAGCGAGCACCTTCTCCTCGATCGTGCCGGTCGAGATCATCCGGTACACGAACACCTGCTCACGCTGGCCGATGCGGTGCGTCCGGTCGATCGCCTGCGCCTCGGCGGCCGGATTCCACCACGGATCCAGCAGGAACACGTAATCGGCCTCGGTGAGGGTGAGCCCGAACCCGCCCGCTTTGAGGCTGATCAGGAACACGGTCTGATCGCCGCCGCGGAACCCGTCCACGACATCGCCGCGCTTCCGCGTGGCGCCGTCCAGTCGGCTGTATGCGATACCGGCATCCCTCAGCCGCTGCTCCGCCAGATCGAGGTACGAGGTGAACTGGCTGAACACGAGTGCACGATGCCCTTCGGCACGCAGCTCCTCGGCTCGCTCGACGAGGGCGTCGAGCTTGCGTGAGCCCACTGCGGCGTCATCAGGATCGATCAGCCCGGGGGCGAGCGCGAGCATGCGCAGCATGGTCAGCGAGCGGAACACGATGAATCTGTTCCGGTCCAGGTCCTTCAGCAGCCCGAGGATCTTCTGCCGCTCGCGCTGCAGCACGGTGTCGTACACGGCGCGATGGGCCGGGCTCGGTTCGACGTGCAGGATCTGCTCCTGTTTGGCGGGCAGCTCGGCGGCCACCAGATCCTTGGTGCGGCGCAGCATGAGCGGCCGGATGCGGCGTCTCAATCGCGCGAGGCGACCGGCCCGGAACTCCGCACCCTCCGCGTTCTCGGGCACCTTGCCCTTCTCGATCGGCTGCACGTAGTCCTCGCGGAACTGACGCTTGGACGGAAAGAGACCCGGTGCGGTCAGACGGAACAGTGCCCACAGGTCCATCAGGCTGTTCTCCAGCGGGGTGCCGGTGACGGCGAACGTCACATCGGCCGGGATCGCCGCCACCGCCTGATGCTGCTGCGATGCGGGATTCTTCACGAACTGCGCCTCGTCGAGGATCAGCCCTGCCCACTCGCGATCGCGGAAGACGTGCTCGGCCAGGCGCACCACCGCGTACGAGGCGACGACCAGGTCGGCGGAGGACGCGGCGTCGCGAACGGCTGACGGCTTCGACGTCTCCACCACGCGCACCCGCAGCCCCGGCGCGAATCGCGCCGCCTCGTCGCGCCAGGCGGAGAGCACGCTGGTGGGTGCGACCACGAGGAACGGGCGCTCCTCTCCCGTCTCACGGGCATGCTGCACGAGGGCGAGCAGCTGCAGGGTCTTGCCCAGACCCATGTCATCGGCCAGGATGCCGCCGAGCCTGTGCTGCCGCAGGAACGCGAGCCATTCGAGCCCGGCCTGTTGATAGGGGCGCAGCCGCGCCCGCAGTCCGTCCGGGGTCGCCCGCGCCGGCACCCCGCTCTCCGCTCTCAGAGCGTCGACCGTCGCCCGCCACGACACCGCCGGTTCAGACTGGTCGGCGAGGTCCTCGAAGTCATCCCAGAGCGCTGTCTGGTACCGGCTGATCCGCGGCCCGGTCTCCCACTCGCCCAGGGTCGCCGCCTCGTCGATCAGCTCGCGCAGCCGATCCAGTGCGGGATGCGCGAGCGAGAAGTGACTGCCGTCGACGAGGAGCAGATTCTTGCGGCGCAGGCTGAGCGCGGTGAACAGCGGCTCGAAGGGAATGGTGCGGCCGTCGATCTTCACGAGGAAGCCGAGGTCGAACCAGTCCGGGTCGGTGCTCTCCACCGTCGACACCGTGATCTCGGGCTCGCCGCTGAGCTCGCGGTAGACCGGCCGGTCGCCGGTGATGATCACCTCGATGCCGGCCTCTTCCAGCGCCGGCACGACCTCGCTCATCAGTCGTGCCGTGTCGAGTTCACGGACGGTGCCGCTCGGCGCGAACGGCAGATCGGATGCCGCTGCCCAGATGCTCTCGACGGCGCGCAGCTCGTCGGCCTCGGCATCCGCATCGCGCACCGGGTCATCACTCGGGGTGACGGGGATTCCGCCGCGTCGTCCGTACCGCCAGCTCAGCCGGTGGTCGGCGGTGTGACCGCCGCGGAACGCGATGGAGAGCACAGAAGTCGGCTTCGCGACCTCCGGCAGGACGACACCCGTGCCGGCCGCAAGCGTGGTGGCCCTGCTCAGCGAGGGGTAGGCCTCGGCGAAGAAGTCCTCCTCGTCGGCAGCGGGAACGGCGAGTGCACCGCCCTCGGCGATCAGCATGCGCATCGGGTCGGAGAGGGGCCCGCGGCCAGTGCCACCTCCACGCGGCGACCCGCGACCCGCCAGGTGTAGAAGCCCGCCCGGCCGATGGGGCGCACGTGCTCGGCCTCTGCGCCGTCGACCCGCGCGGCTGCGCGCAGGAGCAGGCCGTCATCGGTGCGCTCCACCTGCACGTGCGCGGAGGCGGTGTCCGCGAGCCGGAGATCGGTGTGCTTGTGCACGGCGATGAGCGGTACGCCCGCCGCATCCGCCCTGGCCAGGTGATCGAGGAAGACGTCGGATTCGACGTGGTCGACGAGGATCCACTCGCCGGCCGTCCCGGACAGCAGCGAGTCGCGTGCCAGGGCGAGCAGGTCGCCGAACCAGCGGTGCTGTGCGATCGGGTAGGAGGTCGAGGCATGCCGGAAGGACTCCCAGCCCACCTCGCCCTTGATCCAGGCGCCCGTGCGCGGGCTGGCGACGTAGGGTCGCATGGCGAGTCGCACGTGGGCCTCGCCCTTGGCGAGGGCACGCGGATCGGCTGCGGTCGTGCGCCTGGTCGACCACGGATTGGCGTTGCGCTCGTGCACGCGCAGCTCGAAGCCGAGGGCCAGTGGCGTGCGTACGCGTGCGGAGCCGCGGGACTCGGGAATCAGGCGGCGCCAGGGTTCGAGCCTCGGCTGCTCCGGCGCCACGATCGCCTCGCGCGCCCGTGCTTCGCGATCCGCTCTGAGCACGGCAGCGGCCACGTGCTTGCAGGCCGACGCCATCGGGCAGGTGCAGCGCGACGAGAGGATCCTCGGCACCTCGGCGCCGGCGTCCACCCGGATCACGCACGCGTAGTCGCCGATGCTGCTGCCCTTCACCGTGGCTTTGAGCACGGAGGAATCCGCATCCCACCTGGTGGAGAGCACCATGCCGGTCCGCGCGTAGTCCCGTGCGCGCTGCAGCGTCGCGCTGCCGACGTGGCGGTTGAGAGTCACGTCGTCGATGTGCGGGAACGGCATGGGTGCAATCCTGCCAGCACCGGCCGACAGTCGATCACTCCCGCTCGTTGCCGTGCCGTTACCCAACCCTTGCCGGATCGTGATCCCACCGGCTGAGGACCGCGCCTAGCCTGTGGCTATGAACAGCTTGCGGCGAAGTCTGGTGGCGGTCGTCTTCCTCTCGGCGCTGATGCTCGGCGCCGCGGGCTGCACCGCGATGAACGGGGCGTCCGACGGGTCGGCAGGCGGCGGTGTGCAGGCCGGGCAGGATGCCGGCGGCGCCGTCGACGAGAAGGCTCCCGAAGCGGTCGATCAGGACTCGGCGGTGGTCACGACCGGACGGATGCTGCTCACGGCCGACGATCCGCTCGCCGCGGCCGACGCCGCCGCGAAGATCGCCATCGACGCCGGCGGACGGGTCGACGCGCGGCACGATGACGCAGGCGGAGAGAGCGCGGCGGCTCAGGCCGAAGTCGTCCTGCGGATTCCCGCCGACGAGCTCGAGGATGCGCGCATCGCCCTGAAGAAGCTCGGCGAACTGGCGGAGACGTCCTTCTCTGCCGAGGAGGTGGGCGCGACCCAGCGCGATCTCGACGCCCGCATCACGACTCTGCGCACTTCGATCGCCCGGTACACCGAGTGGCTCGGCTCGGCGCAGAAGACGTCCGATCTCATCGAGCTGGAGCAGGCGATCTCCGAGCGGCAGAGCGAGCTGGAGTCGCTGACCGCACAGAAGCGCGATCTCGACGACCGGGTGGCGATGGCCACCGTCACCGTGACGTTCACGTCGGTGTACGTGCCGCAGTCGACGGTGCCGCAGACACCGCTCGAAGCGATCGCGGCCGGATGGTCGGCGTTCGTCGGGTTCTGGTCTGCGGCCGGGATCGCGCTCGCGTTCCTGCTGCCCTGGCTCGTCGTCATCGCCGCGATCGTCCTCGTCGTGCTGTGGCTGTCACGGCGTCGGCGGAGGGGGATGCCGGCGCCGCAGACACCCGCTCCTGCCGAGGCGATGCCGTGGCTGGCTGCTCGGGAGCAGGATGCGACTGCCGCGCCCGTGGTCGCCGGCCCCGCGGCATCCGACTCGGCTGAGACGGAGCCGCCCGCACAGCACGACGCCCCGCGCTGACCGGCGCGGGGCGTCGAAGACCCGTCAGGCGGCGCGGGCGAGGCGTGCGAGGACGCCGTGCACGAAGGCGCCGGACTCGTCCGTGGAGAGCTCCTTGGCGAGTTCGACCGCCTCGTCGATGGCGACGGCCGTGGGCACCTGCTCGTTGAACAGGATCTCCCAGGCGGCGATGCGCAGCACGGCTCGGTCGACGGCGGGCATGCGCTCGAGTCGCCAGTCACGGCTGTGCGTGGTGATCTGCTCGTCGATCTCGTCGCGGTGGTCGACGACGCCGTCGACGATCTCGCGCGCATACAGCCAGGAGGCCTCGCGGGCCGGCTCGCTGGCAGCACGCTTGGCCGCTGCGGCCAGCGTGGTCGCGATGTCCTCGTCGCGCACGTCTGCGGCGAACAGGATGTCGAGGGCGCGCTTGCGCGCCTTGCTCCGTGCGCTCAAGATCAGTCGTTGACGCGGCCGAGGTAGTCACCCGTGCGGGTGTCGACCTTGACCTTGGTGCCGGTCTCGAGGAAGAGCGGAACCTGGATCTCGTAGCCGGTCTCGACGGTCGCGGGCTTGGTCCCGGCCGACGAGCGGTCGCCCTGCAGGCCCGGCTCGGTGTAGGTGATCTCGAGCACGACCGACGCGGGGAGCTCGATGTACAGCGGGTTGCCGTCGTGCAGCGCGATCTGCACCTGCTGGTTCTCGAGCAGGAAGTTCTTCGCGTCGCCGACCGTGGCAGCGCTGACGGAGAGCTGATCGTAGTCCTCGACGTCCATGAAGACGAAGCTGTCGCCGTCGGTGTAGAGGTAGGTGAAGTCGCGGCGGTCGACGTTCTGGATGTCGACCTTGGTGCCGGCGTTGTAGGTGCGGTCGACGGTCTTGCCGCTGACGACGTTCTTGAGCTTGGTGCGCACGAATGCGCCGCCCTTGCCGGGCTTGACGTGCTGGAACTCGATGACGCTCCAGAGCTGCCCGTCGATCGACAGGACGACGCCGTTCTTGATGTCTGCGGTGGATGCCATGCTGGTGGAAGTCCGTTCGTTATCGAAGTGTGTTCGGCCTCGCGCTGATGCGCTCGAGAGTCGGCCAGGAGTCGATTCTACGGGATGCGCGAGATTCGGCCTGAGAACGGGACGGATCTCTTGCCCCATTCGAAGATACGTTCCATACTTGAGCAGGCGTGCCGCCGGGGTCCCATCGATTCCCTAGCGGAGAGCGCGCTGTGCAGCCGTCCTCACCCGATGGTTCTCATCGGTCGTCAGCTGCTCGAGCAGAAGCTCCGATTCCCGGGACGTGAGTGCGTTCGCCCGGATCACCTTCACCACCATCTCCCGGATGCGCCAGTGCTCGTCATGACCGGCAGCCAGCACCGCCGGCTCCGCGGTCGGATCCCAGACGTACAGGAACGCCCGCAGAGCCCACACGCGGGGCCAGTATCCGCCGACGCCCCCTTCACGTCCGGCGAACACCGAACGCGCGCTGCTCCCACCGAGCACCTCGAGAAGCTCCGCATCCGGGATCGTGCCATCGAGGATCCGAACGCATCTGCCGACGAACTCGCTCTTCCCGCGACGAGCGCTCGCCGTCACGATCCTCCTCCGCGGGGTCGAGTCCTGCACCATGAGCCGTCAGACGTCGTTGCCGCCGAGCGAGGCGATATACTCCGCGTTGCCGGCGGATCGCCAGGCGATAGCGGTCAAGGTCCGGCGCGCTCGCCTCTTCGGCGATCACCTCGAGCAGGCCGGCGATCGCGGCATCCGCCCGGCCGGCAGCGTGCAGGGTCAGCGTGCGGAACACCGCCAGCGACGGCGAGCCGGGAAAGGCGCGCAGCCCCTGGTCGAAGACCTCGAGCGACCGCTCCAGCTCGCCCAGGTTCCGCAGCGTCGACCCGTACTGCAGGTAGCAGCGCCGCAGGACGTCGCCCTGCAGCCCGGCGTCGAGAGCGCGCTCGTAGAAGCCCCGCGCGATCTCCTCCTCCCCTGCCGTGTCGTAGGCGCCACCGACCTCGTACAGCACGCGGGCCGCGCCGGGATGAGTCTCGAGGTAGGGCAGCAGCGCATCGATCGTGGGCTGCATGTCGTCGCGGTTCCTGGCGGCGACGATGCGGTCCAGCTCGACGTCGAGTGACATGACGTCCGGCTCCGTTCCTAAAGCTTCGAGACGAGCTCGCGCACGGCCTCGGCGTAGCCCTGCACGCCGCGCCCGACCACGCGCACAGTGGCGACATCGTGCAGATAGGAGAAGTGCCGGAACTCCTCCCGCCGATACACGTCCGAGATGTGCACCTCGGCGAACGGCAGACCGACGCCGGTCAGCGCGTCCCGCAGCGCCACCGACGTGTGAGTCAGGCCGCCGGGATTGATGACGATACCGGTGCAGTCCTCACGGGCGGCGTGGATCGCATCGATCAGCACGCCCTCGTGATTGCTCTGCACGGCGCGCACGTCGTACCCGAGAGCGGAGGCGGCGTCCGCCGTGATCCGCTCCACATCCGCCAGCGTCTCAGTGCCGTAGATCCCCGGCTCGCGAGTGCCGAGCAGGTTCAGGTTCGGGCCGTTCACGAGCAGCAGGCGGTGGGGCTGAGTCACGACCACACGCTATCAGCGGGTGGTGAGAGAGCGGACCATCACGTACTCCTGCCCGTTGTCCAGCGTGGTGATCTCGCCGGTGCGCACGAAACCGCAGCGCTCGTAAGCGCGCTGAGCGCGGTGGTTGTCGACGTGCACCTCGAGATACAGCGCCGCGCGGCCGGTCTGCCCCGCCCAGGTCGCCGCGGCATCGAAGAGCCCCTCGATCGCCCCGGCGCCGCGATACCCGTCGGCGACGTACACTCCCACGACCAGTCCCGCCCCGGGGCGATCACGATTGTCGAGCACGGTCGCCGTTCCGAACCAGTCGCCGTCCTCGGAGACCGCGACGAACTGCGCCGCCTGATCGCCGGACGCCGCATTGCGCGTGCGGTCCTGCCAGAACTCCTCGGGCTGCTCCGAGGCGTGCTCGAGGGTGTCCAGGAAGGCGAGGTGTGCGACCGGGTCGGCGAGAGCGCGCAGCCGCAGCGCGCGCACCTCGGCCCACTCCCCCGGCGCGACGCGACGGACAGCGAAGCTCATGCGCCCACTTCCTGGTACGCCGCGAACATCAGAGACTCGTCCGGTGCCTGCAGCACGGTCGGCTTGGCGATGTCGTCGAGCACGATGAAGCGCAGCATGCCGCCGCGGGCCTTCTTGTCGCGCTGCATGGTCGCCAGCAGCTGCGACCAGGCGCCCGACCGGTAGGTCGTCGGCAGGCCGAGGGTCTCCAGGATCGAACGGTGCCGATCGACGGCCTCGTCGGAGAGCCGGCCCGCGAGCCGGGAGAGCTCGGCGGCGTACATCATGCCGACCGAGATCGCCGCGCCGTGGCGCCACTGGTAGCGCTCGGCGTGCTCGATGGCGTGTCCGAGGGTGTGGCCGTAGTTCAGGATCTCGCGCAGTCCGGCCTCACGGAAGTCTTCCGAGACGACCTTCGCCTTCATGTCGATCGCGAGTTCGATCGTGCGGCGGAACTCGTCCGCCGCCGGATCGATCGCCCGCTCCGGCGCCGCCTCGATGATGTCGAGGATCTCGGGCGCCCAGATGAAGCCGGCCTTGACGACCTCGGCATAGCCCGCGGTCGCCTCGTTCGCGCTGAGGCTGGTCAGCTCGTCGAGATCGCCGATCACGGCACGAGGGGCCCAGAACGCACCGACCAGGTTCTTGCCCTCGGCGGTGTTGATCCCGGTCTTGCCGCCGACTGCGGCGTCCACGAGGCCCAGCACCGTGGTCGGTACCTGCACGACCTGCACACCGCGCAGCCACGTCGCCGCGACGAAGCCCGCGAGATCCGTGACCGACCCTCCGCCGTAGCCGATCACCGCGTCGGTGCGGGTGAAGTCGGCCTGGCCCATGACCTGCCAGCAGAAGGCCGCCACCTCGACGCGCTTGCCCTGCTCGGCATCCGGGATCTCGGCGAGCAGCACCTCGAGCGAGCCGTCCGCCATGAGACGCTCACGCAGCTGCGCGGCGCGCGCGGAGAGCGTCGGCGGGTGCACGACGAGCACCTTGCGCACCGCGGGATCCAGCGCGGCGGCGACCCGGTCGAGGATGTCGCGACCGACCGTGATCTCATAGTTCTCGCGTCCCGTGACACCGATCGTCGTCGTGCTCATTCCTGTTCCCTCCGCCATTGGGCGATCTCGTCCGCGATCTTCCGCATCGGACGCTTCGAGGTGTCGACCGTCAGGTCGGCGACCTCCTCGTACCATCCGCGCCGTGCCTGGAAGATCTCCTCCCAGCGCGCGACCGGATCCTCTCCGGCCAGCAGCGGCCGGCCGCTTCCGGTGATCCGCGCGGCCACGGCCGCCACCGTCACCGTCAGGTAGACGACCGGATGCCCGGACAGCAGCGTCCGCGTGCCGGCATCGGTCACCGCACCGCCGCCGAGCGACACCACGCCGCCCTCGTGGAGCGCTGCGGCCACCGCGTCGCGTTCGAGCGCGCGGAAGTGCGCCTCTCCGTGAGCCTGGAACAGCTCCGGGATCGGGCCGTGGTCGGCGACGATGCGCTTGTCGGTGTCGATGAACGGCACCTCGAGGGCGCGCGCCACCCGGCGTCCCACGCTGGTCTTCCCCGCCGCCATCGGTCCGACCAGCACCAGCGTGAGCGGATGTTCAGCCGAGCTCGTCATCGGCGATCAGGCCCCGTCCTGTGCGATCAGGGCCGCCTCGGACGCCGGCGCGGTGCGCAGCGACTCCGGGATCGCCTGCAGGTAGGACTGCAGATTGCGGCGGGTCTCGCCGACGCTGTCGCCGCCGAACTTCTCCAGCACGGCGTTCGCGAGCTCGATCGCGACCATGGCCTCTGCGACGACCCCGGCCGCCGGCACCGCGCACACGTCGGAGCGCTGGTGGTGTGCGGTGGCCTGCTCGCCGGTCGCGACATCGATCGTGCGCAGCGCGTGCGGCACCGTGGCGATCGGCTTCATACCGGCGCGCACGCGCAGCACGGTGCCGGTGGACATGCCGCCCTCCGTGCCGCCCGCGCGGTCGGAACCGCGGGTGATGCCGCCATCGGCCTCGAAGAGCTCGTCGTGGGCGGCGGAGCCGCGGCGGCGGGTGGTCTCGAAACCGTCTCCGACTTCGACTCCCTTGATGGCCTGGATGCTCATCAGCGCCTGCGCGAGACGCCCGTCCAGCCGGCGGTCCCAGTGCACATGCGATCCGAGCCCCGGGGGCAGACCGTAGGCGAGCACCTCGACGATGCCTCCGAGCGTGTCGCCGTCCTTGCGCGCGGCGTCGACCTCGGCGACCATCAGCGCGGAGGTGGCCGGGTCGAAGCAGCGCAGCGGATCGGCGTCGAGGGCGGCCACGTCGTCGGGGGTCGGCAGCGCGGAGCCCTCGGGCACCTGCACCGGTCCGATCGACAGGGTGTGGCTCACCAGCCGGATGCCGAGCTCGGCGAGGAACGCGCGCGCGAGCGCGCCGAGGGCGACGCGCGCGGCCGTCTCGCGGGCGCTGGCGCGCTCGAGGATCGGGCGTGCCTCGTCGAAGTCGTACTTCTGCATACCCACCAGGTCGGCGTGACCGGGTCGCGGGCGGGTCAGCGCGGCTCCGCGGCCGCGCGACTTCTCGGTGAGCGAGGCGGGCGCCGGATTCATCACCTCGGTCCACTTCGGCCACTCGGTGTTGCCGATCCGCAGCGCAACGGGGCTGCCCAGCGAGAGTCCGTGCCGGACGCCGCCCGAGATGCTGAGCTCGTCCTGCTCGAACTTCATCCGCGAGCCGCGGCCGTAGCCGAGCTTGCGTCGCTGCAGGTCGGACTGGATGTCCTCTGCCGTGATGGGCACACCGGAGGGCAGGCCCTCCATGACGGCGATGAGTTCGGGGCCGTGCGATTCGCCGGCCGTGAGCACGCGGAGCATTGCTCCAGTCTCCCATGCCTTCAGGGCAGCGCTGAGCGCATTACCCCGATCAGCGCCGCCTCATCGGGCAGCGGCGTCTCCTGAGAGCCGTCGCGGAAGATCCGGATCTGCCGCACGGCCTGGTACAGCAGCATCTCGAGCCCGGAGAGCACGGTCGGATCCGCCCACCGGCCCGCCAGAGCCGACGGCCACGGCGCGTACGCCGCGTCGAGCAGCGCGCCGCCGGATGCCGAGAGCGCGTCGACGACGGAGTCGTCCAGCTCCGCGCCGCTGGGCAGCGTCGCGATCGTGAGGTCGACGGATGCCGCCGGGCTCGGCGAACGCGCTGACGGAGGTCTGCACGCCGATACTGTTCCCCAGCGCGACCAGGTGCACGGCGGCTTCGGGACGGCGCGCGCGGATCTCGACGCGTTCTGCTCCGAGGTCGGCGACGGCGATCAGTGCGGACGCCGCTGTCGCCCCCGCTCCGAGGATCCTGGCACTGCCGATGGCCGTGACACCGGCCGCCGTGACCGCGTCGACGATTCCGCCGACATCCGTGTTGAAGCCGTGCAGGGCGTCACCGAGCAGCAGCGTGTTCACCGCACCCGTGAGCTCGGCGTGCCGATCGCGCACGTCGGCGGCGCGGAAGGCCCGCTCCTTGAGCGGCATCGTGAGCGAGAGGCCGCGCCAGGTGTCGTCCAGCCCGGCCAGGGCACCGGCGAAGCCCGCGACATCCACCTGACGGCGATCGTAGGTCCAGTCCAGGCCCAGACTCCGGTAGGCGGCACCGTGCAGCTGCGGGGAGCGGCTGTGCGCGATCGGATCGCCCCAGACGGCGAGGCGGGTGCGCTCGCTCATGCGCTCGGCCCGCCGTGCATCAGTAGCAGCCGCCGTCCGGGTTGTCCTTGCACCACTGCTGGTACTTCTTCTCGGCCTTCTGCTGCTCTTCATACGTCGCCGAGAACACCGTGTCGCCGGTGTCCAGGTTGACCGTCACGAAGTAGAACCACGGGCCCTCGGCCGGGTTCTGCGCCGCCTTGATGGCGGCGTCGCTCGGGCTGGAGATCGGTCCCGACGGGAAGGCCGGCGTGCACGTACGTGTTCCAGGGGTTCTGATCCGTCGACACCGCCTTCCAGGGCCAGGACGACACGGCACCGTCATGGGTCAGCCCGTACCCGTACTGGGCCGTCGAGTCCATCTGCAGCAGTCCGTGCGTCTCGTCGTTGTTCGGCTGCAGGCGGTTGTCGATCACGCGCGAGACCTTGTCGAAGTCCCTGGTGTGCCCCTCGCGCTGCACGATCGACGCGATCGTGAGGATCCGCTCCTCGTCGCCCGCCGCCACGCCGGCATCCTTCAGCGACTGCCGCGTGCGATCCACCATCTTCTGCACGACCTCCTTCGCCGTGACGCCCGGATCGTACGTGTAGACGGCGGGGAACAGCCAGCCCTCGAGGCTCTTCGCCTGCACGCCGTAGTCCGCCGGGTTCTTGACCGCCGCCTGGAGGTCCTCCAGCGGCATGCCGAGCGAGTCCGCGACGGTCGGCAGGTAGTTCTTGATCTGACCGCCCTCGGGAACCGAGGCCGTGTTCTCCATGCGATTGCTCTCGTCACGGAGCGCGGCGAGGGCGGCGTCCGCCGTCATCTGCTTCTTCAGCTTGTAGACGCCCGGGTAGAACGTCACCGCGAGGTTCTTGTCGACGAGCATGTCGTAGAACACCGACGGCGTCTTGGTCACACCCGCGCTGTGCAGTGCGGTGGAGATGGGCTGGCCGGTGTCGCCGTCCTTGATGGTGACGTACGCCTCGCCCTTCTCCTGCCCTGCCTCGTAATCCTTCGACGGGCCCCAGCCCATGACGTCGTTGATCTTGTCGCCGTAGGTGTTGTACACCCAGGCGCCGGCACCCGCGATGCCGCCGAGAATCGCGAGCAGCACGATCAGCGAGATCAGGCATCCCTTGCCGCGCTTCTTCTTCGGCTGGTGGTGCGACTCCGGTGCGAAGAGCGAATCGAAGTCCGTCGGCCCGTCGGAGCCGCCGTCCGACGCCGATGCCGCCGCGTCGGCGTCGCCCTCGTGAGTCGCAGGCTCCGCGGGCCGTGGCGCGGGCGTCTGCGGCTGCGCGGCCGAGGGTTCGGGGGCGGATGCCGCGGGCTGCGGCTCTGGTGCGGATGCCGCTCGCCGCGGCTCGGGCAGGGATGCCCCAGGCTGCAGACCGGGGACGGTCGTGATCGGCACGGTGGGCGACGGCTGCTCGACGACGGCCTGCTCGCCGGTCACCGTGATCGCGAACGGGCCGGTGATCGACGGCACCTCCGGTGCGCGGTGCGCACTCTCCGTCGTGGACAGCGGATCGACGGGACGCGGCGTCGCGGGACGCGACTGCTCCGGCGCCGCCGGCGCAGGAGGAGCCTGCTGCTCCGCGGGCGGGACGACGGGGACCGGCCCGGAGGCCGCCTGACGTGCCTGGCGCGCAGCTCTGCGCGATCCGGCGGGTGCGGGCGTCCTGTCGGGCTGCGGCAACTGCGAACCGGCGGTCGGCAGATTGTCGAAGAGATCGCTGAGCCTGGGGGATGGCTCTGCTCGTTCTGCCTGCCGGGGTCGGGCATGGTCAGGAATGCTCCTCGGATGTCTCGATGATCGCGCCGGCCGGGTTGCCGGTGCTCTTCTCGGTGTCGATCGCATGCTGCAGCAGCACTACTGCGGCGACCTGATCCACAATGCTACGAGAATTCTTCTGAGATCTGCCCGAAGAACGCAGTGCGGAGTGTGCGGACACCGTGCTGAGCCTCTCGTCGACCATGCGCACGGGCAGTCCGGTGCGCTCCCCCAGCGCCGCAGCGAACTGCCGTGCGTCTGTCGTCGAGAGCGTCTCCTCGCCGCGCATGTTCACGGGCAGCCCGACCACGAGTTCGATCGGCTCCCACTCCCCGCACAGCTCGGCGATCCGCTCGACGGACGTGTCGGATCGCGGAACGGTCTCGACGGGCACCGCCAGCATCCCGTCCGGATCGCAGCGGGCGACTCCGACCCGCGCCTTCCCGACGTCGATGCCGAGACGGATGCCGCGCCGGAAGCCGCTCACGCGCCCTGCAGCTCCGTCACGACCGCGTCGAGGGCGGCGTCGAGAGCCGTGGCGTCGGTGCCGCCGCCCTGCGCGACATCGTCCTTGCCGCCGCCGCCGCCGCCGAGGACGCCGGCCGCGATGCGCACCAGCGCTCCTGCCTTGGCCCCTGCCGCGCGAGCGGCGTCGTTCGTGGCGATCACGACGATCGGGCGATCGTTCGCGACGCCGCCGAGGGCGACGACCGCGGCGTCCGCTCCGAGGCGCTCGCGCACGCTCAGCGCGAGGGTGCGCACGTCGTCGGCGGAGCCGACCGCGCCGAGCGAGGCCGCGACCACGCGGTGCGCGCCGGCCGGCTTCACGGTCTCGACCAGTGCAGGCACGCGGCCCTCGCGCTCCTTCGCCTCGAACTGCGCGATGCGCTTCTCGGCGGCCTTGAGGTTCGTCTGCAGCTCCTCGATCCGCGTGGACAGCTGGTCGCGCGGCGCCTTCAGCGCGGCGGACAGCTGCGACACCACGGTGCGCTCGGCGGCGAGCTCACGGAAGGCGTCGGCACCGACCAGGGCCTCGATGCGGCGGTTGGAAGCACCGACCGAGGACTCGCCGACCACGCTGACCAGGCCGATCTCCGCACTGGAGGACACGTGGGTTCCTGCGCAGAGCTCGCGCGACCAGGGGCCGCCGATGTCGACCATCCGCACCACGGAGCCGTACTTCTCGCCGAACAGCGCCATGGCGCCGGCTTCCTTCGCCTCGTCGAGCGACACGATGCGCGTCGTCACCTCGAGCGCGTCATTCACGGCGCGGTTGGTGATGTCCTCGATCTCGGAACGGGTGTCGGCCGACAGCGGCTGCGACCATGCGAAGTCGAATCGCATGTAGCCGGCTCGGTTCAGCGAACCGGCCTGGGTGGCGGTCTTGCCGAGCGTGTCGCGCAGGGCGGCGTGCACGAGATGGGTGGCGGAGTGGGCCTGGCGGGCCGCACGGCGGTTCGCGGCATCGACCACCGTGGTGGCGCGGTCGTCGACCGCGACGCTTCCGGAGGCCACGTGCACGGTGTGGCTGATCAGGCCGGGCACCGGCTTCTGCACGTCCAGCACGTCCAGCTCGAAGCCGGCTCCGACGATCGTGCCCCTGTCGGCGACCTGACCGCCCGACTCGGCGTACAGGGTGGTCTCGGCGAGGATCACCTCGGCGACCTGTCCCTCGGACGCGGTCCGCACCGGGGCGCCGTCCACGATGAGCCCGAGGATGCGCGAGTCGGTCTGCAGGTCCGTGTAGCCGGCGAACAGCGTCTCACCGACCGCGCGGAACTCGCGGTACACCGAGACGTCGGCGAGCTGGCGCTTGCGGTTGCGGGCATCGGCCTTCGCCCGCTCGCGCTGACCGCGCATGAGCTCGTCGAACGCCGGGCGGTCGACATCGAGCCCGGCCTCCTCCGCCACCTCGAGGGTGAGGTCGATCGGGAAGCCGTAGGTGTCGTGCAGCAGGAAGGCCTCGGAGCCGCTGAGGGTCGAGCCGCCGGACTTCCTCGTCTCGTCCAGAGCGAGGTCGAGGATCGTGGAGCCCTGCGCGAGCGTGCGCCGGAAGGTCTCCTCCTCGGCGACGGCGGCGGACGACAGCGTGGCCCAGTCGGTCTCCAGGATCGGATAGGCCGCCTTCATGGCGTCCTTCGACACCTCGAAGAGCTCGGGGAAGCTCGGTGCGTCCACACCGAGCAGGCGCATGGCGCGCACCGTGCGGCGCATCAGGCGGCGCAGGATGTATCCGCGGCCCTCGTTGGAGGGGCGCACGCCGTCGGACAGCAGCATCAGCGAGGAGCGCACGTGATCCGCGATCACGCGGAAGCGCACGTCGTCCTCGTGCACGGCGCCGTACCGACGGCCGGACAGCTCCACCGCGCGGTCGAGCACGGGACGCACCTGATCGGTCTCGTACATGTTCTCGACGCCCTGCTTGAGGAAGGCGACGCGCTCCAGGCCCATGCCGGTGTCGATGTTCTTCTGCGGCAGCTCGCCGGTGATGTCGAACTCGGTCTTGCTGCGGATGTTCTCGATGAAGTCCTGCATGAACACGAGGTTCCAGATCTCCAGGAAGCGCGTGTCATCGACGGCCGGTCCGCCGTCCCTGCCGTAGGCGGGACCACGGTCGAAGAAGATCTCCGAGTCGGGGCCGCCGGGCCCGGGCTGACCGGTGTTCCAGTAGTTGTCGGCACGACCGAGACGCTGGATGCGTTCGGGCTTCAGACCGATGATGTCACGCCAGATCGACTCGGCCTCGTCGTCGGTCTCGTAGACGGTGACCCAGAGATCCTTCTCATCGAACCCGAGGCCGCCGTCGGCCTCGGGCGAGGTCAACAGCTCCCAGGCGTACCGGATGGCGCCTTCCTTGAAGTAGTCGCCGAACGACCAGTTCCCGAGCATCTGGAAGAAGGTCCCGTGCCGGGCCGTGCGTCCGACCTCTTCGATGTCGTTGGTGCGGATGCACTTCTGCAGGTCCGCGATACGAGGATGCGGCGCAGGGACGACGCCCGTCAGATACGGGATCATCGGCACCATGCCGGCGACCGTGAACAGCAGTGAGGGGTCGTCGCTCACCAGGGACGCCGAGGGAACGATGAGGTGGTCGTTCTTCTCGAAGTAGTTCAGATAGCGCTGCGCGATCTCCGCAGTTTTCATGGGGGTGTTCGGTTTCCTTGCGTGGGAACGACGCGCGACCGCAGGACGCGCAGGAAGGGGTCGGGTCAGGCTTCTGCGCCGGGCTCGGTGAGCCGCGCCGCCTCCGCACGGTACGCGTCGCCGACGATGTTGGTGAACTCGGTGATGCGCGAGTCGAGGTCGGCGAGGACGTCGTGGCCGCGCGGGTCCTTGTTCATGAAGTGCGCAGCGACGAACCCGCCGATCACGCCGATCAGGAGCCACAGCAGATTCTTCATTCCGCCATCCTATGACGAGAGGCGCCGGGGATTCCCCGACGCCTCTCGTGCGAGCCTTCGACCGGCTCAGGCACCCAGTGCCTTATCGAGCCGCGTAGTACTCGACGACCAGCTGGACCTCACAGGTCACGGGGACCTCGGCGCGCTTCGGGCGACGCACGAGGCGCGCCTGCAGCTTGTCGAGCTCGACCTCGATGTAGCCCGGGACCGGGGCAGCACCTCGGCGTGACCGCCGGCGGCTGCGACCTGGAACGGCTCGAGAGCCTCGGACTTGGCCTTGACGTGGATGAGCTGACCCGGCTTCACGCGGAACGACGGGCGGTCCACGATCTGGCCGTCGACCAGGATGTGACGGTGCACGACCAGCTGACGGGCCTGCGCGGTGGTGCGGGCGAACCCGGCACGCAGCACGAGGGCGTCGAGACGCATCTCGAGCAGCTCGACCAGGTTCTCACCGGTCAGGCCGTCCTTGCGGCGGGCCTCGTTGAACGCGATGCGCAGCTGCTTCTCGCGGATGCCGTACTGCTCGCGCAGACGCTGCTTCTCACGCAGACGGACGGCGTAGTCGCTGTCGGCCTTGCGCTTGGTGCGACCGTGCTCACCCGGAGCGTAGGGACGCTTCTCGAGGTAGCGGGCGGCCTTGGGGGTGAGCGGGATTCCCAGCGCGCGGCTGAGACGGACCTTGCGGCGGTCCTGGGACTTCGTGACCACGAAGCATTCCTTCCGATGACGCGGCCGTGTCTTTCACGGCCCGCGGACGTATCGCCTCGATTCCCCTCTCCGATGCGCACGCCGGGGCGCGTCGGAGAGTGTTGCAGGAGCGGAGGGATGCCCGAAAACTCGGTTTCGAGCCGGTCAATGCTATCAGATCGTGCCTGATCGGATGTCGCGCGGTTCAGCGGTCGCCGAGGATGCGGCGGATGCGGTCGAGCCGGGCGGCCACGTCGCGCTCCGCACCGAGCGGCTTGGGCTCGTAGTAGCGCCGGCCGTCGAGCTCGTCGGGCAGGTACTGCTGCGGGAGCACACCGGCCTCCGCGTCGTGCGGATAGCGGTAGCCCTTGCCGTGGCCGAGCCGCTTCGCGCCGGGGTAGTGCGCGTCGCGCAGGTGCAGCGGCACCCTGCCGAAGCCACCGGCGCGGACGTCGGCGATCGCCTTGTCGATGCCCACATAGGCGGCGTTCGACTTCGCCGTGGTCGCGAGGTAGACCGTGGCCTCGGCGAGCGGGATGCGTCCCTCCGGCATCCCGATGAAGGCGACGGCGTCGGCCGCGGCCGTCGCGATGACGAGTCCCTGCGGATCGGCGAGCCCGATGTCCTCGGCCGCGGAGATGACCAGTCGCCGCGCGATGAACCTCGGGTCCTCCCCCGCCTCGATCATCCGCGCGAGGTAGTGCAGCGCGGCATCCGGATCCGACCCTCGGATCGACTTGATGAACGCGCTGATCACGTCGTAGTGCTCGTCGCCCTGGCGGTCGTAGCGCAGCAGCGCCTTGTCGACGGCCTGCGCGACGTCGTCGTCGGTGACCTCGGGGACACCCTCCTCATCGGTCGTCGACAGAGCGACCGCTGAGGCCGCCTCGAGGCCGGTCAGCGCACGGCGCCCGTCACCGGATGCCAGCCGGATCAGAGCGGCACGCGCGCCGGGCTGCACGACGACCGTGTCGTTCAGACCGCGGGCATCCGTCACCGCGCGATCGATCAGCAGTCCGATGTCGTCGTCGGTGAGCGGCTGCAGCGTGAGCAGCAGCGATCGCGAGAGCAGCGGCGAGATGACCGAGAAGGAGGGGTTCTCTGTGGTCGCGGCGATGAGGATGACCCAGCCGTTCTCCACACCGGGGAGCAGCGCGTCCTGCTGCGCCTTCGTGAAGCGGTGGATCTCGTCCAGGAACAGGATGGTCGTCTGCCCGTACAGGTCGCGCTGGGTGACAGCCTCCTGCATGACCTCGCGCACATCCTTCACGCCCGCCGTGATCGCGGAGAGCTCGACGAAGCGGCGCCCCGAGGAGCGTGCGATGGCCTGCGCGAGCGTGGTCTTGCCGGTGCCCGGAGGACCCCAGAGGATGATCGACACGGCGCCCGGGGCCGCGGCATCGGGATCGGCCAGGGCGACGATCGGCGAGCCGGGACGCAGCAGGTGCTGCTGGCCGGCGACCTCATCGAGCGACACCGGACGCATCCGCACGGCCAGGGGCGTCCGGCCGGACATCAGGGATGCGGGAGAGCTCATGTCTCCAGGCTACGGGGTGACTCCGACAGCGGCCCCGGCCGGTAGGCTCGCATCGACTGTTCCCCCTCAGGAAGGACGACGATGGCCGGACGCGGCAACGATGCTCAGCGCTCACGTGTCCAGGCGGAGCGCGCGCGACGATACGCGGCACGCACGGCCTGGTACGAGAACCGCGTCCGTACGCGCACCCGCGACAACGTCATCGCCGGTGTCGCCGGCGGCATCCTCGTGATCGCGGCGATCGCGAGCCAGGTCGCGCACGCCGAGGCGACGGCGCCGTCACCCACGCCGTCACCCAGCACCGTCGTGACGCCGTCACCCGACCCGACCCCGACCGGATCACCGTCCCCGACCTCGACTCCGGCGGAGTGAGCCTCACCGCACTCCTCCTCGGGTGTGAGCAGTTCGCACCGAGTCCGTAACCTCCGGCGCCGCTCCGCGAAACGCGGGCCGTGGATCCTGGGCAGCACAGCGAGCCTTGTGCTCCCGTCCTCAGGAGGTCCCGTGTCGTACATCAAGCCCGCCGAGCTCGTCGATCGAATGGTCGACGCCGGTGCCCACAAGATGCAGCTGTCAGCGCGAGACACGCTCATCCGCGCCTTCATGGGCGCAGCCCTGCTCACGATGGGTGCGGCGTTCGCCGTGACGGTGAGCGCACAGACCGGCCAGCCTCTGCTGGGCGCGGTGCTGTTCCCGGTCGGATTCGTCATCCTGTACCTGTTCGGCTACGACCTGCTCACGGGAGTCTTCACCCTCGGCCCGCTCGCCGTCATGGCTCGCCGGCCGGGGGCGACGCTTCCGGCCATGCTCCGCAACTGGGGGCTGGTGTTCCTCGGCAACTTCGGCGGGGCGTTCCTGGTGGCCGTGCTGATGGCCGTGTACTTCACCTACGGCTTCTCGGCCGATCCCAGTCCGGTCGGTCACGCGATCGGCGAGATCGGTCATGCCCGCACGATCGGATACGCCGATCACGGCGCCGCAGGGATGCTCACGCTCTTCATCCGGGGAGTCCTGTGCAACTGGCTGGTCTCCACCGGAGTGGTGCTCGCCCTCGCCTCGGAGAGCACGACGGGCAAGATCCTCGGCATGTGGCTGCCGATCATGCTGTTCTTCTACATGGGGTTCGAGCACTCGGTCGTCAACATGTTCCTGTTCCCCTCCGGCCTGCTGCTCGGCGCGGACTTCACGCTCTGGGACTACCTGATCTGGAACGAGATCCCCACCGTGCTCGGCAATCTCATCGGCGGCCTGCTTCTGGTCGGACTGCCGCTGTACATCACACACGGGCATCCGAGGATGCGGGCGGTGCGCACGACCGCGCTGCGGCGGCGCGGAATCGTCGACACGTCGGTCGCGCCGCGGACCGCAGCGGCCGCCGACGAGCGCGAGCGAGAGCACGAGCCTGTCGCCGTCCTATGAGCCGTCGTCATGCGGGGGCCGGCGTCCGCCGTCGGCCCCCGCATCGTCACGCGACTCAGGCATCCGTGACCGCCAGACGATACCCGCGCTTGACGACCGTCCTGACGACATCGGCCGCACCCAGGGAGTCGCGCAGCCGGGCGATCGACATCTCCACCGCGTGCGCGCTGCGGCCGCCCCGCGTGAGCCGGGTGAGCTCGTGGCGTGAGAGCACGCGCCCGCCCGCGTCGAACAGCGCCCCCAGCACGGCCGCCGAGCCCCTCGACAGCGGGATGAAGCGTCCGTCCAGCAGCGCTCCCCGCTCCGCGCCTCCAGGACACCGGCGGATGTCGCCAGCCGTGGCGCCCGCCCGCTGCGGTGATGATCGATGACGCAGCGTGCCAGGGAACCCAGGCGCCCGCGCTCGGCGATCGTCGTGCGAAGGCCCGCCGCCTGCAGCGGCGCCGCGGTGACGGGTCCGACGGCCGCGATCAGCAGCCGGCCCGCCGCCGCACGGGAGCGGATCCCGTCGACGACGCCTTCCTCGGCCGCCCAGCGGATCCAGGCAGCGCTGCCGGGCGCGGAGGTGAAGAGCACCCCGTCGAGCTCGCCGCCCGCCGCCTCCTGCACCGAACGCGTCACCAGGGCGGGATCCGGTGCAGGGCCGCACCGGTACACCGTGATGCTGGCCACGTCGGCACCGTGCGCCGCGAGCAGGGTGTCGAGGCCATCGGCGCCCGACCCGTGATGCTGGATCGCCACGCGCAGACCCGCGACGCCCTCGGTGACGAGGTGCCTCCCCACCTCTGCGGAGGTCTCGGAGGCCGCCACCCACTCCGCGGCGAAGCCGGCCTGCAGGATCGCCCCGTGCGCCTTCGGCCCGCGGGCGACGAACCTCGTCCGCGCGAGCGCTGTCGACAGCGCCTCCGCCAGCCCGCTCTCGTGCGCGGCATCCATCCACCCGCGCAGCCCGACGCCCGTCGTCACGACCATGACGTCCGGCGGCTCCCGGATGAGTGCTCTCGTGCGATCCAGGAGGTGCTCGTCGCCGGCGATCGGAAGGATCGCCATCGCTGGTGCGCGGTACACCTCCGCCCCGTGCCTCTCGAGCGCGGAGCCGAGGTCGGCGGCACGACGGTCGGCGGCGAGGGCGATCGTGCACCCGGTGAGCGCGCCGTCGTCAGGATGCCGGTTCGTCATGCCACCGCGGGCCCGGCCACCTGGGCCACCGGCAGCAGCAGACCGGCCCTGGTCACATCGCCGATGAGGATCACTGCCGGGTTCCGCAGCATCACCGCGGCGGCATCCTGCAGCGCAGCGCCCAGGCTCGTCCGGGTGGTGCGCTGGTCCGGGGTGTGACCGCTCTCGACGAAGGCCATCGGACGATCGTCGGGAACTCCGTGCGCGCGTGCGGCGGCGACGATGCCGCCCAGCGCTCCGACACCCATGAGCACCACGGTGGTGACCGTCTCGTCCGCCATCGCCGCGAGAGTGCTCGCAGTGATCGGCGCCTGGCCGTTGACCACGTGGAAGGCCGACGCGATGCCGCGCTGGGTCACCGGGATGTCGGCAGCCTGAGGCACGGCGGTCGCGCTGGACGGCGCCGGCGTCACGGTCACCGGGATCCCCGCGGTTCGGCAGACGAGCACCTCCTCGCCGCCGCGCCCGAACACGAACGGGTCGCCGCCCTTCAGCCGCACCACTCTTCTGCCCGCGGCCGCGCGATCGACCAGGATGCGGTTGATCTCCTCCTGCGGCACCGGATGATGCCCTGGGTGCTTCCCGACATCGATGATCTCGACGTCGGGTCCGAGCATGTCCAGGATCTCGTGTCCGGGTCCCAGCCGGTCCATCACGAGGACCTCGGCCTGAGCGATCAGGCGCATGGCGCGCACCGTCATCAGATCGGCCGGCCCCGGGCCGCCGCCGACGAGATCGACGCGGCCGGTCATCGCCGCCCCTCCGCATCCGGCAGCTGCGCCCATTCCAGCAGCACCTCGCCGTCCCGCACGACGACCGGGTAGGACCGCAGGGCGAGGGCGTCCTTCCCCTGCGCGTCGATGCACTCGCCGGTGCCCAGGTCGAACACCTGCTTGTGCATCGGTGACGAGATCGTCGGCGTCGTGCCTCTGCTGCCCACGATGCCGCGCGAGATCACGTTCGCACCGCTGTAAGGATCGAGGTTGTCGACCGCGCGGACGCTGCCGTCCGCGAGCAGGAACAGCGCGACCTGGGCCGTTCCCAGGAGCGCGGCCCTGCCGCGCTCGACCTCGAGATCGTCCACCGCACACACCCGGATCAGTGTGGCCGCCTCGGCCGTCATCGTCATCTGCGCACCTCCAGCGTGGTTCCGGCGATCAGCACGTCCGCGCTCCGCTCCCGGGCAGTGGCCGGACGCACCTGCCCGCGCTCCGGCACGTAGGCCAGCGACGGATCCGGGGTGTCCGCGGCGTTCACGAACGACTCGAAGCGCCGCAGCTTCTCGGGGTCGCGCAGCGTCGCCGCCCACTCGTCCTCGTAACGGTCCACGTGCGCAGCCATCGCCGCATCGAGATCGGCGCCGATGCCGAGGCTGTCCTCGAAGATGACCTCCTTCAGCCCGTCCAGGCCGCCGTCGAGCTCCTCGCACCAGCGTGCCGTGCGCTGCAGCCTGTCCGCGGTGCGGATGTAGTACATGAAGAACCGGTCGATCGCCCGGATCAGCCCGTCGTCGTCGAGGTCCGACGCCAGCAGCTCCGCATGCCGCGGGGAGAAGCCGCCGTTACCGCCGACATACATGTTCCAGCCCGTCTCGGTCGCGATCACGCCGACGTCCTTGGACCGGGCCTCCGCGCACTCGCGAGCGCATCCCGAGACGCCGACCTTCAGCTTGTGCGGTGAGCGCAGGCCCCGGTATCGCAGCTCGAGACGCACGGCCATGCCGACCGAGTCCAGCACGCCGTACCGGCACCACGTGGATCCGACGCAGGACTTGACCGTGCGCAGCGCCTTGCCGTACGCCTGCCCGGACTCGAAGCCCGCGTCGACCAGGCGCCCCCAGATCTGCGGCAGCTGCTCGAGCCGGGCTCCGAACATGTCGATGCGCTGCCCTCCGGTGATCTTGGTGTACAGCCCGTAGTCCTCGGCGATCCGCCCGATGGCGATGAGTCCTGCGGGTGTCACCTCGCCGCCGGGCATCCGCGGGACGACCGAGTAGGTGCCGTCCTTCTGCATGTTGGCCATGACGTGATCGTTGGTGTCCTGCAGAGCGGCGTTCTCGCCGTCGAGCACGTGCTCGCCGACCAGCACGGCGAGGATGCTCGCGAGGGCGGGTTTGCAGACGTCGCATCCCCGCCCGCGGCCGAATCGCGCGATGATCCCGCTGAAGGTGCTCAGCCCCGACACGCGGACCGCGTCGAACAGCTGCCGTCGGGACAGATCGAAGTGCTCGCACAGCGCGTCCGACGGCGCCTGTCCCAATGCGGTGAGCTCCTGTCCGACGATCTTCTTGACCATCACGAAGCACGAGCCGCAGGTCGCCCCCGCTCTGGTGCACGCCTTGACCGCGCCGGCATCCCGGCAGCCGTCCTCGTGCACGGCGCTGCGAATGCGTCCAGCGGTGACGTTGGAGCAGGAGCACACCACGGCGGCATCCGGAAGCGCCGTGTCAGGAACGCCTCCCTCGCCGGCCGGCACCAGGTAGGCGCCGGGGTCTGCGCCCAGAGCCGTGCCCAGCAGCGGACGCAGCGCCCCGTAGGCGGACGCGTCGCCGACCAGGATGCCCCCGAGGAGCGTGGTCGCGTCGTCGGAGAGCACGAGCTTCTTGTACACGCCGGCGACAGGATCCGCGTAGACGACGTCGAGCGCGTTCTGGGTGGCGGCCATCGCGTCGCCGAAGCTCGCGACATCGACGCCGGAGAGCTTGAGCTTCGCGGCGTCGTCGAAGCCGGGAAAGGATGCGTCGCCGCCGAGCAGCCGGGTCGCGGCGACCTCGGCCATCGCATAGCCGGGTGCGACGAGTCCGACGCAGCGCCCGTCATAGCTCGCCACTTCCCCGATCGCGAGGATGTGCGGGTCGGCGGTGCGGCAGCCCTCGTCGATGATCACGCCGCCCGACGGATGCACGGCCAGCCCCGCATCGCGCGCCAGCTCGTCCCGCGGACGCACGCCGACCGTGAACACCACGACGTCCGCCTCGGCATAGTCGCCGTCCTGGAACTCCAGCCCTGCGACGCATCCGGACCCGTCGGGGTCCAGCCGCGTCGTGCGGCTCCGGGTGCGCACCGCGATGCCGCGGGCCTCGATGAGCCGGCGCAGCATCGTGCCGCCCGCAAGGTCGAGCTGCGCCGACATCAGCCGATCCGACCACTGCACGACCGTGGGTTCGACCTCCATCTCCTGAAGCGCGCCCGCGGCCTCCAGTCCGAGCAGTCCCCCGCCGATCACCGCGCCGCGCAGCGGCCGGCCGAGCCGGGCGCGCCGGCGCTCGATGAACCGGCGCAGCGAGGTGACGTCGCCGAGCGTGCGGTACACGAAACAGCCCGGCAGATCGGCGCCGTCCAGCACCACGCGGGCGGCGGCCGACCCGGTGGCGAGCACCAGCGTCCGGTATCCGTGCGCGGCTCCCGACGCGGTGCGCACCGCGCGGCATCCGCGATCGATGCGTGTCACCCTGTCCCTCGGGCTGAACCTCAGCCGGGGATCGGCCAACACGGCGCCGTCCAGGGCGAGCCCTTCGGGTGTCGTCCCGCTGAAGAACGAGGTCAGCCCCACCCTGTCGTACGGACCACGCCCCTCTTCGCCCAGCATCGTGACCGTCAGCTCCGTCCCGGCCCTGCTGAGAAGGCTCTCGACGAACCGGTGGGCCACCATGCCGGCACCCACCACGAGGACGTCCGATACCGCTGTTCCCTGATGCTTCATGTCGCCTCCCCGGTCGTCTGAGTGCGACGTTAGGCGGGAGGTGTTTCGCGGAACTCCGGTCCCGTGTTACGGACAGCGAACACTCTTCTCACGAATGGGTAACGAGCCCGTGAGCATTCCGGCAGGACCGGCCCGGACGGAGGCGCCGGCGCATACTAGGCTGGACGACGTCCTTTCCCACTCCCGCGGGCAGCCGCGCAAGGAGATCACCGTGTCCGAGCCGTCGAAGCCGACTCCCCCGTCCCCGCACCCCCGCGCCTGCCGATGCCGCCGAAGCTGGTGGCGAAGCCCGCCGCGCCGTCCGCGCCGGTCTCGTCCGATGCCGCCGAATGGGGCCGCGTCGTCGAGGACGGCACCGTCGAGGTCCGCGAGGGCGACACCTGGCGCGCGGTGGGCCAGTACCCCGACGGCACGCCGGACGAGGCGCTCGCCTACTTCGCGCGCAAGTACGACGACCTCGCGATCAAGGTGGGCACGCTCGAGAAGCGCGTGCAGACCGGCGAGGCTTCCGCCGCCGACCTCTCCAAGCAGGCGAAGCACATCGTCGGCGAGCTGGCGGATGCCGCCGCCGTGGGCGACCTCGCCGGTCTCCGCGCCCGCCTCGACACCCTGCTCGACTCGCTGTCCGAGGCCTCGGCCCAGGAGGCGCAGGCAGCCAAGGAGGCTGTCGACGCCGCCATCGTGGAGCGCACCGCCATCGTCGAGGAGGCGGAGCGGATCGCCGCACTCGACCTCTCGAAGGTGCAGTGGAAGCAGATCACCGCCGACCTGACGGCGCTGTTCGACAAGTGGCAGGCGCACCAGCAGACCGGTCCCCGACTGCCGAAGGGTGCCGCGCAGCAGCTCTGGAAGCGCTTCCGCGACGCACGCTCGACCGTCGACAAGGCGCGACGGGCGTATTTCTCCGAGCTGGATGACACTCACCGCGTCGCCCGTGACGCCAAGACCCGTCTGGTCGAGCGCGCCGAGGCACTCGCGCCCGGCGGTGTCGACGGCATCCCCGCGTACCGCGGACTGCTCGACGAGTGGAAGGCCGCGGGCAGGGCCGGCCGCAAGGCCGACGACGCACTGTGGGCGAAGTTCAAGGCGGCTGGAGACGCTCTGTACCAGGCGCGTGCCGAGCAGGCCGCCGCCGAAGAGGCCGACTCCGCGCCGAAGATCGAGGCGCGCGAGGCACTGCTGGTCGAGGCGAAGGCCGTCGCCGACGAGTCGGACATCAAGAAGGCCCGTGCTCTGCTGACCCGCATCCAGCGGCAGTGGGATGAGGTCGGCCGCATCTTCCCGCGCGACAAGGAGCGCGCGCTCGACGACAGGCTGCGCGGAATCGAGCAGGCGCTCAAGGGTCGCGAGGACGTCGACTGGAAGCGCAACAACCCCGAGACGAAGGCGCGCGCGAACGACATGAGCTCGCAGCTGGTCGAGGCGATCGAGAAGCTCGAGGCCGAGCTCGCCGCTGCCGAGAAGGCGGGAGACGCCAAGGCGGTCAAGGAGGCGAAGGACGCCCTCGAGGCCCGACGCGCCTGGCTGTCCGCGCTCGGCGGCTGATCTCCGTCGTCTTATCCACAGTCCGGTGCCGGTGGCCCCATCGCGGGGGCACCGGCATCAGACTGTCAGGGTGCATCCCGCCCTGATCTATCTGCCCGGTGATCGGCTCAGTCTCGCCGAGCTCGGCGCCGCGCGCCTGGACGGGCACGTGGTCGAGGTCGGAGAGGGCTACCTGCCGGCGGACACCGTCGAGGGTCCCGAAGCGCGGGCGCTGTCGCTGGCAACGCTCATCCCTCCCGGCGGAGCGCTGTGCGGGCCCAGCGCCGCCTGGGTGCACGGCGCCGGTGATGCGCCGCCGGTGCGTCATCACGTCTGCCGAGCGGATGCCGCCGGTACCGCGGCTGCGCCCCGGGTCGCGGATCGCGGTTCATCAGGTCGCGCTGGAGGGAGCGCAGCGCATCCTTCTCTCGGGGATCCCGGTGGCGTCGGTGGACGCGGTCGCGATGTCGCTCGCGTTCGCCGCCCATCGTGACGAGGAGAGCGCGCGCTGGCTGCGCGCGCTGCTCGAGGTCGTGCCCGGCCTCGGCACGCGCACCCACGACGCGATCGGCGAGCGTCCGCGAGCCCCTGGCAAACGTGCGGCGCTGGCTCTGCTCGCGGAGCCGGCCGGTCAGGAGGTGGTGACGCGGTAGACGTCGTACACGGCGTCGATCCGGCGCACGGCGTTGAGCACTCGGTCCAGATGCACGGAATCGCCCATCTCGAACACGAATCTGCTCAGCGCGAGGCGCTCGTCGGTCGTCGTGACCGTGGCCGAGAGGATGTTCACGTGGTGCTCGCTGAGCACCCGGGTGACATCGGAGAGCAGACCGGAGCGGTCCAGCGCCTCGACCTGGATCTGCACCCGGAACACGCTCTTCGTCGTGGGCGCCCACGCCACGTCGACGAAGCGCGCGGGATCTGCGCTCAGCGCCTTCACGTTCACGCAGTCCGCCCGGTGCACGGAGACGCCACTCCCCCGCGTGACGAAGCCCACGATCGGGTCACCCGGCACGGGGTGCAACAGCGTGCGAGCTTCACCAGGATGTCGTTGTCGCCGCGCACCAGCACGCCGGCGTCGCCTCCGCGCGGCTCCTTCACCGGAACCCGGCCGGGAAGATCGATCGCTCCGGTGGAGGTGTCCTCCACGCCGACCAGTGCGGTGACCTTCTCGAGGACGTGCTGCGTGGAGATGTGTCCCTCGCCGACGGCCGCGTACAGGGCCGAGACGTCCTCGTAGCGCAGCTGCTGGGCGACCTGGGCGAAGGAGTCCTGGCTCATCAGGCGCTGCAGCGGCAGGTTCTGCTTGCGCATCGCCCTGGCGATGGCCTCCTTGCCCTGCTCGATCGCCTCCTCGCGGCGCTCCTTCGTGAACCAGCCGCGGATCTTGTTTCGTGCGCGCGTGCTCTTCACGAACGTCAGCCAGTCCTGGCTGGGCCCGGCATCCGGGTTCTTCGAGGTGAACACCTCGACGACGTCGCCGCTGTGCAGCTCGGTCTCCAGCGGCACCAGACGGCCGCCCACCTTGGCACCCATGGTGCGATGGCCGATCTCGGTGTGCACGGCGTAGGCGAAGTCCACGGGTGTGGCACCAGCCGGGAGGCCGATCACCCGCCCCTTCGGGGTGAAGACGTAGACCTCTTTGGCGCCGATCTCGAACCGCAGCGAGTCGAGGAACTCGCTCGGATCGGCGGTCTCGGCCTGCCAGTCCGAGATGTGCGCGAGCCACGCCATCTCGGTGTCCATCGGCTTCGCGTCGGCCTTGCCGCCGTTCATCCGCTCCTTGTACATCCAGTGCGCGGCGACGCCGAACTCCGCCTGCTGATGCATCTCGTGGGTGCGGATCTGGATCTCGACCGTGCGTCCGCTGGGGCCGATGACCGTCGTGTGCAGCGACTGGTACAGGTTGAACTTGGGTGTGGCGATGTAGTCCTTGAAGCGGCCGGGCAGCGGCGTCCAGCGGGCATGGATCGCGCCGAGCACCGCGTAGCAGTCGCGCACCGAGCCGACCAGCACACGGATGCCGATCAGGTCGTAGATGTCGTCGAACTCGCGACCTCGAACGACCATCTTCTGGTACACGGAGTACAGCTGCTTGGGTCGCCCGGCGACCTTGCCGCGGATGCGCAGATCGCGGAGGTCCTCGTCGATCGCCTCGATGACCTGCTGCAGGTACTTCTCGCGCTGCGGGGTGCGCTGCGTGATGAGGCTGGAGATCTCGGCGTAGATCTTCGGATGCAGCACGGCGAACGACAGGTCCTCGAGCTCGCTCTTGATCGCCTGGATGCCCAGGCGATGTGCGAGCGGAGCGTAGATCTCGAGCGTCTCCTTGGCCTTCTTCGCCGCCTTCTCCGGCGGGACGAAGCCCCAGGTGCGGGCGTTGTGCAGACGGTCGGCGAGCTTGATGAGCAGCACGCGGATGTCCTTCGACATCGCGACGATCATCTTGCGGACGGTCTCCGCCTGGGCGCTCTCGCCGTACTTGACCTTGTCGAGCTTGGTGACGCCGTCGACCAGCATCGCTACCTCGTCGCCGAACTCCGCCTGCAGCTCGCTCAGCGCATACCCGGTGTCCTCGACCGTGTCGTGCAGCAGCGCCGCCGCCACGGCGCGGGGTCCGAGGCCGAGTTCGGCCAGGATCTGCGCGACGGCGAGCGGATGCGTGATGTAGGGCTCGCCGCTCTGGCGCAGCTGCCCCTCGTGCTTCTCCTTGGCGACGGTGTACGCCCGCTCGATGATCGGGAGGTCGCCCCGCGGGTGGTTGACCCGCACGGTGCGGATGAGGTTGTCGAGGTCGTTGACCCGGGGAGCACGCGAGAAGATCCGGGGCACGAGTCTGCGCAGACTCGATCCCTGCGACGTCGTCTGCGGCTCCGCCATACGCTCACACCTCCGATCAGATCATCCTACGCGCTGACAGGACCGCCGAGAGACTCCGCGGTCCTGCTGCTCAGACGGCCTGAACGGCGCGCTCTCGGGCCTTCAGCACCTTCTTGTCGTGGGCGAGGATCGCCGGCTCCTTCTGACGGAAGAACGCGTACAGCGGAGCAGCGACGAACAGCGTCGAGTACGTCGCCACAAGGATGCCGACGAAGATCGACAGCGAGATGTCGGTGAGCGTCTCGGCTCCCAGCCAGAACGCGCCGATGAACAGGATCGCGCCCACGGGAAGAGCGGCCACGACAGACGTGTTGATCGAGCGCACCAGCGTCTGGTTGACCGCGAGGTTGACCGACTCGCCGAACGTGCGGGTGAGCTGCTCCCCGTCCTCCGTCGTGTTCTCACGCACCTTGTCGAACACGACGGTGGTGTCGTACAGCGAATAGGCGAGGATCGTGAGGAACCCGATCACCGCCGCCGGGGAGATCTCGAAGCCGGCCAGCGCGTAGACGCCGACAGTGATCACCAGCACGTCGAGCAGGCCGATGATGGCCGCGGCCGACATCTTCCAGGTGCGGAAGTAGATCGCGAGGATCAGGAACGTCAGCGCGAGGAAGATCGCGAGGCCCCAGAGCGACTGCCGGGTGACGTTCTCGCCCCAGGCCGGACCGATGAACGACTTGTTCACCTCGTCCGGAGCGACGTCGTAGGCCTTGGCCAGCGCCGTGGCGACCTCGTTGGTCTCCTTCGCGGTCATCTGCGATGTCTGCACGCGGACATCCGTGCCGCCGACGATCGCGACCTTGGTGGTGGCCTCCGGGACGACCGACTGCACGGCCTGCGTCGCGAGCGCCTGATCGGTGCTCGCCGGTGCCTGCACGATGAACTGCGAACCGCCGGTGAACTCGATCGAGAACTGCGGAGGACGCACCATCAGCATCAGTGCGGACCCCACCACGAGCAGGATCGCGATGATGAACCACAGCCTGCGCCTCTGCACGAACGGGAAGGAGGTCTTCCCGGAGTAGAGCTTGTTGCCGAACTCGTTCATGGAGAACATCAGGCGTCCCCGTCCTTTCCGGACTCTGCGGATGCACCGGCGTCGGATGCCCCGGCGAGGGCCTCGGCGCGCTTGCGTTCGGCGATGGTCTGGCGGCGCTCGGCCTCACCGCGCGATGCCTTGGTGCGCGCGGCCTTCCCGCTCGACGCCGTCTGCACCTGACGGAACTCCGTGCGGTCGCGGTAGACCGCACCGAGCTCCTCGGGGTTGAGCCCGGACAGCGGATGGCCGCCACCGAAGAACCTCGTACGGGCGAGCAGCTGCATGACCGGGTGCGTGAAGATCACGAAGATGAACACGTCGATCAGGGTGGTCAGTCCGAGTGTGAACGCGAAGCCCTTCACCGTGGCGTCCGCGAGGATGTACAGCACGACGGCAGCGAGGATGTTGATCGACTTCGAGATGTAGATCGTGCGCTTCGCACGGCCCCAGCCGTCCTCCACCGCGCCGGTGATGGACTTGCCGTCTCGCAACTCGTCTCGTATTCGCTCGAAGTACACGATGAACGAGTCGGCGGTGAATCCGATCGACACGATCAGACCGGCCACGCCCGCCAGCGAGAGCCGGAAGCCCATGCGCCAGGCCAGGATGCAGATGATGATGTAGGTCAGCACGCCCATCACGCCGATGGACGCCATGATCACCCAGCCGAGTGCGCGGTAGCTGAGCAGCGAGTAGATCGCCACCAGGCCGAGACCGATGAGGCCGGTGATCAGGCCGATCTGCAGCTGCTGCGAACCGAGGGTCGCCGAGATCGACTCGTTGCTCTGCACGTTGAAGCTCAGCGGCAGCGCACCGTAGCGCAGCTGATCGGCGAGGGTCTTCGAGGACTCCTGAGTGAAGCTGCCCGAGATCGAGGGTTTGCCGTTGCTGATCACGGCCTGCATCTGCGGCGCGGAGATGACCTTGCCGTCGAGCACGAACGCGAACTGGTCGCGCGGGCTCTGGTTCGCGAGCTTGTTCTGGTACAGGCGCTGGCTGACGTCGGCAAAGGTCTTCGTGCCCTTGTCGTTCATCTCGAGCTGCACGATCCACTGTCCGGAGTCCTGCTCGCGAGCGGCCTGCGCGTCGGTGATCTCGGTGCCGGTCAGCTCGGTGGGACCGAGCAGGTACTTGACCTGTCCGTCGATGCTGCACGCGACCAGAGGCTCGTCCTTGGGCGCGGACGCCGGGTCGTTGTCCGGATCGGTGCAGTCGTAGCTGAGGAACTGCGCCCGCAGCTTCTCAGTGACCCACGAGAGGTCACTGGCGTCGGTGGGCTCGGCCGTCGGCGTCGCGTTCATCGTGGCGTCCGGCGTGGGCCACGGCGTGCTCTTGCCGTCCTCGCCGACGAAGTCGGTCGCGGGGTCGGTTGTCGCGAGCACAGGACGCAACTCGAGCTGGGCGCTCGCCTCGATGCGCTGGCGGGTCTGCTCGTCGGCGACACCCGGGATCTGGACGACGATGTTGCGGCCGCCCTCGGTCGTGATGTCGCTCTCGCCGACGCCCGAGGCATCCACGCGCTGCCGGATGATGGCCGCGGCCTGGTCGAGCTGCTCCTGCGTCGGGTCGGAACCGTCCGCGGTCTGCGCGCTCAGGATGATCTGGGTGCCGCCCTGCAGGTCGAGGGCGAGCTCAGGCGTCCAGGAGCTCTTGCCGAGGAACACGCCGACGGCGTTGATGCCGAACAGCACCGCCGTGACGACGAGCAGACCGAGGAGGACCCGCCAGGCATGGCGGGTCGGAGAAGTGGATGCCACGGATTGCCGCTTTCTCGTGTGCTGGAACGCCGCGGATCAGTTCTCGGAGTCGCCGCGCTCGTTGCGCTCGAGGCGGGCGCGCGTCTCCTCCGGGGTCTCGACGTGGTTCGGGTCGGGAAGCTCGGAGTCGGCGATCTCGCCGATGACCGGAGCATCCTCGACGACGGCGTCAGCGTCGGCCGGCTCGGCGTCGGTGGGCTCGACGATGCGGAGGATCGACTGGCTGTGCACCTCGATGACGACGCCGGGGGCGAGCTCGACGCGCGCGGGCTGGTCGAGGTTCTCCGGGTCGAAGGACACGATCGTGCCGTAGAGGCCGCCCTGCAGGAGCACCTTGGCGCCCGGGACGGTCTTGGTCGCCTTCTCCTCCTGCTCGGCCTTCATCTGCTTCTGCCGCTTGCGGGTGTTGAAGAACATGAAGACGAGCAGAAGCGCGAGCAGTCCAAAGAGAATGATTTCCATGACGGGTGGGGCCTTTCCGACGCGCGCACGCCGACAATGGGGCGCGCTATAGGGGGATGCGAAGTCTTCAGCGATTATAGGTCATCGAACAATGCGCCCCCGCCGGGGTGCGCGACGCCGAGGTGCGCGTAGGCCTGCGGCATCGCGATCCTGCCACGGGGGGTGCGCCCGAGGAAGCCGATGCGAACAAGATAGGGCTCGACCACGCTCTCCACGGTCTCGGCTTCCTCACCGACGGCGACCGCGAGCGTGCTGAGCCCCACGGGTCCGCCGCCGAATCGGCGCACCAGGGCGTCGAGGACCGCCCTGTCGAGCCTGTCGAGTCCGATCGCGTCGACGTCGTACAGCTCGAGCGCCGCGCGCACGTCGGAGATCGACGCGGTGTCCTGCTCGCCGTGCACCAGGGCGTAGTCGCGCACGCGACGCAGCAGCCGGTTGGCGATGCGGGGCGTGCCGCGCGAGCGGCGGGCGATCTCTGAGAGCGCATCGGATGGCAGCCGAATGCCGAGCACCGCCGCCGAGCGGGCGATGACCTGCTCGAGCTCATCCTCGCCGTAGTACTCCAGGTGCCCGGTGAAGCCGAACCGGTCGCGCAGCGGATTGGGCAGCAGGCCGGAGCGCGTGGTCGCACCGACGAGGGTGAACGGGGCCAGTTCCAGCGGGATGCTGGTGGCACCGGCGCCCTTGCCGACCATGATGTCGATCCGGAAGTCCTCCATCGCGAGATAGAGCATCTCCTCGGCGGAGCGCGCCATCCGGTGGATCTCGTCGATGAACAGCACCTCGCCCGGGGTGAGACTGCTCAACAGCGCCGCAAGGTCGCCGGCGTGCTGGATGGCCGGCCCGCTGGAGAGCCGCAGCGGCCGCTCGCTCTCGTGCGCGACGATCATCGCAAGGGTGGTCTTGCCCAGCCCGGGAGGGCCCGCGAGCAGGATGTGGTCGGCGGTGCGCTCCTGGATGCGCGCGGCCTGCAGCAGCAGCTGCAGCTGCCCGCGCACCTTGGGCTGCCCCACGAACTCGGAGAGACTCGCAGGCCGCAGTGCGCCCTCGATCGCGAGCTCGGTCTCGTCCAGCGCCTCGGCGGCGTCCCGGGGCTCAGCCACGGCCCGCTCCGGGGCCGAGAGCGGCGAGCGTGCGCCGCAGCAGCGCGGCGACGGACTCTCGCTCGGCGTCGGTGGCGTCTGCCGCCGTCTGCTCCGCGGCCTCGGCGGCGACGCGCTCCGACCAGCCGAGGCCGACGAGTGCCGCGGCGACCTGGTCCGTGATGCCCGGTGCCGAGATGCCGGCCGGTGCCGCGGCGACGCGCGGCTGCACCTTGCCGGCGAGCTGCACGACGATGAGCTTGGCGGTCTTCGGACCGATGCCGGAGACGCGGCGGAACGGTGCGTCGTCCTCGTCACCGACCGCTGCGGCGATCTGGTCGACGGTGAGGTGCGACAGCACTCCCAGGGCGGACTTCGGTCCCACGCCGGTGACGCTGATCAGCTGACCGAAGATCTCCAGCTCGTCGCGGTCGGCGAAGCCGTACAGCGTGAGTGCGTCCTCGCGGACGATGAGGCTGGTGTGCAGCAGCATCCGCTCCCCCACGACCGCGGTGTGCGCGACGTCGGCGGGAACGAAGACGGCGAAGCCCACACCGCCGGTCTCGATGACGACGTGGCCCGAGTCGGCGTGCAGGACGACGCCGTGCAGGGAGCAGATCATGCCGTCAGCCTATCGGGCCGATCGTACGTATGTTCGAGCGACACGCTCGGCGTCCGCCCAGGCCTGCTGGGCCGGAGTCAGGCCACCGCCGGAGGCCGGCGCCGAGGCGTCCCGCCGCCAGGCGTGACACAGCGCGATGGCGAGCGCATCCGCGGCGTCCGCCGGCTGCGGCAGGGTGTCCAGACGCAGGATGCGGGCGATCATCGACTGCACCTGCTTCTTGTCCGCCGACCCGTAGCCGGTGACGGCCGCCTTCACCTCGCTCGGCGTGTGGGTGGCAGCGGGCAGGCCCGCCTCGGCGGCGAGCAGCAGGGCGACGCCGCTCGCCTGAGCGGTGCCCATCACCGTGTGGCTGTTCTGCTGGGCGAAGACGCGCTCCACGGCGACGGCATCCGGCCGGTGCGACTCGAGCACCTCGCGGATTCCGGCGGCGACCGCGGCGAGCCGGTCGCCGATCGACGCGTCGACCGGAGTGCGGATCACGCCGACGTGCACGAGCGTGCCCCGGCGCGCACGGTCGACGTCGACGACACCGACGCCGCACCGGGTGAGGCCGGGGTCGATGCCGAGCACGCGCAGCGAGGTCACCACCCCAGGCTGGTTACGACGCAGAACCCCCGGACGCAGGCGCGCCCGGGGGTTCTGTCGGTCATCGGTCGTTGAGCTTGTCGACATGGGTCCTTGAGCTCGTCGAAGGGCCGTCGCTCAACTCACTCGTCGTCGTTCTCGAGCTCGGCCTGCACCTCGGCGGGGAGGTCGAAGTTGCTGAAGACGTTCTGCACGTCGTCGCTGTCCTCGAGCGCGTCGATGAGGCGGAAGATCTTGCGCGCGGTGTCGGCGTCGATCTCGACCTTGAGGTTCGGTACGAACTCGACGTCGGCCGACTCGTAGTCGATACCCGCCTCCTGCAGTGCGGAGCGCACAGCCACCAGGTCGGTGGCCTCCGTGATGACCTCGAAGCCCTGTGCGTGCGGCTCGATCTCCTCGGCGCCCGCCTCGAGAGCCGCCATCATGACGTCGTCCTCGGTCGTGCCCTCGGAGCTCACGACGATGACGCCCTTGCGGGTGAAGTTGTAGGCCACGCTGCCGGGGTCGGCGAGCGTGCCGCCGTTGCGGGACAGCGCGGTGCGCACCTCGGCCGCCGCACGGTTCTTGTTGTCGGTGAGGCACTCGATCATCAGCGCGACGCCGTTCGGGCCGTAGCCCTCGTACGTGATCGAGGAGTACTCGACGGACTCGCCGCCGATGCCGGCTCCGCGTTTGACGGCGCGATCGATGTTGTCCTTGGGGACAGAGGTCTTCTTCGCCTTCTGCACCGCGTCGAACAGCGTCGGGTTGCCTGCGAGGTCGGGGCCGCCCAGCTTCGCAGCGACCTCGATGTTCTTGATGAGCTTGGCCCACGACTTGGCACGGCGCGAGTCGATGACCGCCTTCTTGTGCTTGGTCGTGGCCCACTTGGAATGCCCGGACATAAGTCTCCGCTCGTCTCGTCTCCCGGAGTCGCCTCCAGGGCATCGTCCATTCTAACGAATCGCGAACGTTCCGCCGTCAGCCTTCGAGGCTGGTTCGGCCCGACCGTCGCCGGACGGCATCCATCGCGGCACCGGCCGGCAGCATCACGGGCACGTCGAGCTCCTCGCCCGGCGTCCAGGCATCCCACCCCTCGTCGAGCGGCCAGTCACCGGATGCCACGAACTCGCGCACCGCGTGATCGGCGAGTGCACGCACGGCCTCGGCCTGTTCCGCGGTGAACCGGCCCTGCTGCACGGCGGCCACCAGCTCGTCGGCATCCTTCACCCAGATGTCCTCGCTGCCAGGATGCCCGGCGTCGATCCAGAGGTCGAGGACGAGATCGCGGGAGAAGATGCCCGGAGTCTCGCCGGCGGTTCGCCGGTGCGGGAGTTCGAGGTTCACGTAGGCACCCTCCGGCGTCCCGTCGGTGGATCGGAAGAACCATACCGACCAGGGCTTGCCCGCCGGCGCCACGCGCACCACGCCGGGGCCGCGCCAGGACGACTCCTCGATCGCCCACGGCACGCTGAACCGCTCGTCGAGCGGCACGTCGCGCGGAGAGCGGCCGTCGGCAGGCACGGAGACCAGGCGTGCGGAGCCGGACGGGATCCACACGACCAGCCCGCGCGCATCGTCGCGGATCACCCGCGCCGTCTCGATGTAGCGCCCGTACCGCCAGAGGATCGGATCGCCGGAACCGAAGCGCGGAGCGTCCGGGGCGTCGGAGGGGACTGCGACGTCGAATGCCGGGTCGGCGTGGGCGACTGCCATGCTCCCGTCCTCGAGCACCTCGATGGCGCCCTCGAGGGACATCGGCCCCGAGGCGACATCGTTCCACGCCTCTCCCCTGCGCCCGGCCAGGACGGCGCTTCCGCCGCTCGCGCTGACGTCGGTCGATCCGAGGGGAAGTCGCATGGGTTCACGCTACCGCTGCGCCGGCTGACCCTCGATCTCAGCCGCGCGCTGCAACCCGGGCGAGGAAGCGCTGGTGGAAGCGCGGTTCGCCGGAGATCTCGGGGTGGAAGCTGATGCCGAGCAGGTCGCCCTGCTCGACCGCGACCACGCGACCGTCGGGCAGCGCCGCGAGCATCGCGGCATCCGGCCCGACCGACTCGACCACCGGACCGCGGATGAACGCGGCATGCACCGGTGCCTCGCCGAGCTCGGGAACGTCCAGCTGTGCTTCGAAGGACTCTGTCTGACGGCCGAAGGCGTTGCGCCGGGTGAGCACGTCCAGGCCTCCGAAGGTCTCCTGCCCCTCGATGCCGTCGACCAGCTCATTCGAGAGCATGATGAGCCCCGCGCAGGTGCCGAGCACCGGCATCCCGTCGGCGATGGCCGCGCGGATCGGCTCCTGCAGGCCGAAGGTGCGAGAGAGCTTGTCGATCACGGTCGACTCGCCGCCGGGGATCACGAGACCGCCGACGGACGCGACTTCCTCGGGCCGGCGCACCAGCACGACCTCGGCACCCAGCTCCGTGAGCAGAGCGGTGTGCTCGCGCACATCGCCCTGCAGCGCGAGCACACCGACGCGGTGCGTGGTCACCAGCCGCGCTCGGCGAGACGGTGCGGTGCGGGGAGGTCGGAGACGTTGATGCCGACCATGGCCTCGCCGAGACCACGGGACACCTCGGCGATGACCTTCGGGTCGTCGTAGAAGGTCGTCGCCTTGACGATCGCCTTCGCGCGCTCCGCCGGGTTGCCCGACTTGAAGATGCCGGAGCCGACGAACACGCCGTCCGCACCGAGCTGCATCATCATCGCGGCATCCGCCGGGGTGGCGACGCCTCCCGCGACGAACAGCACGACGGGCAGCGTCCCGGTCTCGGCGATCTCGGCGACCAGCTCATAGGGTGCCTGCAGGTCCTTCGCAGCGACGTACAGCTCGTCCTTCGACAGCGCGCCGAGGGCGGCGATCTCACCGCGGATCTTGCGGATGTGCTTCATCGCCTCGGAGACGTCGCCGGTGCCGGCCTCGCCCTTGGAGCGGATCATCGCCGCACCCTCGTTGATGCGGCGCAGCGCCTCACCGAGGTTGGTGGCGCCGCAGACGAACGGCACGGTGAAGTCGTACTTGTCGATGTGGTTGACGTAGTCCGCAGGCGAGAGCACCTCGGACTCGTCGATGTAGTCGACACCGAGCTCCTGCAGCACCTGCGCCTCGACGAAGTGACCGATGCGGGCCTTCGCCATCACCGGGATCGAGACGGCGTCGATGATGCTGTCGATCATGTCGGGGTCGCTCATGCGGGAGACGCCGCCCTGGGCACGGATGTCGGCGGGGACGCGCTCGAGGGCCATCACAGCGACAGCGCCGGCATCCTCGGCGATCTTCGCCTGCTCGGCGGTGACGACGTCCATGATGACGCCGCCCTTCAGCATCTCGGCGAGGCCGCGCTTGACGCGGGCCGATCCGGTGGTCTGCTCAGACATGGGGATCCTCTCGGGACAAAGACAACTATTGGCCTATGCCAAACGATAGCACCGTAGACTCGACCCGATGCACCAGATCACGGGTTCCACGGCGGCGGAGATCGCCGACAGCATCCGCGCGCTCCGCGAACGCGGCCTGCTCTCTCCCGGCGACGCCCTTCCCCCGGTGCGAGAGCTCGCCTCGGCACTGAGCGTGAACCGCAACACGGCTGTCGCCGCGTACCGTCAGCTCGCCCAGGCCGGTCTCGTGCTCTCCAGCGGCAGGGCCGGCACCGTCGTCGCCGGCGCCGGCAGTGTCGCGCAGGAAGGACATGCCGCAGACACCGTGCTGCGCGACATCGGCTCGGGCAACCCCGACCCGGGCTACATCCCCGATCCGACTCCCGCGCTGCATCGCATCGTCGGACGTCCCGTGCTCTACGGCGAACCGGTCATCGACCCTGCGCTGGACACCTGGGCCCGCACCTGGGTCGCCGCCGACCTGGGGCGCGACGACCTGCGTGTCACGATCACCAGCGGCGCGGTGGATGCGGTGGAACGACTGCTCGCGCAGGCGCTGATGCGCGACGACGCGGTCGCGCTCGAAGACCCCTGCTTCCTCGCCAGCATCCACACCGCCCGACTCGGTGGCTACCGCACGATCCCGGTGCCGGTCGACTCCGAGGGCATGACCGTCGACGGGCTGCGCGGCGCACTCGACGCCGGTGTTCGGGCGATCGTGTGCACGCCCCGCGCGCAGAACCCCACCGGCGCGTCGCTCTCCCCCGCGCGGGCCACGGCGCTGCGCGAGCTGCTCGCCGAGCATCCGTACGTGCTCATCATCGAGGACGACCACTTCTCCGCGCTGTCACGTCGTCCGTACGAGTCGCTGATCGGACCGGAGCACCGCCGCTACGCACTGGTGCGGTCGGTGTCGAAATTCCTCGGTCCGGACATGTGCCTGGCGGTCGCCGCCACCGACCCGACCACCGCGGAGCGGCTGGCGATGCGACTCAGCCCCGGCACGACCTGGGTCAGCCATCTGCTGCAGCGTCTCGCTCTCACCCAGCTGCAGGACGCGTCCGTGCAGACGCTGTTCGACGAGGCCGCGGAGCACTACGCCTCCCGCAACCGGGCCTTCGCCGAGGGGCTCGCGGTCCGCGGCATCCCCTGCGAACCGGGCGACGGTCTGAACCTGTGGGTCGAGCTTCCGGTGCCTGCGCGCATCGCTGCGGAGCACCTGATGCGACGCGGCTGGCTGGCGCGCACCGGCGACGAGTTCCGCCCCGACGAGGGGTTGCAGCCCTCGCACCACCTGCGGCTGACCGTGCACGACCTCGATGCGGACGAGACCACGGCGCTGCTCGACGACCTCGCGGCCGCCGTGCGCAGATGACGCCGCGGCAGGGTGAGAGGATGGCGGGATGAAGATGCTCTCGATCCAGTCCGCTGTCGCCTATGGTCACGTCGGCAACTCCGCCGCCGTCTTCCCCCTGCAGCGGATCGGCGTCGAGGTGCTCCCGGTCTACACGGTCAACTTCTCGAACCACACCGGCTACGGCGCCTGGCGCGGACCGTTGATCGACCCGGCCGACGTGCGCGAGGTCATCACCGGCATCGAGGAGCGCGGCGTGCTGCCGCAGATCGACGCGGTGCTGAGCGGCTACCAGGGCGGTGAGGGCATCGGCGACGTCATCATCGACGCCGTCGCGCGGGTGAAGGCCGCCAACCCCGGTGCCGTGTACGCGTGCGACCCGGTGATGGGCAACGCCAAGTCCGGATGCTTCGTGGCACCGGCCATCCCCGAGCTGCTCCGCGACCGGGTCGTGCCGGTCGCCGACATCATCACCCCGAACCAGTTCGAGCTCGGCTACCTGACCCGCACCGAACCGTCCACGCTCGAGGAGACGCTCGCGTCAGTCGACGCGGCCCGCGCGATGGGTCCCTCGGTCGTACTCGTGACCAGCGTGGAGCGCCCGGACCGCGAGGAGGGCACCATCGAGATGCTCGCCGTCGACGACAAGGGCGCCTGGCTGGTCGCCACGCCGCACCTGCCGATGAAGGCGAACGGCTCGGGCGACGTGACCGCGGCGCTGTTCACGGCACACTACGTCGCCACCCACGACGCCGAGGTCGCCCTCGAGCGCACCGTCTCGAGCGTCTTCGACCTGCTGAAGGCGACGCTGGAGTCGGGCGAACGCGAGCTGCAGCTGGTGGAGTCGCAGGAGTACTACGCGAATCCGCGGATGCAGTTCACCGCGCAGCGCGTGCGCTGACCTCCGGTCGTCGAGCGAGCGGAGCGAGACGAAACGCTCTCAGCCGATCCCCGACGCGTTTCGTCTCCGTCGCTGCGCTCCCTCGCTCAACGACCAGCCTGAGGCCACGCGTGCGCGACGGCCTCGCGGACCTCGCCGAGCAGCTGCGGCAGCGCCTTCGTCTTGGCGATGATCGGGAAGAAGTTCGCATCCGAGCGCCAGCGCGGCACGATGTGCTGGTGCAGGTGCGCGTCGACGCCGGCGCCGGCGACCGCGCCCTGATTCATGCCGAGGTTGAAACCGTCGCAGTTCGACACCTCGCGCAGCACCCGCATCGCGGTCTGCGTGAGCGAGCCGATCTCGGCGACCTCCTCGGGCGTGGCCTGGTCGTACGTCGCGATGTGCCGGTACGGGCAGACCAGCAGGTGGCCGGAGTTGTACGGGAACAGGTTCAGCAACACGTAGGCGCTCTGGCCGCGCGCGACGATCAGCCGCTCGGCATCGTCATGCTTCGGCGCCTCGCAGAACGGGCATTCCTCGCGCAGCGGCTCGGGCCCGGCCTGGATGTATGCCATCCGGTGCGGGGTCCAGAGCCGCTGGAACTCGTCGGCGACGCCCGCCAGGTGCGCGGCGTCCTCCGGCTGGGTCGCTGATCCCGAGCTCTGGGTCCCTGAGCCTGTCCAAGGGTCCGTCACGCCAGGTCTCCGGCTGCCATCACACGGATGTGGGCGGCGACCGCCGAGCGGATGCGAGCGACAGCATCCGCCACCGGCACGCCGTTCTCCTGCGTGCCGTCGCGGAAGCGGAACGAGACGGTGCCCGCCGAGCGGTCCTGCTCCCCCGCGATGAGGATCAGCGGCACCTTCGCCGTGGTGTGGTTGCGGATCTTCTTCTGCATCCGGTCGTCGGAATGATCGACCTCGGCACGCAGCCCCTCGGCCTTCAGCTGGCCGATGACGCCTTCGAGGTACTCGGCGTACTCCTCGGCGACAGGGACGCCGACCGCCTGCACGGGGGCGAGCCACAGCGGGAAGTCTCCCGCGTAGTGCTCCAGCAGGATGGCGAAGAAGCGCTCGACCGAACCGAGCAGGGCGCGGTGGACCATCACCGGACGGTGCTTCTGCCCGTCGGGTCCGGTGTACTCCAGCTCGAAGCGCTCCGGCTGGTTGAAGTCCAGCTGGATCGTCGACATCTGCCAGGTGCGGCCGATCGCGTCACGCGCCTGCACCGAGATCTTCGGGCCGTAGAAGGCCGCGCCACCCGGGTCGGCGACCAGCTCGAGTCCCGACTCGAGAGCGACCTCGCGGAGCGTCTCGATCGCCGTGGTCCACTGCTCGGGCTCGCCGAGGAACTTCGGATTGCCCTCCTCGTTCGTGGACAGCTCCAGATAGAAATCGTTCAGGCCGTAATCGCGCAGCAGCTCGAGCACCAGGTTCAGGTTGGTGGCGAGTTCCTCGCGCACCTGCTCCTGCGTGACGTAGATGTGCGCGTCGTCCTGGGTCAGGCCGCGCACGCGGGTCAGCCCCGACAGCGTGCCGCTCTTCTCGTATCGGTAGACGGTGCCGAACTCCGCCAGCCGCAGCGGAAGCTCGCGGTACGAACGACCCCGGGCGCGGAAGATCAGGTTGTGGAACGGGCAGTTCATGGGCTTCAGGTAGTAGTCCTGGCCCTGACGGGTGATGCTGCCCTCGTCGTCGACGATCTCGTCGAGGTGCATCGGCGGGAACATGCCGTCGGCGTAGGTCTGCAGGTGCCCGGACGTCTGGAACAGATCCTTCTTGGTGATGTGCGGGCTGTTCACGAGGTCGTAGCCGTTGCGCAGCAGGTGCTTGCGCAGGTTCTCCTCGATCTCGTACCGGATGATGCCGCCCTTGGGGTGGAACACCGCCAGACCCGAGCCGATCTCGTCGGGGAACGAGAACAGGTCCATCTCGACGCCGAGCTTGCGGTGGTCGCGGCGCTCGGCCTCGGCCAGGCGCTCCTGATAGGCGCGCAGCTCGTCCTTCGTCGGCCATGCGGTGCCGTAGATGCGCTGCAGCTGCGGGTTCTTCTCGCTGCCGCGCCAGTACGCCGCGGCGACCCGGGTGAGGTCCCAGCCGTTACCGACCATGCGGGTGCTGGGCACGTGCGGGCCGCGGCAGAGGTCTTTCCAGGCGACCTCGCCGTCCTTCGTGACGTTGTCGTAGATGGTGAGCTCGCCGGCACCGACCTCGACGGATGCGCCCTCTGCGACCTCGGTTGCTGAGCCTGTCGAAGCACCGGAGCCGGGGCCGCCGGCCAGATCGATGAGCTCGAGCTTGAAGGGCTCGTTCGCCAGCTCGGCGCGGGCCTCGTCCTCGGTGACGACACGGCGGGTGAAGCGCTGACCTTCACGGACGATGCGCTGCATCTCCTTCGAGATGGCCTTCAGGTCGTCGGGAGTGAACGGACTCTCCACCCCGAAGTCGTAGTAGAAGCCGTCGGTGATGAACGGCCCGATGCCCAGGTTCGCCTCCGGCCGGATGCGCTGCACCGCCTGCGCGAGCACGTGAGCGGTCGAGTGCCGCAGGATGTCGAGGCCGGCCGGGCTGTCGATGGTGACGGGCTCGACGACGTCGGTCTCGGTCAGCGTCGTGGCGAGGTCCTTCAGGACGCCGTTCACTCGCATCGCGATGACAGAACGGTCGGTGAACAGGGCGAAGCCGTCGCGCTTCTCGGCGTTCGGCTGGGCGTTCTCAGACACAGACAATCTCCATCCAGGGGTCACGTCAAGATTACTCGCCCCGCATCCGCGCGCCGGACCGCAGGCACATCGACAGCACTCCACCCACCACGCTGACCAGTGCCGCGACCAGAAACAGTGCGACGAAGCCGTCGACGCCCGTCGCACCGGCAATGATCCGTATCGCGATCGGAGCGCCGAAGGAGGAGCCGACCGTGCGCAGCACCCCGTTCACGCCGAGCAGCCCGCCCAGCTCGTGAGGTTCCGCCCCCTGCGCGAACCTGCGTCACCTCGAGTACTACCTGCGCGGCCTGCGCGCCTCGATCGCCGACCCTGTGGACGTCGGCGCGTCGATGAGCTGGGACGACTGGATGCGTCACAACTCGATGCGCTGAGCCGAGCGATCGATTCAGTCAGCGGATGCCCCGACCGCGGGCGCGAGGATGATGATCGCCGCCACGCTCCCCCGATCTCCGCGGCCGCGACGAGGACGAACAGGAGAACCGATCAGCGCTGCAGGAGTCGGGCGAGCTGTTGCGGGTCTCCCGCAGCCCTGCCCATCGTGAGAGCAAGGCCGAATGCGGCATCCTTGATCCGATCCGCCGAAGGGCTCCTCCCGAACCCTGCATGCAGTTCAGTCGGTCGGCCCGCGTCCGGCGTCGAATCGTTCCGCATAGACGCGCACCGCCTCGGCGATGACCTCCGGGGAGAGATCCGCTATGGGCTCGACATGGTCGAGCAGCGGCTCGCAGTCCGGGCCGCGTGCGACGAGTCGTCCGGCGAGGACCCAGGCGTGCCGGTCGTCGTCCTCCTCGGCGAGATGCCGGTACTGGCACAGCTGTCGCGCGAGCCACTCTCGCAGCGGACGCACCCACCAGAACTCGGGATCCAGTGGATTCACGGACAGTCCCGGCAGCGGAAGGCCGCTCTCATGATCGATCGACTCCTCGTCGCGATCGTGGTCCCAGCCGGCGGAGTATCGGATGCCGAGGCCGGGCGTCTCCCACACGAGGTCCTCGAGCTGGGCGAGCGAATCGATCACCGGCAGCACGGGTCACCTCCCCGCCCTCACCCCGTGTGACGGCACTGAGCAGCTTACGGAGCGGCCGGCGTTCGATGCAGGGGGTTGACCTCTCCCCCGATGTCATGGCATGCGCGGCGGTCCTCAGCACGGGTACCTGCCGGATGTGATGTGTATTCGATGTTGCACGCATGTTGCCCACGCATGTTTCAGGAACAAAAAACCCCGGCTGAGCCGGGGTTTTCTCTGTGCGCGATACTGGGATCGAACCAGTGACCTCTTCCGTGTCAGGGAAGCGCGCTACCGCTGCGCCAATCGCGCCCAATGGGCTGTTCAGTTGTTCGAGAGGTGGCGACGGGATTCGAACCCGTGTAAACGGCTTTGCAGGCCGGTGCCTAGCCGCTCGGCCACGCCACCGTGAGGTGGATTCGAACCCACATGCCGGTGCCCCTGGCTGGGGCTCCTGCACTCGAGCGGATGACGAGACTCGAACTCGCGACCCTCACCTTGGCAAGGTGATGCGCTACCAACTGCGCTACATCCGCAAACTGTTCATTTTTCATGTTACCCGGCGTGCCGGGCACTCGAGATACATTATCCCAGGATCAGACGTTCGCCAAACCGGATGACGCCGTCGGGCGTGTCCGGACGGCGCCCGCGCCGCACGCCACGCCCGGCTCGGAACGCGATGCCGGGACCGCCCTCCGCATCGGGTATGCTTTTCATTCGTGCCGCTGCGCACAAGACAACTTCACAGGGGCGATTGGCGCAGTTGGTAGCGCGCTTCCTTCACACGGAAGAGGTCGTCGGTTCGAGTCCGGCATCGCCCACGCGGATGTAGCGCAGTTGGTAGCGCATCACCTTGCCAAGGTGAGGGTCGCGAGTTCGAGTCTCGTCATCCGCTCCACGTCCGAAGCCCGGGATCGTTCCGATCCCGGGCTTCGTCGTTCTTCTCAGGCCTTCGCCCAGCCGTACCGGCGCATCAGCGCGGCGACCACGCGCCTGTACCGCTCCTTGTCGAGGATCGCCGCCTCGCGGCGCATGCCGGCATCGTGCACGCTGTAGAGCTGCTCGATGTCCACCCAGCTCTCCCGGCCCTGACCGTCCCAGCCTCCCGAGCCGATCGGCAGGTAGTCGCGATCGCCGTCGTGCGGCTTGCTGGTCATCCGCACCGCGTACACGCGCTCAGCGGAGTGGCGGCCGATCACCAGCACCGGACGATCCTTGCCGCGCCCGTCGTTCTCCTCGTACGGGACCCAGGTCCAGATCACCTCGCCGGCATCCGGTGCGCCGTCGCGCTGCGGGGCGTAGGAGACACGCAGATCACGGATGCGGTCCGGGTCGATGCGGATCGTCTCGCTGCCCGGCATCCGCCCGGCCTCTTCGCCCGAGACCCGGACGGCAGGATCTGCACGCCGCGTCCCGACGGCTGTCGTGCCGGAATCTCGGCGCAGGATCTTCTGCAGCGCATCGACGAGAGTGGACAGGATGCCGTTGGTCGAGCTCACCCGCCCACGATAGAGGAACCCCTGCTGAATCTCGCCCGGTCCCCCTTGCTATGCTCGGACCGATCTCTCGTCATCCCGAGCGAGAACGAATAGGAGACACGCGTGATCGATCTCGAGAAAGTCAACGGCGACTGGGAATTCGACCCGACGCACACACGCATCGGCTTCTCCGCGAAGCACGCCATGGTGACCACCGTGCGCGGCGCCTTCAACGAGATCAGCGGCCATCTGCACGTCGACACCGAGCACCCCGACGAGTCCTGGGCGAAGGTCGTCATGCAGACCGGGAGCGTCGACACCCGCGTGCAGCAGCGCGATGACCACCTGCGCAGCGCCGACTTCTTCGATGCGGAGAAGTGGCCCGAGATCACCTTCGTCAGCACGCACATCGAAGAGGTCGACGATCGTGCCTTCTCGGTGACCGGAGACCTGACCATCCGCGACGTCACCAAGCAGGTGATGATCCCGCTCGCACTGATCGGCCTCGAGACGGGCGCCTACGGCGAGCTGCGCGCCGGCTTCGAGGGCAGCCGCCGGCTGAACCGCCGCGACTTCGGCCTGGAGTGGAACACCCCCTCGACTCCGGCGGCGTGCTCGTCTCCGAGAAGATCACGCTCGAGTTCGAGATCTCCGCGGTCAAGGTCGAGACCTCTGAGGACGGCTCCGGCGCCGAGAACGACGACTCCGCCGAGGGTGAGGACTCTGCCGACGGCTCCGGCGAGTCCTGACCGTCCCGGACACGCGGAGAGGGGCGAGATCCGATCGGATCATCGCCCCCTCTGCTTCTCGGGTCAGTGCACGGCGACCGGCTCGTCGAGCGCGTAGCCCTCCTCGCCGTGCACGGCGAGGTCGACGCCGGCGATCTCCTCGTCGCTGGTGACACGGAACCCGATCGTCTTCTCGATCGCGAACCCGGTCACCAGAGCGACGACGAACGAGTAGATCATCACGCCGCCGGATGCGATCACCTGCACGGCGAGCAGTCGCACGTCGCCGCCGGTGAACAGGCCCTGGCCGGTGGCGAAGAACCCCAGGTAGACGGTGCCCAGCAGGCCGCCGACCAGGTGCAGGCCCACGACGTCGAGCGAGTCGTCGAAGCCGAGCCGGTACTTCAGCTCCACCGCCACCGCGCAGGCGATACCCGACAGAGCACCCAGCAGCAGCGCCCATCCGGGAGCGAGGTTCGCGCAGGCAGGCGTGATCGCCACGAGCCCGGCCACGGCGCCCGAGACCGCGCCGACCGAGGTCGGCTTGCCGTCCTTGATCTTCTCCACCAGGATCCAGCCCAGGATGCCGGCTGCCGCGGCGCCCATCGTGTTGATGGCGATCAGGCCGACCTTGCCCATGTCCTCGGCCAGCCACTCCGCGCCGGCGTTGAAGCCGAACCATCCGAACCACAGCAGGGCGGCGCCGAGCAGCGTGAGCGGCACGTTGTGCGGCTTCTGGATGCCCTTGTGGAAGCCGATCCGCTTGCCGAGCACGAGCGAGAGGGCGAGGGCGGCCGCACCGGCGTTGATGTGCACGGCGGTGCCGCCGGCGTAGTCGATGACCGCGATGCCGCTGTCCTCACCGAACAGCCAGGAGCCGAGGTTCATGATCCAGCCGCCGCCCCACACCCATGCCGCGATCGGGAAGTAGCCGATCGTTCCGAAGACGCCGACGAAGATCAGCCACGGACCGAATCGCGCCCGGTCGGCGATCGCCCCCGAGATCAGGGCCACGGTGATGATCGCGAAGGTCGCGCCGTACGCGACACTCAGCAGTCCGACGTTCGCGCCGGGCTCTGACGCCGACTCCGCGAGGCCGAAGTCGGCGAACGGGTTGCCGGCGAACTGCGTCGGACTCTCCACGGTGCTCATCGAGAAGCCGTACAGCGTCCACAGCACGGCGATCAGCCCGATCGCGCCGAAGCTCATCATCATCATGCTGATGACGCTCTTGGCCTTCACGAGACCGCCGTAGAAGAACGCCACACCCGGCGTCATCAGCAGCACCAGCGCCGTCGCCGTCACGGCCCAGGAGATGTTCCCCGGTGCATCCATGTCGAACCTCACTTTCGGGAGAAGAAGTTGAGGTTCAGTGTGGAACCGCCGCGTTTCGGCTGGTCGCTCGCTGTGTTGCGAGCGCGTTACGGGAGCGGCCGCTGCGTGAACGTCGTGTTACGCCGCGGAGTGCGTGAGCGCGTTCAGGCGCGAGATCGCCCGCAGGTACTTCTTGCGGTACCCGCCGGAGAGCATCTCCTCGGCGAACACCTCGTCGAGAGCGACACCGGTGGCGACGACGGGGATCTGTGCGTCGTACACACGGTCGACGAAGGCGACGAAGCGCAGCGCCTCGGACTGGTCGGTCAGCACGTGCACGTCACGAAGGCCGATCAGGCCCACTCCGTCGATCAGGCGGATGTACCGGGACGGGTGCACCTGGGCGAGATGCCGGATGACCGCGCCGAACTCGTCGTCGGATGCCGCACCGTCGGCCACACCCTGCTCGACGGCCCCGGTGTAGGCCGCATCGTCGAGCGCGATCGAGTGGCCGTCTATCGCACGCTGGCGGTAGTCGACGCCGTCGATACGCAGCGTCTCGAAGCTGTCGGACATCGCCTGGATCTCGCGCAGGAAGTCCTGCGCGGCGAAGCGCCCCTCGCCGAGCGCGTTCGGCGGCGTGTTCGACGTCGCCGCGAGCTTGGTCCCCGATGCCACGAGCTCGCCGAGCAGCCGGGTCATGACCATGGTGTCGCCCGGATCGTCGAGCTCGAACTCGTCGATGCAGAGCAGATCGGCCCCGCGCAGCAGTTCGACGGTGTTCTTGTACCCGAGGGCGCCGACGAGCGCGGTGTACTCGATGAACGACCCGAAGTACTTCCGGCGGGCCGGCATCGCGTGGTAGATCGCCGCGAGCAGGTGGGTCTTGCCGACGCCGAACCCGCCGTCGAGGTACACACCGGGCTTGGTCTCGGGCTCCTTCGGCGCACGGCGGAAGAATCCGCCCCGCTTCACCGGCTGTGCAGCTCCCCCGGCGAAGCGCATCAGCTTCTCCTTCGACTCCTCCTGCGAGGGATAGACGGGGTCGGCCCGATAACTCTCGAACGTCGCGCCGTCGAACTGCGGCGGGGGCACGAGGCTGGCCAGCATCTCGCTGCCGGAGACGACCGGGATCCGATCGGTGAGGTGGACGATTCCGGGGCTGGTCGCCTGGGTCATTCGCGTTTGGACGTCTTTCGTAATCCGCATGCGCACGGCCGCGGGGAGGCTTATCGTCAGAGGGACGGCTCCACACTACGCCGTCTCCCCGAACCACCCGTTCGCCCGAATCCAGGAGACACCCGTGCCCATCGACTTCGACACCACTTCCGCCAAGTTCGCCGAGTACGCCGAGCCCGGCCGGCTGGTCACCACGGAGTGGCTCGCGGCGCACCTCGGCGACCCCGGGCTCGTGGTCGTCGAGTCCGACGAGGACGTGCTGCTGTACGAGACCGGGCACATCCCCGGCGCGGTGAAGGTCGACTGGCACACCGAGCTGAACGATCCGGTCGTGCGCGACTACGTCGACGGCGCCGGCTTCGCGGAGCTGCTCAGCCGCAAGGGCATCTCCCGTGACGACACCGTCGTGATCTACGGCGACAAGAACAACTGGTGGGCGGCCTACGCACTCTGGGTGTTCTCCCTGTTCGGGCACGAGGACGTCCGTCTGCTGGACGGCGGTCGCGATCGCTGGATCTCCGAGGGGGCGCGATCACCACCGCTCCCGCGGATCGGCCGCGCACCGAGTACCCGGTCGTGCAGCGCGACGACTCCGTGCTGCGCGCGTACAAGGAGGATGTCCTCTCCTTCATCGGGCAGGGTCCGCTGATCGACGTCCGCTCCCCCGAGGAGTACAGCGGTGAGCGCACCTCCGCTCCCGCCTACCCCGAGGAGGGCGCGCTGCGCGCCGGTCACATCCCCACCGCGCAGAGCGTGCCGTGGGGAAAGGCGGTCGCCGAGGACGGCGGTTTCAAGACACGCGCCGAGCTCGAGGAGATCTATCGCGACGGCGCAGGGCTGAAGGACGGCGATGAGATCGTCGCCTACTGCCGTATCGGCGAGCGGTCCAGCCACACCTGGTTCGTGCTGCAGCACCTGCTCGGCTTCGAGAACGTGCGCAACTACGACGGATCCTGGACCGAGTGGGGCAGCGCCGTGCGCGTTCCGATCGCCACCGGCTCGGAGCCCGGCACGCTCTGAGCGTGCGAGGATGTCAGGGATGAGCACCGAGCACGTCCCCGACACCCTCGCCGAGTTCCGCGACGACTTCCTCGAGCTTCCCGAGAGCGACCGGCTCTCGCTGCTGCTGGAGTTCGCGAACGAACTGCCGGCGGTGCCCGCCGAACTGGCCGACCACCCCGAGATGTACGAGCGCGTCGCGGAGTGCCAGTCCCCTGTCTTCATCCATCTCGAGGTGCAGGACGACGTCGTGCGGATGCACGCCACCGCACCGCCCGAGGCCCCGACCACCCGTGGGTTCGCGAGCATCCTGGTGCAGGGCATCGACGGCCTCACCGCCGATGAGGTCCTGGCGATCCCGAACGACTACCCGCAGAGCCTCGGGCTGACCAAGCTGGTCTCGCCGCTGCGGATCGGCGGAATGACGGGCATGCTGATGCGCGCCAAGAACCAGGTCGCGCAGAAGCGCTGAGCCCTTCGACGGGCTCAGGGACCGATCGGGCGACGGGCTCAGGGACCGATCAGGGTCGAGGTCCAGTCGGTGATCGCTCTCGTCCAGGAGATCTGGTCGTAGTTCCACAGCTTGGTGTGTCGCGCGACGCTGAACTCCGGCATGGTCACGAGATCGGGTCGTGCCGCGGCGAGGGCATGCGAGGCATCCGAGGGCACGAAGCCGTCGTCGTCGCTGTGCAGGATGAGGATCGGCACTGAAAGCTCGGAGGCGCGCGCGACCATGTCCAGGCTGTCGAAGGAGATCGCCTGCTCCGCGCCACCGAGGCGTGCGGACCACGGAGCCGACAGCGCCTCCATCGCGAGCGCGGGGAGCGGCTCGCGGAGTCCGGCCTCACGGGCCTGGAACCGCAGCACGGTGCGCCAGTCGACCACCGGCGAATCGAGCACGAGACCCGCGATGGACTCGCGGTGCTCGGAGTTGACCGATGCCTGCAGCGCGATCGCTCCTCCCATGGACCATCCCATCAGCACGACGCGCTCGGCACCGTGGCGGAGTGCGTGCCCGATCGCGGCATCGAGGTCGCGCCATTCCGACGCGCCGAGCGCGTACGACCCGCCCCTGCTGCGCGGCGCCTCACCGTCGTTGCGGTACGACACGACGAGCGTCGGCATGCCGAGCGAGTGGAACACCGGGACGCCCCGCAGGCACTCGGCGCGCGTCGTGCCGCGGCCGTGCACCTGGATGACCCACGTTCTCGACGCGGGGGTTCCGGATGCCGCTGTGCCGGATGCCCCGGCGTCCGGAGGCGCGGGGAACAGCCACGCCGGGCAGGGGCCTGCCGGAGAGCCGATGAGCACGGTCTCGTAGGGCAGGTGCAGTTCGGAGGGCGACGCGTAGTACCAGCCGCTGAATGCTGCAGCGCGATCGACCTCGGCGCCGACGTCGATCTGCGTGAGCAGCTTGCGGCGCACCTTGCGCTTGTCGGCGCTGAGCACGGCGCCGAGCTTCACATACCCGTAGGTTCCCGTCGTGAACAGGCCGTAGCGTCCGGGCAGTTCGGTGTCGGGAGTGCGGGTCAGCTCGATCGTCTGGGCGCCCGTGTCCACCGCGAGGATCTCGGTGTCGTTGCTGCGGACCGCCGGCGTGACCACGCGGCGCGCCGTGGCGAACACGGCGACGGCGGCGCCTGCCGCCAGGGCGAGCAGTGCGGGTACGACCACCGCTACGGCGTGCCTGAGACTCTTCATCGCCTCCTGACTCTAGCCTGTTGCCGTGACCGCCCACCCGGATTCCGCTGCGCTGTTCGACGCCGCAGCGACGCAGCTGCGCGAGATCGCGTTCCGCTCGGACATCGTCGTCCGGGAGATCCCCTCCCCGGCCGGCCTCGCCCCGTTCTCGCTGGCCCTCGCCGCCGATGTCCGGCCCGACGACCACGGTGACTCGATCTACGGCACCGGACGACTGGTCCTGCTGCACGACCCGGAGGAGCCGTCGGCCTGGAACGGGCCGTGGCGCATCGTCGCCTTCGCACAGGCGCCGCTCGAACCGGAGATCGGCACCGACCCGCTGCTCGCGGACGTCACCTGGTCATGGCTGGTCGACGCGCTGGAGTCGCGCGACGCCGTCTATCACTCCGCCTCGGGCACGTCCACGAAGACGCTCTCGAAGGGGTTCGGCGGCCTCGCAGGACAAGGCGACGGCGCGCAGATCGAGCTGCGCGCGTCCTGGACGCCCGAGGGCCCGATCCGCCCCCACGCCGAGGCGTGGGCCGAGCTCGTCGGGATGCTCGCCGGTCTGCCGCCCGGCTCCGAGAACGTCGCCGTGTTCGGCGCGAGAAAGGACGGCCGTGGCTGACTACGAGGTGATCGCCGACCGCAAGTCCTTCGAACGGGCGACGGAGCGGCTCGCCGCGGCCGACGGCCCGGTGGCCGTCGATGTCGAACGGGCATCCGGATTCCGCTACTCCCAGCGCGCGTACCTGGTGCAGGTCTTCCGCAGGGAAGCGGGCGTGTTCCTCTTCGACCCACCCGCCATCGGCGACTTCACGCCGCTGCAGGAGGCGATCGGCGACGTCGAGTGGGTGTTCCACGCGGCGAGCCAGGATCTGCCGTCCCTGCGCGAGCTGCGTCTCGAGCCGGCCTCCGTCTTCGACACCGAGCTGGCCTCGCGGCTGCTGGGCCACGAGCGGGTCGGCCTCGCCGCCGTGGTCGAGGAGACGCTGGGCATCACGTTGAAGAAGGAGCACTCGGCGGCCGACTGGTCCACGCGGCCGCTGCCCGAGTCCTGGCTGGAGTACGCCGCCCTCGACGTGCTGCACCTGATCGACGTCGAGGATGCGCTCGCGGCCGAACTCGCCGAGACAGGCAAGACGGAGATCGCCGTTGAGGAGTTCGCCGCGACCCTCAGCCGTGCGCCGAAGCCGCCCCGCGAGGACCCGTGGCGCCGGCTCAGCGGCCTGCACAAGGTGCGCGGCGCCCGCAATCTCGCGATCGCCCGCGAGCTGTGGACCGCACGCGAGGACTACGCGAAGGAGATGGACGTCTCCCCGGGCGACTCGTCCCGGATCGCGCGCTGCTCGCCGCGATCCTCGGCGGCCCGTCCAGCAAGCAGGCCCTGGCCGGAATCAAGGAGTTCAACGGCCGCGCCAGCAGGACGCAGCTGGACCGCTGGTGGAACGCGATCGAGCGTGGTCGCACGACGACCGACCTGCCCCGCGAGCGCGTGCCCGGTGACGCCCTGCCCCCGCCGCGGGCGTGGGCGGATCGCAACCCCGAGGCGGATGCCCGGCTCAAGGCCGCGCGCCCGGTGGTGGAGGCCACCGCCGAGGAGCTGCACATGCCCACCGAGAATCTGCTCACGCCGGACTACCTGCGCCGCGTCGCGTGGAATCCTCCCGCACTGACGGCGGAAGCCGTCGGCGATGCCCTGGGCGCCCTCGGTGCCCGACACTGGCAGATTGAGCAGACCGCACAGAAGATCGCCGATGCCTTTGTAGAAGCCGAGCAATCGCCTCCAGAGCCCTCGGGCGCGGAATCGTAGGTTCGAACCAACCGATTCCCGGCACCCGCCTCGCCTTCCTAGGCTGGAACCATCCCACAACAATGGAGGCAGAGTGGCCGAGATCTCGGACGTCTTCTTCGTCGACGGAGTGCGCACCCCCTTCGGGCGCGCCGGCGAAAAGGGCATGTACTGGAACACCCGCGCTGATGACCTCGCCGTGAAGGCGACCATCGGCCTGATGGAGCGCAATGCGGCCGTCCCGGCCGACCGGATCGACGACGTCGCCATCGCCGCGACGAGTCAGACCGGAGATCAGGGCCTCACGCTCGGTCGTTCGGTCGCGATCCTCGCGGGCCTCCCCCAGACCGTCCCCGGTCTCGCGGTCGAGCGCATGTGCGCCGGCGCGATGACCAGCGTGACGACGATGGCCGCGTCGATCGGTGTCGGCATGTACGACTTCGCCCTCGCAGGCGGTGTCGAGCACATGGGCCATCACCCGATCGGCGGCAACGCCGACCCGAACCCGCGTTTCGTCGCGGAGAAGATGGTCGACCCCGGCGCCCTCAACATGGGCGTCACGGCTGAGCGCATCTTCGACCGCTTCCCGCATCTGACCAAGGAGCGCTCGGACCGGTTCGGCATGCTCAGCCAGCACAAGGTGCAGGCTGCGTACGACGCCGGCAAGATCCAGCCCGACCTCGTGTCGGTGGCCATCAAGGGCGCCGACGGCGCCTGGGGTCTGGCCACCGAGGACGAGGGACGCCGTCCGCAGACCACGATGGAGGACCTCGCGGCGCTGAAGACCCCGTTCCGTCCGCACGGGCGCGTGACGGCGGGGACCTCCTCACCGCTCACCGACGGCGCCACGATGTCGCTGCTCGCCGGCGGCGGCGCGGTCAAGGAGTTCGGCCTCACCCCGAAGATGCGGATGGTCTCGTTCGCGTTCGCCGGCGTGCAGCCGGAGATCATGGGCATCGGTCCGATCCCCTCGACGGAGAAGGCGCTGAAGAAGGCCGGTCTCGACATCTCCGACATCGGCCTGTTCGAACTGAACGAGGCCTTCGCCATTCAGGTGATCTCGCTGCTCGACCACTTCGGCATCGCCGACGACGACCCGCGTGTCAACCAGTGGGGCGGCGCCATTGCAGTCGGTCACCCGCTCGCGGCATCCGGTGTGCGCCTGATGATCCAGCTCGCGGCCCAGTTCGCTGAGCGTCCCGACGTGCAGTACGGCCTCACGGCCATGTGCGTCGGTCTCGGTCAGGGCGGCTCGGTCATCTGGGAGAACCCGTTCTTCGACGGCAAGAAGAAGCGCAAGTAAGGGCACGCACGCATGACGAACTACGACGACATCGACTTCTCGCCGATCACGGCCCTCACCGAGGGCGAGGTCATCACGCACTCCCCCGTGCGCGACGTGCGCCTCGCCTCCGGCAGGGTCCTCGCGCTGATCACACTCGACAACGGCCGTGACCACACCCGCCCGAACACTCTCGGTCCCGCGACCCTGACCGAGCTCGGTGAGACGCTCGCCGGGCTCAGGGCACGCGCCGCTGCGGGCGAGATCCAGGCTGTCGGCATCACCGGCAAGCAGTACATCCTGGCGGCCGGCGCCGATCTGTCGGACATCAGCAAGGTGGGTTCGAAGGACAACGCGCGCCTCATCGCACAGCTGGGCCACAAGGTGCTCGGTTCGTTGAGCGAGCTGGGCGTGCCCAGCTTCGCATTCGTGAACGGTCTCGCGCTGGGCGGCGGCATGGAGATCGCACTGAACTCCACGTACCGTACGGTGGACGCCTCGGCGGCCGCGCTCGCGCTGCCCGAGGTCTTCCTGGGCATCATCCCCGGCTGGGGCGGCGCCTACCTGCTGCCGAATCTGATCGGCATCGAGAACGCCCTCGAGGTGGTGATCTCGAACCCGCTGAAGCAGAACCGCATGCTCAAGCCGCAGCAGGCCTTCGAGCTCGGGATCTTCGACGCGATCTACCCCGCCTCGAACTTCCTCGAGAACTCGCTCGCGTGGGCCGACAAGGTCCTCGGCGGCCAGAAGGTCGAGCGCAAGAACGAGCCGGGCAAGATCGAGCGCACGGTCAAATGGCCGATCGCCATCAAGATGGCGCGCGGAATGCTCGAGTCGAAGATCGGCACGATGCCGAAGTCACCGTACGCCGCGCTCGAGCTGCTCGACAAGGCGCGCAGCGGCACCAGGGCCGAGGGCTTCGCCCGTGAGGACGAGGCGCTCGCCGAGCTCGTCACCGGCGACCAGTTCGCCGCGTCGATGTACGCCTTCGACCTGGTGCAGAAGCGGGCCAAGCGCCCGGTCGGCGCCCCCGACAAGGCGCTGGCGAAGAAGGTCACGAAGGTCGGCATCATCGGTGCGGGTCTGATGGCGAGCCAGTTCGCGCTGCTGTTCGTGCGCAGGCTGCAGGTGCCCGTGCTGGTCACCGACCTCGACCAGGCACGCGTCGACAAGGGCGTGGCCTACATCCACGAGGAGATCGGCAAGCTCGAGGCGAAGGGCCGTCTGGACGGCGACACCGCCAACAAGCTCCGCTCTCTCGTCACCGGCACGACCGACAAGAGCCTGTACGCCGACTGCGACTTCGTGATCGAGGCCGTGTTCGAAGAGGTCGGGGTCAAGCAGCAGGTGTTCGGCGAGATCGAGAAGATCATCGCCGAGGACGCGATCCTCGCGACGAACACCTCCTCGCTGTCGGTCGAGGAGATCGGCTCGAAGCTCGCCCATCCCGAGCGCCTGGTCGGCTTCCACTTCTTCAACCCCGTCGCGGTCATGCCGCTGATCGAGATCGTGAAGACCTCGGCCACCACCGAGGCCGCGCTGTCGACCGCCTTCGTCGTGGCCAAGGGCCTCGGCAAGAACGCCGTGCTCACCGCGGACGCCCCCGGCTTCGTCGTGAACCGCCTGCTGGCCAAGGTCATGGGCGAGGCCGCGCGTGCCGTCTACGAGGGCACTCCGGTGGCCGACGTGGAGAAGGCGTTCGGTCCGCTCGGCCTGCCGATGGGCCCGTTCCAGCTGATCGACCTGGTCGGCTGGAAGGTCGCCGCGCACGTGCAGGACACCATGGTGGCGCACTTCCCCGAGCGGTTCTACGCGAACGAGAACTTCCACGCTCTGGCCGATCTCGACCAGGTGGTCGAGAAGGACAAGGGCGGCCGCGTGACCGGATTCACAAAGGCTGCGGACAAACTCGTCAAGCAGGCCGCTGGCAGCGCGCCGACGTCCGCCGACGAGATCCTGCGCCGAGTGCAGGACGGTCTCGCACAGGAGATCCGTCTCATGCTGGACGAGGGCGTCGTGCCCGAGGTCGAGGACATCGACCTGTGCCTGATCCTCGGTGCCGGCTGGCCGTTCATCGACGGTGGCGCGTCGCCGTACCTGGACCGTGAGGGAGCTTCGGAGCGCGTCTTCGGCGGCACGTTCCACACCCCGGTGATCCGCGGCATCGACACCGCTGGTCGTTGAGCGAGCGCTAGCGAGACGAAACGCCCTCAGGTCGATCCTGGGGGCGTTTCGTCTCGTCGCTGCTGCGTTTCGTCTCGTCGCTGCTGCGTTTCGTCTCGTCGCTGCTGCGTTTCGTCTCGTCGCTGCTGCGTTTCGTCTCGTCGCTGCGCTCCTCGCTCAACGACCGCCTCGCTCAACGACCGCCTCGCTCAACGACCGCCTCGCTCAACGACCGCCTCGCTCAACGACCGGGGCGCTGCGCGGGCCTGGTATCCGCTTCCCCGGCCGCCGGCCAGTACGACAGCGCCCGTTCCGCCAGGGCGGTGATCGTCAGCGACGGGTTCACACCAGGGTTCGCCGGTACGGCCGAGCCATCGACCACGTGCAGGTCCGGATGCCCCCACACGCGGTGGTAGGCGTCGATGACGCCCTCCGCGGGGCCCTTCGAGATGACGGCTCCGCCCAGGAAGTGCGCGGTCAGCGGGATGCCGAAGACCTCCGGCCAGGAGCCGCGCGCTTCGGCCGGTACGCCCCCGTCCCGCTCGATCCGTGCGGCGATCGCCTCGGCGGCGCGATGCGCCTGCGGGAGGTGACTCGGGTTGGGCTCGCCGTGGCCCTGGGCGCTGGTCATCACCAGGCGTCCGAACCGTCGGCGCAGCGACAGCGTCAGCGAGTTGTCGGCGGTCTGCATGACCAGCGCGATGATGCCGCGATCGCTCCAGCGGCGCAGAGACCCCAGGCGCAGCTGCCTGACCGGATGCCGCAGTGCCCGGCCGAGCAGATGGCCGAGGCGGCGGTGCAGCGGCATGTCGCCGGGAACGAGGACCGTCGCCAGGGCGCCCATGAGGTTCGACCCGGGGCCGTACCTCACGTTCTCCACGTGAGTGCGGTCGTCGACGTGGAACGAGGTGGTGATCGCCACACCGCGGGTGAACTCGAGCGACTCCGGCACCCGCGTGGCGATCGCGCCGTCGAGCGCCTCGGAGTTCGTGCGGGTGAGCCGGCCGAGTGCATCCGACAGGTGCGGGAGAGCGCCGGAGTGCTTCATCCGGTGCAGCAGCTGCTGCGTGCCCCACGTGCCTCCAGCGAGCACGACCTGCTTCGCGGTGACCGTGCGCCTCTCGTGCCGCAGCCAGGCGCCGCTGCGCTGGGTGGTGACGGCGAATCCCCCGCCGCGCAGGGCACGCACCTCGGTGACCGTGCGGAGCGGCTCGATGGCCACACCGCGCCGCTCGGCGAGGGCGAGGTAGTTCTTCATCAGGGTGTTCTTCGCACCCACGCGACAGCCCACCATGCAGTTGCCGCACAGCGTGCATCCGGTGCGGTCCGGCCCCTCTCCGCCGAAGTACGGGTCGGGCACGCGCACGCCCGGCGTGCCGAGGAAGACGCCGACCGGCGCGCGGCGGAACGTCTCCGAGACGCCGAGGTCCTCTGCGGCTCCCGCCATGATCCGCTCGACCGGGCCCGTGTGCGGGTAGTGCTCGACGACCCCGAGCATCCGCTTGGCCGTCGCATAGTGCGGGGTGAGCTCCGCCGCCCAGTCGGCGATGCCGTTCCACTGCCGGTCCGTGAAGAACGGCGCTCCTGGCTGATACAGCGTGTTCGCGTAGTTCAGCGACCCGCCGCCGACACCGGCGCCGGCCAGGATCATCACATCAGGCAGCCGGTGGATGCGCTGCACGCCGCGGCATCCGATCGCGGGCGCCCACAGATAGCGACGCACATCCCAGGACGTCTTGGCGAAGTCGTCGTCCTCGAAACGACGTCCGGCCTCGTAGACCCGTACGCGGTAGCCCTTCTCGGCCAGCCGGAGTGCGGCGACCGATCCGCCGAAACCCGATCCGATGACGACGACGTCCTCGTCGAAGTCAGCCATGCTTCTCCTCTCCAGGAACCATCACGGTCAATGCCGCCGGCTGCACGGTGATCGTGCACTCCTCCTCGCCGATCCTCTCGCCGTCCGCATAGACGACGAGGCCCGGTGCCCGCACGGTCACCGAGCTCGCGTACCGGTGCGACACCTCGGGCCGGTCCAGGTGCCTTCCGCGCAGCAGCAGCGGGAACAGCATCGCCAGCCGGAACCGCCCGAGCGGGGCGACGTGCACGACGTCCAGCAGCGCGTCGTCCGGCGCGGCGCCGGCGGCCACCGGCATCCCGCCGCCGTAGCTCGCGGTGTTCGCCACCGCGATCAGGGTGCCCGGTCGCTGCGCGGAGTCCTCGCCGTCCGCCGACAGGGTGAAGTCCATCGCCCGCAGCCTGGCCAGCTCGATGACGAGGGCCAGGTAGTAGCGCAGCCTGCCGCGCGGCCAGCGCAGCCGGTTGGTGCGGTCGCTGACCTTGGCGTCGAAACCGAGCGCGGCGACCGTCAGGAACGGAGCTGTGCCGGCGGGCGTCCTGATCTCGCCGACGTCGATCGCCCGCGGCACCCCGGTGAGCGCGAGTTCTGCTGCGGCAACGGGGTCGTGCCGAGGAAGTCCGAGCGCTCGGGCGAGGTCGTTCCCGGTCCCGGCCGGTACCAGAGCGATCGGCACGGAGGATCCGCGCACTGCGTCGAGGATGCCGGAGAGCGTGCCGTCCCCTCCGACGACGACGAGCACACGCGGCCGCTCATGCACGGCCTGCGCCGCCAGTGCCACGGTGTCGGCGGCGGAGCGGCCGGCATAGGTCCGCACCTCCGCGCCGCGGGCACGCAGGTGCACGAGCGCCGCATCCGCCGCCCGGCGTCCTCGGCCCTTGCCCGCGTACGGGTTCGCCAGGAGCGCGATGTGGCCGCCCACCTCAGTCGGCCTGCTCGGCGATCACTGCGCCGGGGTTCAGGATGCCGGAGGGATCCAGTTCGCGCTTGATCGCGCGCAGGATCCGCACGCCTGTCTCTCCGATCTCCTGCTCGAGCCAGGCGGCGTGGTCCCTGCCCACGGCATGATGGTGACTGATCGTTCCGCCCGCCGCGATGATCGCGTCGTTCACGCCGGACTTCACCCGCTGCCAGGACTCGAGTGGTGGCGTGCGGAGACCCGCCAGGACGGTGAAGTAGAGCGACGCCCCCGTCGGGTAGACGTGCGAGACGTGGCACATGATGTAGCTCTTCGCGCCCTCGGCGGCAAAGCCCTCGCGCAGCGAGCTCTCCACCGCGTGGCGGAGGGTCTGCAGGTTGGACCACGTGGTCGCGGTCTCGAGTGTCTCGCAGAACACCCCGGCATCGAGCAGCGAGTCCCGCAGGTAGGGACCGTCGAAGCGGCCGTCGAGCCAGTCCTCGGCAGCCCCCTGACCGGACGACGTGCCGCCGGCATCGGCCAGCAGCTCCGCGGTGCGCGCGCGACGCTCGGCGATGTCCGTGCCCTCGTACACCGTGATGACGCTCGCACCCTTTGCGAGCAGCTTTCCGATCCTCCCCACCTGGGCGAGGCTCACGGCGGTCTCGGCCTCATCGGAGAGCCGGATGACGGTCGGACCGCCGCCGCGCTGGGCGACCCGGCGCAGCCCGTCGGCACCGGAGGCGAAGTCGCGGAACGTCCAGGACTCGAACACCCGCTCCTGGGGCACCGGGTGCACGCGAACGCGTACCTCGGTGATGATCCCGAAGATCCCCTCGGAGCCGAGGAAGACGCGCACCAGATCCGGTCCCGCTGCTGAACCCGGCGAACGGCCGAGTTCGAGGTCGCCTGTCGGGGTCGCGACTCGGATGCCGGTGACCATGGTCTCGAAGCGGCCGTGGCCGGACGAGTTCTGTCCCGACGACCGCGCGGCAGCGAAGCCGCCGACCGTCGCGTAGCGGAAGCTCTGCGGATAGTGGCCGAGTTCGAGTCCTCGGGCGGCGAGCAGCGCCTCGGCATCGGGGCCGGTGGTGCCCGCGGCGAGGACCGCTTCGCCGCTGAACTCGTCGAGCGCGATCAGACCGGACAGGCGCCGCAGATCGAGGCTCACGACACCACGATGGCGTCCGCGTTCGGGGTCGAGCGCGCCGACGACGCTGGTTCCTCCGCCGAACGGGATGACGGCGAGGTCGCGCTCCACCGCGATCGCCAGGCAGGCGACGACGTCGATGTGACTGCTCGGGCGCACGATCGCATCCGGTGCGTTCTGCCGCGGCATGCGCCGTCGCAGCAGATCGGGTGTGGATCGGCCGCCGGCATGCCGTATCCGCGCCTCGTCCGAGACATCGACGTGCTCTTCGCCGACGACGTCCCGGAACGCGGCGAGGTCGTCCTCGGACAGAGCTGATGCCGCAAGTGCGACGTCCGGGAGAGCGACCGCGGGTTCCGGACGGTGGATGCGACCGAGCAGCAGCGGCAGGAGGGCGCGCACGGCGCGCGGGAGGTCCTTCTCCTTGGCCGGGTCGCCCCAGCCGTTCCAGCGCATCGGCGCGTCTTCGGCGACTCTGCCGTCTTCGTCGATCATGCGTTACAGTGTGACACATTGTGGAAGAACGTCAATTCATAGAGTCAGTGCCGGTCGTCGTGCTCCCGAACTGGGATGCCACTCAGACCCGCATCCTGGACGCCGCCGACGATGTCATCCTGCGCCGTGGCGTGCACGACGTGACCATCGCCGACCTCGCACGGCGTGCCGAGGTCAGCCGCCCGACGATCTATCGCAGCTGGAGCGACGCCGACGACGTGGTCCGCACGGCGCTGCTGCGCCGCGCGGCGGGCATCCTGTCCCGGTTCCCCGAACGCGAGCGCAGCCGGGCCGACGTCGTCGACGACGTGCTGCGCTTCATCGCCCTGTTCCGCGGTGACGCGGTCTATGGGCGCCTGCTGGCCGAGGAGCCCGAGGCGTTCACCCGGTACACGCTGCAGCGGGTGGGATCCAGCCAGCGCATGATCATCGGCTGGCTGGCTCAGGCGATCTCGGCTGCCCAGCAGGGCGCAACCGTGCGCGCAGCGCCTCCACAGGAGATCGCCGTGATGCTGCTGCTCGTCGCGCAGTCAGCCGTGCTCTCGCACGGCACCGTGGCCGAGTTGATCGACGAGGACGCCTGGGAGCGCGAGCTGCGTGCCGCGCTGCACGGACTGCTGCGGCCATGACCTTCGCGTCCACTGACCTCGACGCCGAGCGCCGTCGGATCGAACTGGAGCGCACGGCCTTCGGCGTCGTGGACCTGCTCGTGGTCGGCGGCGGGATCACCGGTGCCGGCGTCGCACTCGACGCGGCGTCTCGCGGGCTGAGCGTGGCGCTCATCGAGGCCGAGGATCTCGCGTTCGGCACCAGCCGATTCAGCTCCAAACTCGTGCACGGTGGTCTGCGCTACCTCGCCACTGGAGATGTGGCGACCGCCAGGGAGAGCGCGCTCGAGCGTCATCTGCTGATGACGGCGATCGCGCCGCACCTGATCCGCCCTCTCCCCCAGCTGCTGCCGTTCGCGTCCGGGGTCACGTTCCGGCAGCGGTCGGCGGGGGCGGTGGGAATGCTGATGGGCGATCTGCTGCGGATGCGGGCGCACACGCCGCGGGCGACTCTGCCCGGCCCGCGTGCAGTGTCCGCACGCACCGCCCGGCGCCTGGTCCCCGCACTCGATCCGCAGGGGCTGCGGGGCGGCATGCTCTCGTACGATGGCCAGCTCGTCGACGACGCGCGGCTGGTCGTCGCTGTCGCGCGAACCGCGGCGGGCCTCGGCGCACGCATCCTCACGCGGGTGCGCGCCGTCGGCCTGCGCGGTGATGGAGCGACCGCCGAGGATGCGCTCACCGGAGAGCGGTTCGAGATCCGTGCGCGCAGCGTGGTCAATGCCACCGGCGTCTGGGCCGGCACGCTCGACCCGGCGATCACGGTCCGGCCGAGCCGCGGGACGCACATCGTGCTGGATGCCGCTGATCTGGGGCATCCGCCGGCGGCGCTCACCGTCCCGCACCCGGGCTCGATCAGCAGATACGTCTTCGCGCTGCCGCAGCAGCACGGGCGCGTGATCGTCGGGCTGACCGACGAGGATGCCCCCGGCCCGGTGCCGCGCGTGGCGGAGCCGACCGAGGCGGAGATCGGATTCCTGCTGGAGAGCGTCAACCGCGTGCTCGGCGAGCCGATCGCCCGCGACCAGGTTCTCGGCGCGTTCGCCGGACTTCGTCCTCTGGTCGACGGGGCGGCGGCTCGACGGCCGACGTGTCACGACGGCATCTCGTCGCCGCATCGGATGACGGGTTCGTGTCGGTGCTGGGCGGCAAGCTCACGACATACCGGCGGATGGCGGAGGACGCGGTGGACCTCGCCGTGCGGGTGCGCGCGCTGCCGCAGCGCCGGAGTCGCACGGCATCGCTGCGGTTGGTGGACACCGTCGTCCCGCCGTCGGAACGCCTGGTGGACGGCCTGCCGCTCTCGAGGGCGGACGTCGTCTCGGCGGTCCGCACCGAGCTCGCCCTCACAGCGGACGACGTGCTCGACCGGCGCTCGCGGGTGGGGCTGGTACCGGATGAGCGGGAGCGCGCCTTCGCCGCGGTGTCGAGCCTGGTGAGCCGGACGCTCGCGGAGCTGAAGACGAACAGCGGCTGACCCGCCGCTCGGTGCGTCTTTCGCGTTGCGCCGCGGCGCTGCACGCCCTGAACTGAATCCGGTTCTCCCGCTCTCGCTGTTCGTGCCGCTATAATTTGAACATGTTCAGTTCTGAGCTCACGCCGAAGGCGGAGCAGACGCGCAGCAGGATCCGGGACGCGGCGATCGCGTCGTTCATCGAACGCGGATACCCGGACACCACAATCCGGCTCATCGCCGCCGAGGCGGGCGTGTCGGTGGGGAACGCGTACTACTACTTCCCCTCGAAGACGCACCTGGTGCAGGAGCTCTACGAGCAGGTGCAGCGCGATCACGCACGCGTCGCAGTGCCGCAGCTGGAGGGAGTGACGGGGCTGGTCGATCGGCTGCGTGTGGTCTTCGAGACGGGGCTGGCGACACTGGAGCCGTACCGGAAGGTGGCACCCGGCTTCCTCAGCGCGATGATCGCCCCCGACTCCCCCATCAATCCGCTGTCGCGGGAGTCGTCGCCGGCGCGCGAGCTGACTCTCGGCCTGCTCCGACGGGCAGTGGACGGCGCAGATCACCGTCTCCCCGATGACATCGCGACCCGGATGCCGGACGCGCTGTTCGTCGCGTACCTCGGGCTGGTGCTGCGCTGGACGTACGACGACAGCGACGACCACCGGCGTACGCAGCGGCTGCTCGACACGGCGCTGAAGCTGCTCGCCGTCGCGCTGCCGTTCCTGCGGATGCCCGGCATCCGCGGCGTCACGAGGGATCTGCTCGACCAGATCGCCGAGGTGCGGGCGTGAACCCCGGCCTCCTTCGCACCAGGACCCCGGAACGGCCGATGGCGTTCACCTTCCGCGAGTTCCTGCGCGGGATGTGGGCGGCGTGGGGGCTCTTCCTGGTGATCCTGCTCGTGTGTCTGATCGTGCTGCCGATCGTCCTGGGCGGAGGCGCCGGCGTGGTCGTCTTCGTGGTCTACGGGATGATGTACGGCGGTGCGATCTCGGTGGTCACGATGGCCGTATTCAGCCCGGCCGCCTGGGTGCTCGGGTGGTGCCTCAGGCGCGTGCGCGCTCGCAGCGCACACCTTGTGGCGTTCGCCATGCTCGGAACGGTGATCGGCCTGATCGTCGGCGTGGTCCTCGCCGGCGGCTCCGCAGGTCCGAGCTCGACTGCTGTCTCCCTGGCCTTCGCGGGCGCCAGCGCGATCGCCGTCGCCCTGGGGTGGAGGTTCACGACGAATCGCGCGCTCGCGGAGGACGACCCGGGGCCGAAGGTGGGTATGGACGCCGCTTTCGACGACCACCCGCTCGGCGCCTGATCCCATCCGCCCGCCTCAGGGCCGCCCCAGCCTGCGCGCCGCGGCGACGACCGACGCGCGGCGACGCGCGTGCTCGGCTTCCGATGCCTCGCCGGCGATCATCCGCGCGACCTGCGGCACCGCGGCCCACCATCCGGCGAGCGAGAGCACGAGGAACATCAGGTGGTCGGCCTCGAACTCACCGCTCACGACTCCCTTCTCCTGCCCGTCCCGCACCGCGGCCGTCTTGTACTCGTAGTGATCACGCCGCAGCTCTTCATCGGGCACCTCGCCGTCGAAGGCCAGCCCCTCCCACCGCAGCAGCCGGCCGAGCTCCGGATGCGTCCGGTGATAGTCGTAGACCCGGCCGGCGTAGTCCCCCAGGTCCTCCGTCGCGAACGACTCGACGGGGACGTCGCGAGCGAGCTTCGCCAGTTCGTCGCGCAGCACCGTGTCGAACAGCGCCTGCTTGCCGCCGAAGTAGTTGTACACGCGCTCCTTGTTCACCCCGGCGGCCTTCGCGATCCGCTCGACGGTCGTTCCGTCGGGCCCGTGCGCGGCGAATTCCGCGATCGCGGCATCCAGGATCGCCCGCTTCGTCCCCTCGACATCCCATGCCATCGTCTGCTCCGATCCATCTCCAACGCAACCGTTGCTGTTTGTCCATCACTGTACTACGGTGACTTCCAACGCTTCCGTTGGAATAGGAGAGATCGTGTCCGCACTCCCCCTCGCCGCCCCCGAGACCGCACAGTCCTCGACCGCCACGAGACCGGCATCCGCCTTCCCCGCGACCACGGCGGCCGTGGTCGCGCTCGTCGTCACCGCGCTCTTCGTACTCACTCAGCTGTACGCCGCGATCCCCCTGATCGCACCGATCAGTGCCGACCTCGGCGGCGATTCGACCTTCGCGCTGTCCACCGCCTTCAGCCTCAGCTACGCCATCGGCTTCCTCATCTGGGGACCCCTGGCCGATCAGTACGGCCACAGACGCGTCCTGATGATCGGGCTGGCCGCGCTCGCGGCGACCACCCTGGGCACCGCACTCTCATCCACGCTGCCGGCACTCGGCACGCTCCGCGCTCTTCAGGGCTTCACCGCCGCGAGCTTCGCACCCGTCGCGCTCGCGTACCTGGCCGAGGCCGTGCATCCGCGCCGCCGACCGCTGGCGATCGGCGCGATGTCCACCGCGTTCCTCGTGGCAGGAGTCGCCGGGCAGGTGCTCGCGTCGACGGTCGCTCTGGCCATCGGCTGGCCCTGGGTGTTCGGACTCAGCGGCGCGATCCTCGTCGTCTGCCTCGGCGGAGTCGCCGTCATGCTGGCGGAGCCGCAGCGCCCGCTGCGCGCGGGCCGGCTCGCTCAGCAGTTCGCCGCCCTGGCTCGCGTTGCGCGGATGCCCCGGATGCTGCTGCTGGCGGTCGCGCACCTCACGCTGCTGCTCGGGTTCGTCGCGATGTACACCGCCGTCGGCCCGCACGTCGAGACCCTCGGCCTGGATGCCGCCCAGGTGATCTGGCTCCGCCTCGCCGGACTGCCCGGCATGTTCGCCGCCCTCGCAGTCGGGCCGCTCGCCCGGCGTCTGGGCACCGACGGGGTCGCCAGGCTCGGTTTCGCCATCGGCGCGGCGGGACTCGTCGCCGAGGCTCTGCTGTCGGCGTCTCTTGTCGGCATCGCCGCGACCAGCCTGATCTACGTCGTCGGCGTGGCACTCGCCATTCCGGCGATGATCACCCTGTTCGGCGAGACCGCCGCGCCGCAGCGGGCCGGCGGAATGGCTCTGAACGGGTTCGTCCTCTTCCTCGGCGCCAGCCTCGGGCCTCTCGTCGCCGCGATCGGCGTGCCGTTCCCGGCTCTCCTGTCGAGGCTGGCCGGACTCGCCCTGCTCGCGGTGCTCAGCCTGACGGTGTTCGCGCGGCCGCGCCGCGACGACGCGACTCGGGCGCCTCAGCGGGTCGCGTAGAAGGTGACCGGCGGATGCCGGCGGCGACGTTGAGTGAGTCGACTCCGCCCATCATCGGAATCGTCACGCGGCGATCGAGCAGACGATCGGTCTCCGGCGTGATGCCGTCCCCCTCGGCGCCGAACACCAGCGCGAGCCGGCCGTGCGCCTCCGCAACGAGGTCGTCGAGCGGGATGGCGCCCTCGCCCAGCGTCATCCCGGCGATGACATATCCGGCGTCCTTGAGCTCGTCCAGACCCGCCTCCCATCGCTCGACGCGTGTCCAGGGCACCTGGAACACCGCACCCATCGAGACCCGCACCGACCGGCGGTACAGAGGATCCGCGCAGGACGGCGACACCAGCACCGCCGCCACACCGAGGGCCGCCGCCGAGCGGAACAGCGCGCCGACGTTGGTGTGGTCCGTGAGGCGCTCCAGGACCGCGATCCTGGAGCGCGCCGGCAGACCGCGCACCAGCTCCGCCACCGTCGGCAGTTCGGGCCGGTGCATCGCGGCCAGGGCCCCGCGGTGCACGGCGAAGCCGGTCAGCGCCTCCGACACGGCATCCGGCACGACGAAGACCGTGGTCCCTTCGTCGACGAGCCCGCTGACCTGATCCACCCACTTCTGCTGCACGAGGACCGACCGCGCGCGGTGCCCGGCCGTGATCGCCCTCTCGATCACCTTCGGGGACTCCGCCATGTACAACCCGCGCTCGGTCTCCTGCGCACGCCGCAGGGCGACATCGGTGAGCGAGCGGTAGTCGTCCAGCCGAGGATCGTCGGGGTCGTTCACGGCGATGAGATGCATACGACCATCTTCCCGCCGCGGGGCGTGAACCCTAGACTCTCGGGGTGGACACGACGGCGGAGCTCGATGAGCAGATCGACGACGCCGCAGCCGTCCTCCGAGGGCACCGCACCGCCGTGCTCACCGGCGCCGGGATCTCCACCGATTCCGGCATCCCGGCCTATCGCGGCGCCGGAGCGCGCACCCGCGCGAATCCGATGACGATCCAGACCTATCTCGGCGATGAGGCAGCACGGCGCCGGTACTGGGTGGGCGGGCACCTCGGCTGGCGCACCTTCACCTCGGTGCGGCCGAACGACGGGCATCGTGCGCTCGCCGCGATGGAGCGCGACGGCGCGGTGACGGGCGTCGTCACGCAGAACGTCGACGGTCTGCACCTCGGCGCCGGCAGCACGCGCGTGGTCGAGATCCACGGCACGATGCGCAGGGTGCAGTGCCTGGACTGTCGCCAGGTCTTCGACCGTCGTGATGTCGGCGAACGCATCGAGCAGCTCAATCCCTGGATCACCGTGCCCGAGCGCCTCGTGATGAATCCCGACGGCGACGTCGCGCCCGAGAGCACCGAGGGCTTCGTCATCCCTCCGTGCACGGTGTGCGGCGGCATGCTGAAGCCGGACGTCGTCTTCTTCGGCGAGTACGTGCCGGCCGAACGGTTCCGCATCTCGGAGTCGCTGCTGCACGCCTCGGACGCACTGCTCGTCGCGGGCACCTCGCTGACGGTGAACTCCGGCGTACGCGTGATCGAACGCGCCCGCCGGCGCGGCATCCCGATCGTGCTGGTGAACCATGAGCCCACCAGAGCGGATGCGTGGGCGGACGCGGTCGTGCGCGGCGGGACCACCGAGGTGCTCTCAGGTCTCGCGGCTAGGGTCGGAGGGTGACCCTTCTCACTCTCGTCCGCCACGGCCAGACCGACTGGAACCTGGAGCGCCGCATCCAGGGCAGCACCGACATCCCGCTGAACGACACCGGTCGCGCGGATGCACGGGCCGCCGCCGCAGAACTCGCGGGCGGGGACTACGACGCGATCTACAGCAGCCCGCTGACGCGCGCCCACGAGACTGCGCAGATCATCGCCGGCGAGCTGGGGCTCGCCGCACCGCTGACGATCGGCGGCGTCCGCGAGCGCTCGTTCGGCGCCGGCGAGGGGATGCTGGTCGCCGACTACATGACCGAGTTCGGCGACTGGCACGCCGAGGTGCCCGATGCGGAGACCCTCCAGGAGGTCTGCGACCGCGCACTCGATGAGCTCGAGGCCATCGTGCGCGATTCCCGCCGCCGCAGCAGCCCTCGTGCCGAGTCGATCGTGGTGGTCAGCCACGGCGGGGTCATCCGCGCGCTCCTGCTGCACGCCTCCGGCGGCACACTCCCGCGCGCCGGCGACGTGCTGCGCAACGGCTCCGTGCACCGCTTCGTCGCCGAGCGCGGTGGCCTTCGTCTGCTGGACGCCGTGCCCGCCTGACGATCACGGCTCCGTCACATTCTCGCGGCGGTCCCGCAATCTCGGTTAGTGTTCACTAACCCGACTTGCGAGGATCTGCTGCGATGACGAGCATGAGCACGGCGCGTGACCGCGCCAAGGCGGAGCGCACCGACGCGCTCCTGGAAGCCGCTGCGAGGCTTTTCGCCGAGCGCGGCTACTCCGGTGTGAGCCTGGAGGACATCGGTTCCGCCGTGGGGGTCTCCGGACCTGCCGTCTACCGTCATTTCCCCGGCAAGCAGGCGCTGCTGGGCGCGGTGCTCGCACAGGTGAGCGCCGACCTGGTCAGCGGAGGCACGGAGGTCTCGGACCGCGCGTCCGACGCCCAGGATCGGATGCGTGCCCTGATCCGCTTCCACGTCGAGTTCGCGCTTGGCAACGCCGACGTGATCCGGGTGCAGGACCGGGACGTGGCCCACCTCTCCGACGCCGACCGTGCCGAGGTGCGTCGTCTGCAGCGCACCTACATCGACCTCTGGATCGCCGCCCTCTCCGAGCTGCGCTCCGGCACCGCAGAGGACCAGCGGCTGCGAGTGCAGGCCTGCTTCGGTCTGATCAACTCGACGCCGCATTCGACCCGCTCGTCCGCCCGTGCGCACGCCGAGACCGCGGGGGTGCTGTCGGCGATGGCGATCTCCGCCCTCCTCGCCGACAGCACGACCGGTCAGTAGAGCATCGCGCGGCCCGGCTGCTCGAGGATGTCGGCGACGTCCTTCAGGAACTTCGCACCCTCCGCACCGTCGACCAGCCGGTGATCGAACGACACGCTGAGCGTCATCACCTGACGCAGCGCGATCTCGCCCTCGTGCTCCCAGGGCTGGCGTCGCACCGCGCCGACGGCGAGGATGCCGGACTGCCCCGGAGGGAGGATCGGGGTGCCCGCGTCGATGCCGAACACGCCGATGTTGGTGATCGAGAAGGTCCCTCCGGCGAGCTCGGCCGGACTGGTCCTGCCCGATCGTGCCGTCGCGGTCAGCGCTTGCAGCGCGTCCGCGATGCCGGTGAGGCCGAGCCGGTCCGCATCGCGGATGTTCGGCACGATCAGGCCACGCTCGGTGGCCGCCGCGATGCCGAGATCGACGTAGTGGTACTGCACGATCTCGCCGGCCGCCTCGTCCCAGTGCGCGTTGAGCGAGGGATTGCGCTGCAGAGCCAGACACACGGCCTTCGCGATCAGGACCAGCGGACCGATCCTGTGCTCCGACAGAGCGCGATCGGCCTTCAGCTCGGCGATCAGCTCCATCGTCGCGGTGACGTCGACGGTGTGGAAGCACGTCACATGCGGAGCGGTGAACGCACTCTGCACCATCGCCGCCGCGGTGTGCTTGCGCACACCCCGGATCGGGATACGGGTCTCGCGAGCGCCGGCCGGAACGGCCGAGGGTGCGGCCGCGGCCGCCGCAGCGGGAGCCCCGCTCGGCGCGGCGCCGACGCGCTCGGCGTAGGCGTCCACGTCGGCACGCGTGATCAGCCGGTCGCCGACCTCCGCGGCGATGAGCGTCAGGTCGACCCCGAGACGCTTGGCGTGCGCGCGGACCGGCGGCGTCGAGCGCGGGCGCTCTCCGACCACCGGCTCCGCCGGCGCCTCGGGCAGCACGTCGTGCGGCGCAGCCTCGATCACGGCCGCGTCGGCGACCGGGGCGGTCGCACCGCCGGAGCGTCGCGTGCGGCGCGCCGGACGCCCGGATGCCGCCGGCGCGGCCCCGTATCCGACCAGGTTGGGCTGTGCCTTCTCCTCGACCGGAGCCTCAGGAGCGGCATCCTCCGCCCCGTCGACGTCGAAGGCGATCAGCGGCGCCCCTACGGCGATCGTCTCACCGGCCTCGGCGTGCAGCGACGAGACGGTGCCCTCGTAGGGCGACGGCAGTTCGACGACGGCCTTCGCCGTCTCCACCTCGGCCAGCGTCTGGTTGAGCGTCACGCTGTCACCGGGCTGCACCAGCCACTGCACGACCTCGGCCTCGGTGAGCCCCTCGCCGAGGTCGGGAAGACGGAACTCCGCGATCATGCCTGCTCCTCCATCGTCGCGCCCGTGAGGCTGTTCGGGCGATCCAGCACCCGGTCGACCGCGTCCAGGATGCGGTCGAGGTCGGGCAGGTGATGCTTCTCCAGCTTGGCCGGCGGATACGGGATGTCGTGGCCGGTGACCCGCAGCGGAGCGGACTCCAGGTACTCGAAGCAGTGCTCGGTGATGCTCGCGATCACCTCAGCGGCCAGGCCGGCTTCGCGCGAGGCCTCGTGAGCGACGATGACGCGTCCGGTGCGCCGCACCGCGGCATCCACCGTGTCGTAGTCGATCGGCGAGAGCGAGCGCAGGTCGATGACCTCGAGCGAAAGGCCCTCGTCGGCGGCCGCCTCGGCGGCGTCGAGGGCTGTCTGCACCATCGCTCCGTAGGTGATGACCGTGGCATCCGTGCCCGGCCGCACGACCTTCGCCAGTCCCATCGGCGGGGCGTCGGCGAGCGGCGCCTCCAGATCGACCTCGCCCTTGTGGTGGTAGAGCCGCTTGGGCTCGAAGAAGACCACGGGGTCGTCGCTCGCGATCGCCTGCTGCAGGCAGCGGTAGGCGTCCTGCGGGTTCGAGACCGCGACCACGCGCAGACCCGCGGTGTGCACGAAGTACGCCTCGGGCGATTCGGAATGGTGCTCGGCCGCGCCGATGCCGCCGGCCCACGGAATGCGGATCGTGATCGGCATCTTCACGCGACCCTGGGTGCGGTAGTGCAGCTTGGCGACCTGCGACACGATCTGATCGAAGCCCGGGTACACGAAGCCGTCGAACTGGATCTCGACCACGGGCCGGTAACCGCGGAAGGCGAGGCCGACCGCGGTGCCGATGATGCCGGACTCGGCGAGCGGCGTGTCGATCACGCGCTTCGCACCGAACTCGTCCTTGAGCCCGTCGGTGATGCGGAACACCCCTCCGAGAGTGCCGATGTCCTCGCCGAGCAGCACGACCTTCTCGTCGTTCTTCATCGCCTGGCGCAGACCGGCGCCCAGGGCCTTGCCCAGAGCCATCTCAGTCATCTCAGACCCCTTCGAAGGTCGCGAGGTACGCGGCGTACTCGTCGCGCTCGCGCTGCAGGCCGGTGTGCGGCTCGGCGTACACGCCGTCGAACACGGCCAGCGCCGGCCGGGTGACCATGCCGAGGCAGGCGGCGCGCATCTCACGCGCGAGCGCGTCGGCGTCGGCCTGTGCCGGCGGCGACCTGCTCGTCGTCCAGGGCGCCTGCGGCCCGCAGGTGGGCTTCGACGCGGGAGATCGGGTCTCGGCGGCGCCAGCTCTCGAGCTCGGCGTCGTCGCGATAGCGCTTGGGATCGTCGGCTGTGGTGTGCGGCCCCATCCGGTACGTGACGGTCTCGATGTAGGCCGGCCCCTTGCCCGAGCGGGCGTGCTCGAGCGCCCACCGCATCGCCGCCATGCAGGCCAGCACGTCGTTGCCGTCCACGCGCATGCTCGGGATGCCGAAGCCGGGCGCCCGCCCGGCGAGCGGGAACTGCGACTGCAGCCCGACCGGTTCGGAGATCGCCCAGTGGTTGTTCTGACAGACGAACACGACAGGCACACGGTACGACGAGGCGAAGACCATCGCCTCGTTCACGTCGCCCTGACTCGTGGCGCCGTCGCCGAAGTACGTGATCGCCACCTCGGAGGTCTCGTCATGCTGGATGCCGAGCGCGTAGCCGACGGCGTGCAGGGTCTGCGCGCCGATGATGATCTGCAGCGGGGCGACGTTCAGGTCGGCGGGATCGAACGCCGCGCCCTCCTCGCCGCGCCACATGCGCACATAGTCGCCGGGCTTCGCGCCACGTGCCAGCAGCACGCCGTGCTCACGGTAGCTGGGGAACACGAAGTCCTGCGGCGCGAGCGCCCGGGCGGTGCCTATCTGCGCGGCCTCCTGCCCCTGGCAGGGCGCCCACAGTCCCAGCTGGCCCTGCCGCTGCAGCGCGACGCCCTCGGAGTCGATGCGGCGGAGGACGATCATGTCCCGATACAGCGCCCGCAGCTGTGCGGCATCCACATCGGCGACGTAGCGGTCGAGCTGCGGATTCGGCACGCGAGTGCCGTCCGGAGCGAGGATGCGCTCGACGAGATCGAGATCGGATTCGACGAGTGGCGTGGTGTGCGATGACATCGGTGTCCTCCTGACGTGGGGGCCCTTGTGGGGCTTTCACGGGGCGCGACGGCGGTGTCGGCCTCTTCCTGAAGGGTACGTCGGTTTCACACGTCGCTCAAGCATTCTGGAGCCCCCTGAGCATGTTGCACAGTGAGCACGGGCGGACCCCTGATATCGTGTGACACTATGCCCGGACTCGACCGAATCGACCTCGATCTGCTCTCCGCTCTCGCGGAAGACCCCCGTGTCACCATCGTGGCGCTCGCCGAGAGGCTCGGCCTGTCCCGCAACACGATCCAGGCGCGGATGGCCAGGCTCGACGAGTCCGGAGTCTTCCAGTCCTACGAACGGTCCTTCTCCACCGAGGTTCTCGGCTTCCCGCTGCAGGCGTTCATCAGCATCGGCGTCAGACAGACCGAGCTCCCCCGGATCACCGCGGAGCTCGCCCGCATCCCCGAGGTCGTGCAGGCGCACGGGCTGAGCGGGTCGATCGATCTGCTGGCCCGTGTGGCGTGCCGCGACGCGCGCCACCTGTTCGACACGGATGCCCGCATCCTGTCGATCGAGGGAGTGGAGCGCACCGAGACGTCGCTGGCGATGGGTGAGGTGATCCCGTTCCGCGCGGCAGGTCTCATCGGCCTCGCGCGCCGCGAGGCCTGAGCCGGCGGCATCCGATCAGACGCGGTGCGACACCGGGAGTCGCAGGAACCGCCGGATCGCGCCGGCCGCCTCAGCCGGCGTCTCGTAATGGATCAGATGGCCGACATCGGCGATCTCGACCAGCTCAGCATCGGGGAACATCGCGGCCAGGCGGCGCTCGTCCTCGATCGGCGTGATGTCGTCACGCTGCGCGGCGACCAGCAGAGTGGGCACCTCGATCACCGGCGCGAACGCGCGCACGTCGTGGGAGACGCTCGTCACGAACGCGTCGTGCAGCACGTCCCGGTCGGCGAAGCGCGAGAAGTACGTGTCGTGCTGATCATGGATGAACCGGCGCAGCACGGGGTCGGATGTCTTGGCCATCGTCACGCTCATCACCCGCACGATCAGCCCGTTCCTCAGCAGCGCGGTCCCGATCCGTTCCGGCAGCCTGGCACCGAGCGCGTAGTACATGACCGCCAGACGCGTCATCACGCCCTTGGGGCCGGCCAGGGCCGGCGCGCCGATCGGATTGATCAGGATCAGGCGCGGCGTCTCGAGACCGCCGGCGACCGCTGCGGACGCCACGATCGACCCGAAGGAGTGGCCCAGGATCACGGCACCGGGAGCGACGGCGCGGGCGAACTCGGTCAGCCAGCCGGCATAGGAGCCGAGATCGTGCTCCTTCCCCGGAAGCGGCGGCGTCTCGCCGAAGCCCGGCAGGTCGGGCGAGATCACACGTACGTCCGGCAGGAAGGCGACGACGGGCTCCAGGCCGTGGTGCTCACCACGAAAACCGTGCACCGCGATGATCGTCGTCGCGGCCTGCTCCGGCCCGTACACCCAGTACGACGTGGCGCCACCCGCCGCTTCGACCTCGCGGCGCTCGACCGGGATGGTGCTCAGGCGCGCGGCGTACGGAGATGCGGGCATGCCTCGAGTCTAGGGTCGCGACATCCGCGTTCCCCGCATGCCCTCCCGGGAATGTCGGCGCCCTTCCCTACCGTGGAGCCATGGCACCCGAACAGCTTCTCCCCGGTGGCTGACCCGCGTCGGCGTGTTCGATCTCGAGACCACCGGTGTCGACGTCGAGGCCGACCGGATCGTCACCGCCCATGTCGGCGTCCTCGACGCCCGCGGTCGCGAGATCGCCGCGCGCTCCTGGCTGGCCGATCCCGGCATCCCGATCCCCGAGGGGGCGACCGCCGTGCACGGCATCGGCACCGATCACGCCCGCGCACACGGCCGGCCCCCGGCAGAGGTCGTCGAGCAGATCACGCGTGCGCTGCGCTCGCTGTTCGCCCAGGGCGTGCCGGTCGTGGCATACAACGCCTCCTACGACTTCTCGCTGCTCGCGCACGAGTGCGGCCGGCACGGCATCGAACCGCTCGATCATCCCGGGCCCGTGATCGATCCGCTCGTCATCGACAAGGCGTACGACCGGTACCGGCCGGGCAAGCGCACGCTCGAGGTCGTCGCCGCGCACTATGCGGTGCCGCTCGACGGCGCCCACGAGGCCTCCGCAGACGCGATCGCGGCGGGCAGAGTCGCCCAGGCGCTGGCCAGGGAGTTCGCTCTTCCCGACACAGCGGGAGAACTGCACACCCGTCAGGTCGGCTGGGCCCGCGCCCAGGCCGCCAGCCTCACCGAGTACTTCGTGAGGATCGGCCGGCTCGACCCCGAGGAGACTCTCGACGGCACCTGGCCGGTGCGGTACGCGGCCGAGACGGAGCAGACCGCCTGAGCCCGTCCGCCGGAACGGGTGCCCCGACCAGACGCCCCGCCTACGCTGAGGACATGGACGTCAGAGGATGGGTCGTCGTGCTGTTCATCGTCGCGATGGCGGTGATGCCGATCGTCCTCGGCATCATCGGTCTTCGAGCGCTCTACTCGCGACGACCGGTCGAACAGCGTTACGGATCGACCGGAGGACTGGCGGGCGGCGCCTTCGGCGGACTCGACGCGGCCTTCTTCCCGACCGCTCACGAGGCGGGGATCGAACGTGATCGCCAGACCGCCCGGACCGCTCCCGCACCCGCGCCCGGCGATCCGCCCTGGGGCATCGACGGCGATCGCATTCGCATCGACGTCTGACGCACCCCATCGACGAATCCGGGTTTGGGGCGAGTCCTGAACCCGAGAGGACGGCGAAGGCCCCCTCCTCGTGCGAGGAAGGGGCCTGCGTGGAGTGATCCTTACTTGGAGGAACCGCCGAAGTTCTTGAAGCGCTGGTTGAACTTCTCGACGCGACCGGCCGAGTCCATGATGCGCTGCTTGCCCGTGTAGAACGGGTGCGAGGCCGAGGAGATCTCGACGTCGATCACCGGGTACTCCACACCGTCCAGCTCGATGGTCTTGTCGCTGGTGACGGTGGAGCGGGTGAGGAAGGTCTCTCCCGAGCCGAGGTCGCGGAAAACGACGGCCTGGTAGTCGGGGTGGATGTCAGTCTTCATGGGATTCCTTACGTGGTGCCCTGGATTCTGCCAGGAGCGAGGGAAGTCTGCGGTGCAGAAATGCACCAAGGATCGATTCTAGCAGTCCTTCGACAAGCTCAGGAACCAACCGATCAGGAGGCTGCGCGTGCGGCGTAGCGGCCGCCGTCGGCGGAGAGCACGATCGGCATCCCGAACGCCGTGCTGAGATTCTCGGCGGTCAGCGCCTCGGCGAGCGGGCCCGCGGCCACGACGGCGCCGTCGCGCAGCAGCAGCACGTGGGTGAAGCCGACCGGGATCTCCTCGACGTGGTGCGTGACCATGACCATGGCCGGCGTCGTCGGCGAAGACGCATAGCCGCTCAGCAGGCCGAGCAGCTCCTCGCGCGAGCCGAGGTCGAGGCTGGCGGTCGGCTCGTCGAGCAGCAGCAGCTCGGGGTCGGTCATGATCGCCCGGGCGATCTGCACGCGCTTCTGCTCGCCGTCGCTGAGCGTGCCGAACAGCCGGTCGGCGAGGTGGTCGAGGTGCCACTCGGCGAGCACGCGCATCGCCTGCCGCTCGTCGATGTCCTCGTACTCCTCGTTCCAGCGTCCGAGCACCGAGTAGGCGGCCGTGAGCACCGCGTTCAGCACCGTCTCGTCACGGGGCACTCGGCGGGCCATCGCACTCGACGCGAAGCCGATGCGCGGGCGCAGCCCGAAGACGTCGGTGCGGCCCAGGGTCTCACCCAGGATGCCGACGGTGCCCGACGTCGGATGCAGCAGGGTGTCGGCCAGCTGCAGCAGGGTGGTCTTGCCGGCCCCGTTCGGACCGAGCACCACCCAGCGCTGGTCGTCCGACACCTCCCAGGTCACGTGATCGACGATGTTGCGCCCTTCGCGGCGCACGACGACATCGGTGAATTCCAGAGCACTCGGCATGTCGCCAGCCTATCGGCTCAGCCGGCCAGCTCCGCGTACAGCGCCCGCGTCGTGTCGGCGATCGCCCCCCAGCTGAACTGGGCGCGGGCGCGCTCGCGCCCGGCCTCACCGTACTCGCGCGCACGCGCGGGATCGGACACCACCTCCGTGAGCACGGTGGCGAGGTCGGCGACGTAGCGCTCGGGGTCGACCGGGGTGCCGGTGCCGTCCTGCACCTGCTCGATCGGAACCAGCCGTCCGGTGACGCCGTCGTCGACCACCTCGGGGATGCCGCCCGTGGCGGTGCCGACGACCGCTGCGCCGCACGCCATCGCCTCGAGGTTCACGATGCCGAGCGGCTCGTAGACCGACGGGCACACGAAGGTGGTCGCCGCGGTCAGGATCGCCGAGAGTTCGTCGCGCGGCAGCATCCGATCGATCCAGATGACGCCATCCCGGCTCTGCTGCAGCAGGCGCACGAGATCCTGCACCTCCGCCATGATCTCAGGAGTGTCCGGTGCGCCTGCGCACAGCACCAGCTGCACCTCGGGCGGCAGCTCCGCGGCCGCCCGCAGCAGGTACGGCAGGCCCTTCTGCCGCGTGATCCTCCCGACGAAGACAACGGACGGACGCGCAGGGTCCATGCCGACGCTCTGCAGGAATGCCGCATCCTCGACCGGGCGCCACCGCTCCACGTCGATGCCGTTGTGGATCACGCGCACGCGGTCGGGATCGACCTGCGGATAGCTGCGCAGGATGTCGCTGCGCATGCCGGCGCTGACCGCGATGATCGCGGCGGCGTTCTCGTAGGCGAGCTTCTCCACGCCGCTCGAGACGGCGTATCCGCCGCCGAGCTGCTCGGCCTTCCACGGCCGCAGCGGCTCGAGGCTGTGGGCGGTGAGCACGTGCGGGATGCCGTGCAGCTGCGAGGCCAGGTGACCGGCGAAGTTCGCGTACCAGGTGTGACTGTGCACGACGTCCGCCCCGGCGATGTCGCCGACCATCACCAGGTCGGTGCCGAGCGTCCGCAGGGCGGGGTTCGCGCCGGCCAGCTCTGCGGGCACCCGGTAGGCGTGCGTGCCGGGCTCCTCACGGTCGGCGCCGAAGGCTCGGACCTGCACCTCGATGCTTCTCCGGAGGGCCGCGACGAGCTCGGCGACATGCACGCCGGCGCCCCCGTAGATCTCGGGCGGATACTCCTTCGTGATCACATCGACTCGCATAGTCGAAACGCTAGTACAGGACCTCATCCGCACTCTATGGTGGAGCCATGTCGGCACCCAAGAAGGTTTTCGGGATCATCCTCGCCGGCGGCGAGGGAAAGCGCCTCATGCCTCTGACAGCGGATCGCGCGAAACCCGCAGTGCCGTTCGGCGGGCAGTACCGACTGATCGACTTCGCCGTGTCGAACCTCATCAACTCGGGTCTCAGACAGGTCGTCGTGCTGACCCAGTACAAGTCGCACAGCCTCGACAGGCACATCTCCCAGACCTGGCGGATGTCGGCTCTGCTGGACTCCTACGTCACCTCGGTCCCCGCGCAGCAGCGGCTCGGGAAGCGCTGGTTCTCAGGTTCCGCGGACGCGATCCTGCAGAGTCTGAACCTCATCAACGACGAGCGTCCCGACATCGTCGTCGTCATCGGCGCCGACCACGTCTACCGGATGGACTTCCAGCAGATGGTCGACGCACACATCGCCTCGGGGGCGGCCGCCAGCGTCGCCGGCATCCGGCAGCCTCTCGCCCTCGCCTCGCAGTTCGGCGTCATCGACGCGGATGCCGAGACCGGTCGCATCCGGCAGTTCCTCGAGAAGCCGACGGATGCCACGGGGCTGGCCGACTCGCCCAATGAGGTGCTCGCATCGATGGGCAACTACGTGTTCGACGCCGATGCGCTGGTGGCCGCGGTGGAGGCGGACGGCGAGCTGGCGACCTCGGGGCACGACATGGGGGGCGACATCGTGCCGTACTTCGTCTCCCGGGGCGAGGCCGGCTACTACGACATGAAGCAGAACGATGTGCCGGGCTCCTCGCCGCGCGATCGCGCGTACTGGCGGGATGTCGGGACGATCGACTCGTTCTTCGACGCGCACATGGATCTCATCTCGACGCTGCCGGTGTTCAACCTCTACAACACGTCCTGGCCGATCCGCACGCAGTCGGTGAACGCGCCGCCCGCGAAGTTCGTGCGCGATGCGGTGGGCCGCATCGGGAACGCCATCGATTCGATCGTGTCGCAGGGTTCGGTGCTCTCCGGGACGCACCTGGAGCGCAGCGTGGTCGGACCGGGCACGCTGGCTTCGGGCGGATCGACGATCACCGACTCGGTGCTGTTCGACAACGTGCACGTCGGCCAGGGGGCGCGGGTGCACCGGGCAGTGCTGGACAAGAACGTCGTGCTCGAGGACGGCGCCACCGTCGGCGTCGATCGTGAGCGGGACGTCGAGCGCGGATTCACGGTGACCGAGTCCGGATTGACCGTCGTCGGCAAGGGGCTGCGGATCGCGCGCTGACCGCTACGCTCGGACGGTGACCTCCGCGCGTTTCCTCGTCGTCCTCGATGCCGATTCGACTCTCATCCAGGACGAGGTGATCGAACTGCTCGCCGAGGAGGCCGGCCGCCGTGCGGAGGTGCAGGCGGCGACCGAGGCGGCGATGCGGGGCGAGGTCGACTTCGCGACCAGCCTGCGCAACAGGGTGGCGGCTCTCGCCGGTGTTCCGTCGTCGGCCTTCGAACGCGTCAGGGCGCGTGTGCGTCCGACACCGGGCGTGCGAGAGCTGACGGCCGCCGTGCACGGGCGCGGCGGGGTCGTCGGAGTCGTCTCCGGCGGATTCCACGAGATCCTCGACGGGGTCGCTCCCGGTCTCGGCGTCGACCGGTGGCGGGCGAACCGGCTGGTGGTCTCCGACGACGTGCTCACCGGCGTGGTCGACGGGACGATCGTGGATGCCGAGGCGAAGGCGGCCTCGCTGCTCGCCTGGGCCTCCGAGCTCGGCGTCCCGGCATCCCGCACGATCGCCATCGGCGACGGTGCGAACGATCTGCGGATGATGGCGGTCGCCGGCCTGGGGCTCGCATTCAACGCGAAACCGGCGGTGCGCGCCGCCGCCGGCCTCGTGGTCGGCCAGCAGGATCTGTCCCAGGTCATCCCGCTGCTGCCCTAGCCGGATGTCGGTGCCCGGCGTTAGCGTCGGTTCATGGACATCATCCTCGTACCGGGTCTGTGGCTCGACGCATCGTCCTGGGATCCGATGCTGCACGCGCTCAAAGCCGCCGGGCATCGGCCGTTCGCGATGACGATGCCGGGTGTCGGCGCCCCCGCGTCGCAGTCGTCGGGCATCGGCATGGCCGACTGGGTCGACGCGGTGGTGGCCCGCATCGACGAGGCCGATGAACCCGTCGTGCTGGTCGGCCATTCCGGCGGCGGCAACGTCGTCTGGGCGCCGCCGGACGCGCGGCCCGAACAGGTGCGCCGCGTCGTGTTCGTCGACACCGTGCCGCCGCCGCCCGGCCACGGCATCAGCGACTTCCCGCTGGTCGACGGAGTGGTGCCCTTTCCGGGCTGGGACTTCTTCCCCGACGAGGACGTGTACGACCTCGACGCCGAGACCCGGGCGCGCACCGCACCGCTCACGCACAGCGTGCCTGCACGGGTCCCGAGCGATCCGATCCGCCTGACCAGGGAGAGCCGGCACGGCGTTCCTGTCACCCTGCTGATGGGATCGTACGATCAGGCGAGGTTCGATTCCGAGGTCGGGGACTGGGGTCCGTTCGGCGAGGAGTACCGATCGATCGCCGATGCCCGCGTCGTGAAGATCGGCTCCGGGCACTGGCCGCAGTTCTCGGTGCCCGACCGGCTCTCCGAACTGCTGGTCGAGGCGGTCGAGGCCTGATCGGCGACTCCCTGATCGTCCGGGATCAGTGCCCCATGCCGAGGCCGCCGTCGACCGGGATCACAGCGCCGGAGATGTAGGCGGCGTCGTCGGAGGCCAGCCAGGTCACCACGCCCGCGACCTCGTCCGCCGTGGCGAAGCGTCCGGCGGGAATGCTGGACTTGTACTGCTTCTGGGTATCCTCCGGCAGCTCGGCGGTCATGTCGGTCTCGATGAACCCGGGGGCGACGACGTTGGTCGTGATCCCGCGGGCGCCGAGCTCGCGGGTGAGCGAGCGCGCGAAGCCGACCAGGGCGCTCTTCGAGGCCGCGTAGTTCACCTGTCCCGCCGAGCCGTAGAGTCCCACCACGCTGGAGATCAGGATGATCCGGCCGAAGCGCCCGCGCAGCATCCCCTTGGAGGCGCGCTTGACGACCCGGAACGAGCCGCCGAGGTTCGTGGAGACGACGCTGTCGAAGTCGTCCTCGCTCATGCGCATGAGCAGCGTGTCCTTCGTGATCCCGGCGTTCGCGACGAGGATCTCGATCGGTCCGAGCTTCTGCTCGACCTCGGTGAACGCCGCGTCGACCGCCGCGGCATCCGTCACGTCGGCACGCACCGTGAGTGTGCCCTCCGGCCCCTCGCCGCTGCGGGCCGTGACCGCGACGCGGTAGCCATCACGGACGAAGCGTTCGGCGATCGCACGGCCGATGCCGCGGTTTCCGCCGGTGACGAGGACGACGCGGTCAGCGCTCATGGGGGCTCCAGTTCTTCGGATGCTTCGGAACGACCGCCATCCTATCGACCGGGTCGTCCCAGACGTGATCCGAGCACGTGCGCGCGGCGTAGGCTGGAGGCACCGTGAAGCACACCCGAAACGCCCCCTCCGTCACCTCTCTGCCGCAGGCGCCGCACGACGAGGCGAGCCACCGCGTGCGCCGGTACGCGCTGACCATGGGCATCCGCACGGTCTGCTTCGTCCTCATGGTCCTGGTGCAGCCGTACGGCTGGTGGACCTGGGCGTTCGGCATCGGCGCCGCGATCCTGCCCTACATCGCCGTCGTCTTCGCGAACGCCGGCAGCGACAGCAACGAGGTGCTCGCAGAGTCGCCGGAACGGCAGCTGGAGGCCCCCGGCACCGCCGAGGACGCACCCGTGGAGCAGCCGAAGGTCGTCACGCTCGACGAGAAGCGGGATGACGGGCAGTGACCGAGGAGCTGGAGTGCTCCCGAGCCGGATGCCGGCGGACGGCCACTCATCACATCCTGTGGCGCAACCCGCGCATCCATTCCGCGGACCGCACCAAGGTCTGGCTGGCGTGCGATGAGCACGTGGGATTTCTGAGCGAGTATCTGCGCTCGCGGGAGTTCCCCGTCGAGGTTCGAGAGGGTCTTCCGGAGTGAGCAATCGTCTCGTGCGCTGGGGCGTCTACGTGCTGGTGGCCGCGCTGTTCGCCGTGGCCTGCGCGTATCTGTCGCACTGGCAGTTCGATCGCAACCAGGAGAAGGCGCACCAGATCCAGCTCGTCGAGGAGAATTTCGACGCGGATCCCGTGTCGCTGGCCGAGACGATCCCCGCCGACGGCGCCCTGGATCCGGCTGACCAGTGGCGGCCTGTCCGTCTGCAGGGCACGTATCTTCCCGAGGACACCGTCCTGGCCAGGAACCGCCCCCACGACGGCACCGTGGCGTTCGAGGTGCTCGTCCCGTTCCAGAACGAAGACGGCCGCGTCCTGCTGATCAACCGGGGCTGGGTTCCGCCGACCGAGGACTCCCAGCCCTCGCCCGTGCCCGCACCGCCGTCCGGCGAGGTCACGGTGATCGCACGGCTGCAGCCCGGCGAGGCGCTCCCCCGCTCCGGGCGCTCGGCACCGGAGGGACAGGTTCCGACGATCAACCTCCCGCTGATCTCCGAGCACACCGGGCTCGAGATGATCACCTCGGCGTACGGGCAGATGGCCTCGGAAGAGCCCGCCGCGCCGGCGCTGGGCGGATTCGACAAGCCCACGGAAGACCCCGGCCCGCATCTGTCGTACGCGATCCAGTGGATCCTGTTCGCCGTGATGGGTTTCATCTTCATCGGCTACATCATCCGCACGGAGGTCACGAAGGCCAAGGAGGACGCCGAGGGCCGTCCGCCCGCGCCCCGCGGCGTCGCCGGGACAAGGACGCCGACACCGAGGACGCGCTGCTCGACGCGCACGTCTGACGGAGCGCGCGGCGTCATCGCGGAGATCTGCCGAATCGCGGATGCTTCGCCGCGGGGCCTCCGGGATGTGGCAGAAGCCCGAGTTGCTGCGGCATCCGGCGCCGGTCAGAGCAGGTCGAGCACCTGGCTCAGCGAACGGATGCTGCGAGAGCCGACAGTGGCGGCCTGGTGGCCGCCGTCGAAGTGCACGAAGCGCGTGCCGAGGTCTGCGGCGATCTCGCGGTCGTGATTCGTGTCGCCGATCATGAGCACCTCGTCGGGCGCGAAGGCTGAATCGCGCAGCCAGCCGGCGATCACATCGTGCTTCGACGGGTGGAAGGCATCGGCGATCGAGAGGATCTGATCGAAGCGTGCGGCCAACCCGTGCGGCTGCAGCTGACACGCGAGCAGGTCAGGCAGCGTCGCGGAAGCGAGCACCTGTGTCATCCCGCGAGCCGTCACGGCGGCAAGGGTCTCGTCCACGCCAGCATGCAGCGCTGCCTCGCCGGTGCGCCCCTCCAGCCAGGCGAGGTACTGCTCCGCGGCATCACGGAAGCGATCGTCGCCGATCCCGGCATCCGCGTAGAACTCGCGGATCGGGAAGCGGAACGTCGCGCGATAAGCCGCCAGGTCAGCGAACGGCTCGCAGCCGTGTTCGACGAGCACACGATTCATCACCTGCCGGCAGATCTCGACGTCGTCGAACAGCGTGCCGTTCCAGTCCCAGCAGATCGCGCGTATGCTCACCTCGGCATACTACGGCGTGGCAGCATCTCGGAGATCTGCACGAGCTCGGAGCCGACGGTGCGGCTGCCTCCGCGATGTTGCAGTTCCCCGAGGCCCAAGGGCGCAGGTCAGCGCGACGAGATGCCGACCGACGCGATCAGCGCTGCGCCAGGTGCAGGCCCTGCGCCACGGCGCGCATGATCAGGTCCTGGACCACATGCCACTCGTCCATGATCTGGCGGTAGCCGACCCGGATCACGTGGTACCCCATCAGACGCAGCTCGGCGTCATGCCGGATGTCCTCGTTGCGTTGCGTCCCGGTGTGCGTGGCGCCGTCGATCTGCAGGATGAGCCGGTCCCCGATCAGCAGATCGGTGCGATGCCCGGCGATCCAGATCTGGAATCTCAGCGGCAGGCCGAGCCAGTGCAGCCGGGTTCGCAGGTAGGTCTCGAGGCCCGAGTCCGCGAAGGGGATCGCCTCGGCGAGAAGATCACGTGCGACCCGCTTGAGCGGAAGCCGAGTCAGCGCCTCCCGACTCACCAGCTTCTGGTTCATCGCCGACTCCCACGTCGCGAGTGCCTGCTCGTGCGGCTGGCAGTCGGCGACAAGCGCGAGAACGTTCTCGATCGGGTCCTCCAACGCATCGGGATGCCTTGGGATAAGAGGCCTCGCCCAGTGCATGTGGACGTGCTCGGGCTTCCCTCCCCCGCTCCGGGGGTCTGCGGCCCAGTGCGGCTCAGACTCCTCGTCATGCACCCAGAGGCCCATCCGCTTCGCCTGCGTGACGCAGGACAGCACCACGCCGTGACGGGCGGCCTCCACCAGCATCCGATCGGCGCTCGGATCCGCGACCCATCCCTGCCTCACGCGATCGAGCGCCCCGACGCCGAGTGCGAGTCCGACGTCGTGCCGCGAGACGTGGTTGTCCCTCAGCGTGCTCACGCGCGCGACTCCGCCGAGCGCGCGAGTCGTCAGCAGTGCGCGCTCCGCCCGGTCCTCACCTGTCATGCCCGCCAGCTTGCCCGCCGTCGGCATCCGTACTCCCCGGAATCTCCCGATCGGTGCACAGCTGCCGGGGCCGACCCACCTGTGGAGGGCGAGTGCAGGCGCGGAGATCCGCAGCATTACGGAGAGATCTGCGCGGAAGCATCCGGGAATCTGCGGTTCTCCGAGATGCTGCCGCGGGCAACGCGCGAGCGGCTCCGCCACGAGCGTCGCAGCGCGGGACAAGTCCTCGGAGATCGGCAGTACGCCGGAGAGATCTGCGCGGAAGCATCCGCGATTCTGCGGTTCTCCGAGATGCTGCCGTGGCAGCTCCCGCCCAGTCAGCCGCGACGCCCTACGCGAGTTCGATGAGGTCCTGGTAGTCCTTGCTCCAGATGTCCTCGACGCCGTCGGGCAGGATCAGCACGCGCTCGGGGTTCAGCGACTCGACCGCTCCGGGGTCGTGCGAGACGAGCACCACCGCACCCTCGTAGTGCGCCAGCGCGCCGAGGATCTCCTCGCGCGAGGCGGGGTCGAGGTTGTTGGTCGGCTCGTCGAGCAGCAGCATGTTCGCCGACGACACCACCAGGGTCGCCAGCGACAGGCGGGTCTTCTCGCCGCCGGAGAGCACACCGGCCGGCTTGAGCACATCGTCTCCGGTGAACAGGAACGAGCCGAGCACCTTGCGCGCCTCGGTCTCGGTGATGTCGGGAGCGGCCGACATCATGTTCTGCAGCACCGAACGACTCACGTCGAGGTTCTCGTGCTCCTGCGCGTAGTATCCGATCTTCAGACCGTGCCCGGGCTCGAGCTGTCCGGTGTCGGACTCGTCGACGCCGGCGAGGATGCGCAGCAGCGTCGTCTTCCCGGCACCGTTGAGCCCCAGCACGACCACCTTCGAGCCCCGGTCGATCGCGAGATCGACATCGGTGAAGATCTCCAGCGAGCCGTACGACTTCGACAGGCCGGACGCCATGAGCGGCGTCTTGCCGCAGGGCGCCGGCTTCGGGAAGCGCAGCTTCGCGACCCGATCCACCTGACGCACCTCCTCCAGCCCGGAGAGAAGCTTCTCGGCGCGCGCGACCATCTGGTGCGCTGCAGCGGCCTTCGACGCCTTCGCGCCGAACCGCGCGGCCTGCAGCTGCAGCTGGGTGGCCTTCTTCTCGGCGTTGGCGCGCTCCTTCTTGCGGCGCTCCTCGTCGGCCACCCGCTGACGCTGGTAGTTGCGCCAGTTCATGTTGTAGATGTCGATGACCTGGCGGTTCGCGTCCAGGTAGAACACCCGGTTCACGGTCTCGCCGACCAGCTCGACGTCGTGGCTGATCACGATCAGCCCGCCCTTGTAGCCCTTGAGGAACTCGCGCAGCCACACGACGCTGTCCGCGTCGAGGTGGTTGGTGGGCTCGTCGAGGATCATCGTGCCGGCATCCGAGAACAGGATGCGGGCCAGCTCGATGCGCCGGCGCTGACCGCCGGAGAGCGTCTTCAGCGGCTGGTCCAGGATGCGATCCGGAAGCGAGAGGTTGTGCGCGATGGATGCCGCCTCGGCCTCGGCGGCGTACCCGCCCATGGCCTCGAACCGCTCGGTGAGGTTCGCGAACCGGCGCATGGCCTTGTCGGCGACCTTCGGGTCGTCGGACGCCATCTCGTGCGACGCGGTCGCGATGCCGAGCTGCAGAGTGCCGAGGCCGCGGGCATCGAGGATGCGGGTGCGCGCCAGCATCTCGGGATCGCCGGAACGGGGATCCTGCGGCAGGTAGCCGAGTTCGCCCGACTTGGTGACCTTGCCCTCCGAGGGCAGCAGGTCTCCGGCGAGCACCTTCGTCAAGGTGGTCTTGCCCGCGCCGTTGCGGCCGACCAGTCCGATCTTGTCGCCGTCGGCGACGCGGAAGGACACGCCCGACATCAGCACACGGGCGCCGACGCGGATCTCGAGGTCGTGCACGGCGAGCACAGCAGCATCCGTTCTTCAAAGGGTGAGGGAGGATGGCCGAATGGCCAGCTGATCAGTATACGTGGCCGACCTGAGCGAGAACGGTACCTGAGTATGACGCGGTTGATCCCCCGGGTTGATGTGCGGCCCCACCACCGCTTCCTACCGTCGTATACGTGGACGTCATCAATGCCTTCATCCTGACCGCCGCCGCCTCGCCGTGGCTGCTGCTCGTCATGTTCGCCGTGGCCGCGATCGACGCCGTCTTCCCGCCTGTGCCGAGCGAGACGGTGCTCGTCGCCGGCGCCGCCGCCGCGGCGGCGACCGGCGGCTGGCCCACGATCCTCGCCCTCGTCCTGGCCGCCGCGCTCGGCGCGATGCTCGGCGACAACCTGGCATACGCTCTCGGCCGCGCGATCGGCACGAAGAGGTTCCGCTGGATGGAGCGCCCGCGCATCGCGGCGGCATTCGAGCACGCCGAGCACATGCTCGCGCGCCGTGGCGCGACGCTGATCATCGGCGCCCGCTACATCCCGGTGGGTCGTGTCGCGGTGAACATCTCCGCCGGCGCCCTCGGATACCCGTGGCGCCGGTTCCTTCCGGTCAGCCCCATCGCGGCGACCACCTGGGCGCTGTACGGCGCGACGATCGGCATCCTCGCGGGCAGCTGGCTGGCGAATCAGCCGTTCCTGGCGGCGGTGCTCGGCGTCGTGTTCGCCGTCGCCGTGGGCATCGTCGTCGACCGCATCGGGGCATCCCGTCGTCGTCGCCGCGCCGGCCGCGAGACCGGCGCAGACGAGGATGCGGCACGACCGGAGCCCGCGCAGATGGCAGGATGACTGCTATGCGGAGGACGGCGGAGCGCAGATCCGCGCGCAGGGCGGCGCACGCCGAACAGGAAACCGCGCGCAAGGCGGCGAAGGCGGAGGAGAGGACCGCACGCCGCGGGAAGCCCTCCCGCATCGCCGTGATGTTCCGCCGTCTGCGCGACCGGGAGACCGCCCAGGTCGCCGTGCTGTCGGTCATCGCGGTGACGCTGTACCCGGTCCTCGTGCCGGTGCACGTGCAGCTCTACGGCAGCTACCTTCCCATGGTCATGATCCTCGGCGCGGCGGCCGTCACGGCGCCGCTCATCAGCAGGCACAGGCCGCGCACGGCCATCGCCGCGTTCCTCGTCGCCGCAGTCCTGCTCCCGCTGATGGCAGCCCTTCCCGAGACGGCGACCTCTGCGCCCTGGCCGTGGTCGGTGCCGATGATCATCGCCTTCGTCGTGTTCCTCTTCGCTCTCACGCTGCAGCACGGCTGGCGGTACGGGCTCTTCGTGCTGATCGCCGGTACGATCCTGGTGATGGTGCCGGCCGGCGTCGTTCCCGATGCCGCTGTCTCGGGTGCGGTGATCGCCGACCTCATCGTCACCGCATCGGTCGCCTCCGCGGCGTTCCTCATCGCCGTGCTCGCCGCCGGTCAGCTCCGCATCAGCGACGAATTGACCCGGGAACGTGCGCAGTCCGCGCAGGAGCAGGCTCGCCGCGAGCTCGTCGAGGAGCGCACGCGCATCGCCCGTGAACTGCACGACGTGGTCGCGCACAGCATGTCGCTCATCCAGGTGCAGGCCTCGACGGCGCGCTACCGTCTTCCCGACATGCCGGATGACGCCGCATCGGAGTTCGAAGACATCGCCGCGACAGCCCGCTCCTCGCTCGGGGAGATGCGCCGCATTCTCGGCGTCCTGCGCACCGCCGACCACGCAGCAGACCTCGCGCCGCAGCGCGGCATCGATCATCTCGGTGCGCTGGTCGAGACCACCCGTCGGGCCGGCGCCGACGTCGCCCTCTCCGGACGCATCGCGGGCGACGTCGACGCGGCCGTGCAGATCGCGCTCTACCGCATCACCCAGGAGGCGCTGAGCAACGCCGTCCGGCACGCGCCGGGCGCGAAGATCGCCGTCGCGCTCGACGAGACGGCCGACGAGGTCTTCGTGCGGGTCGTCAACGCCCGTCCCGTCGAACGGGCTCCGCAGGGAGCGGGCGGCGGCCATGGCCTGCGCGGCATGTCCGAGCGCGCCGAGATCCTCGGCGGTGCTGTGCAGGCGGGACCGGATGCTGCGGGAGGATGGGCGGTGTCCGCACGGCTGCCGCCGGCATCCCGCATCCGGCGCCGAACAGGAGGGAACCGCATGACGATCCGCGTACTCGTGGCCGACGACCAGGGCATGGTGCGCGCGGGCTTCGCCGCGCTGCTCGACGCCCAGGACGGCATCTCGGTGGCCGGGCAGGCCGCGGACGGCGAGGAGGCGGCGCGGCTGTCGGCTCGGCTCGATCCCGACGTCATCCTGATGGACGTGCGGATGCCGGAGCTCGACGGCATCGCCGCCACGCGGCGCATCCTCGGCCCCTCCTATCCGTCGGCGCACGTCCCGCGCATCCTGATGCTGACGACGTTCGACATCGACGACTACGTCTACGACGCGCTCGAGGCGGGCGCGAGCGGGTTTCTGCTCAAGGACGCGCTGCCCGACGACCTTGTGCACGCCGTGCGGGTGATCGCCTCCGGAGATGCGCTGCTGTCGCCGCGCGTGACCCGGCGGATGATCGAGCACTTCTCGTCGCGGCGGCCGCACGCCCGCCGAATCGACCCGGCGTACGCGGAGCTCACCGAGCGCGAGCGCGAGGTGCTGGTGCTGATCGCCCAGGGTCGCTCGAACTCTGAGATCGCCGGCGAGCTGTTCATCGCCGAGCAGACCGTGAAGACCCACGTCGGGAAGGTCTTCGCCAAGCTCGGGCTGCGCGACCGCGTGCACGCGGTGATCTACGCCTACGACAACGGCCTGGTCGAGCCGGCCGCCTGATACTCCGGTACGACGCAGGACGACACCGTCGCGGGATGCCAGGCCGGATGCCGCGTCCATAACCTCCGAGGACACCACGATCCCCGGAGGTCCCGATGTCCCCATCCGCCGCCGCCCGCACCGGGCGCGACCACGCGATCGACCTGCTCCGCGCCCTGTGCGTGACAGCCGTCGTCGTGCTGCATTCCCTCATGGTCGGGGTCACGGTCACCGCCGACGGCCCGGTGTTCGCCAACGCCGGAGACTCCGGCTGGTGGCTCGTGCCGGTCAGCTGGGTGCTGCAGGTGATGCCGCTGTTCTTCGTGATCGGGGGCTTCGCCGGCATCACCGCGTACGAACGGATGCCGGAGGGCTCGGCGACCTCGTTCGTCGCCACCCGTCTGCACCGCCTGCTGCTGCCCGCGCTGGCGGTGATCGCCGCCGCCGGGATCGGGCTGTCCGCACTCGCGCTCGCCGGCGTCCCGGCCGAACTCGTCGCCGTCGCGGGCTACCGGTTCGGGCAGCCTCTCTGGTTCCTCGCGGTGTTCCTGCTCGCGCAGTCTCTGCTGCCGATCCTCGTCCGTGCGCACCGCAGGGCGCCGTACGTCACGATCGCCGTGCTGGCCGCCTGCGCGGTCGGGGTCGACCTCGCACGCGCCGCGACGGGCCTCGACGCCATCGGATTCCTGAACCTCGGCTTCGTCTGGCTCACCATGCAGCAGCTCGGATTCCTCCTGGCGGACGGGCGCATCGACGCACTGTCGCGACAGGCACGCATTGGCATCGGTGCGGCGGCCCTCGCCATGCTCGTCGCGTCCTTCCTCACGGGGGCGTACTCCCCGACCTCATCGCCAACATCAACCCGCCGACGGCAGCGCTGATCCTCGTCGGCGTCGTGCACACCGCCGCGTACTCGCTGCTGCGCGCGCCGATCGCCTCCTTCGCCGCACGGCCTCGTGCCCGTGCCTTCGCCGGATTCGTCTCGGAGCGTGCGATGACCATCTACCTCTGGCATATGACCGTGCTGCTGGCGCTCGCCGGTGCATCGGCGCTGCTGGCGACCGCCGGCATGCTCGATCTGCCGGCACCGGCTTCGCCGGGCTGGTGGCTGGGGCGCCCGGTCTGGCTGGCACTCGCACTGGGGATCACCGCGCTGATCAGCCTGCGTCTGTCGAGCATCGAGGCGATCCGTCTGCCGAGGAGGTCGCTCGGAGCCGGCCCGGTCGCGGTCGCGGCGGCACTCGGCACGGCCGGGATCGTGCTCCTGCTGGTGCACGGCACCTCCACGACGACGGTGATCGCCGCGCTCACGGCCCTTGCCGGTGCGCTCGCGATCGTGACGCCGGTGCGGTCACTCGAAGTACAGGGAGTGATGCAGCGCGCAGCGCGGATTGAACGCGGTCCCGCATCCGGCGCACTCGGCGGCCGCGCGGTACTCCGCGACGCTCATGCCGCGGGCGCACACACCGCATAGCGCCGCCTCGACCCCGCCCTGCGCCGCCGGCCACACCGTACGCGGGTGGTCGGCGGCCTCGTCGTGGCAGTGCACACAGGGGTACCACTCGCCGCAGCAGTGGAACCGCATAGCCACCACATCCGGACTCGTGCGGTAGTGCTCGCACCGCGTCTGCGCGTCGACGACCGCGCCTCGGATCAGACGCTCGCCCACGCGGATCATCGGAGGACACCCCTCGCCGCGAGCGCGTCCCCGACGTCGTCGGCATGCTTCATCGTGAGCACCAGCAGCGGCAGCGCCGCGCGCACGCCGAGCCGCGTCCCCGTGCCCGCTGCGCGTCACGCACCTGCTCGGCGAGGCCGGCGATCACCGGCACCATCGCGATGGTGAGCGAGATCGTCAGCGCGACGGCCTCGGCATCGACGCCGAGGCGCCGGAGCGGCCGCAGCACACGCTCCAGAACAGCCAGCAGATCACCCATACGGGTCGTCCTTGTGACGAGGTCAGCGAGCAGCACGAGAGCGACGACCCTGCCGGTGTTCACGGCGGCCGTCTCCGGTCCCGCGAACAGCCATAGCCCTCCGCCGAGCACCAGCACGATCCAGCGCAGCCGCCACCAGGCGTCCACCAGCATCGACACCGGAAGACCGGCGATCGGGTACACCACGGACACCGCCGGCACGACGAGGAGCATCCCGATCGCGTCCGGCCGCCAGAGGGAGAGCGCCAGCGCGCAGACCACCAGTCCTGCGAGCTTCGCCCCGCGGGCAGCCGATGCAGGACGCCCCCGCCGGAGTGGTACAGCGCGATCATGTGCAGCTCGCCCGGTACTCCTCGATCACCTCTGCGGGGTCGCCCTGCGCTCGCACCCGGCCGTCCTCGAACAGCACCGCGTCGTCGCAGCGCGCGGCGAGCTCGAGGTCGTGCGTGACCAGCACGAGTCGCGACTCCCGTGCCAGCAGCAGATCACCGATGCGGCGGGCGTTGCGCAGATCGAGCAGGGTGGTCGGCTCATCCGCGACGACGAGCTCGGGTCCGGTCACCAGCACGGATGCCAGGGCGAGGAGCTGCCTCTGACCGCCGGACAGCGCGGCCGCGGGGACGTCGCCCCGACCCGCCAGACCGTACTCGTCGAGCACCACCTCGATCCGATCCCGCAGCCGCTGCCGCGGCGTCCCCCGCAGCGACAGCGCCAGATCCTCCGCGGGCGTGGGCATCAGGATCTGTGCCTCAGGGTTGGTGAAGACGAACCCGACCCGGCTCCGCAGCTCCTTCGCGTCGCGCACGGGATCGAGTCCGAGCACCCGCAGCCGGCCGGAGGTCGGCAGCCGCAGCCCGTTCAGCAGGCGGGCGAACGTGGACTTTCCCGAGCCGTTCCCGCCGATCACGGCGGTGCGCTGCGCGGTCAGTCGCACGGTGACGTCCACGAGGATCGGGCGACCCTCCGCCTCGACCCCGATCCCCTCGAGCCAGATCGAGGTGTCCGTCGCCGTCTCAGACCGCATGGACCGCCGCCGCACGACTCTCGAACGCGCGCGGGTAGGCGCGGTGCAGGGCGACGGCCAGCAGGGTCGCCGCCGCCGCCTTCAGCAGGTCGCCGGGCAGGAAGGCGAGGCTGGAGAGCGCGGTGGGCGCGAGCGGGACGCCGGTGACGAGCGCCTGCACCGGGATGCCGAAGAGGTAGACGACGAGGATGCCGCCCACGACCGCACCGAGACCGGCCCGCCACCAGACGAACCTCCCCCGGTGGGCGATCAGCCCGATCACGACGGCGCCCGCGACCCAGCCGAGCAGATACCCCGCGGAGGGACCGACGAACACGCCGAGGCCGCCACGCCCGCCGGCGAGCACCGGGAGACCGATCGCGGCGAGGGCCAGCACCAGCAGCACGGCCAGCGCCCCGCGGCGCGCGCCGAGCACGAGTCCGGCGAGCATCACGCCGAGCGTCTGGGCGGTGATCGGCACGCCACCGGGGAGCGGCACCACGACCATGCCGAGCACGACGATCAGCGCCGCGAAAACGGCGATGCGCGCCAGATCGGCGCCGAGAGGACGGGGGATGCAGACACGAGAAACCTCCTGAACACTGTTCACCTGAACGCCGTTCAGTATACTTGTCGCATGGCACCAGGACGACACGACCGCGACTCCGTGACGACGCTCGCTCTCGACCTGCTCGACCGCGTCGGCCTCCCCGACCTGTCCATGCGCCGACTGGCTGCAGAGCTCGACGTGCAGCCGAGCGCGCTGTACTGGCACTTCGCCAGCAAGCAGGAGCTGCTGGCCGCTGTGGCCGACCGCATCCTCTCCGGAGTCCCCCGTCCGTCAGCAGGCACCGACGTCGCCGAGGTCGCCGCCGGCATCCGCGACGCGCTGCTCGCCTACCGCGACGGTGCCGAGGTCGTGATGTCGACCTATGCGCTGCGCCTGGGCACGCGCCGCGCGCAGGACGCACTGCAGACGGTCCTCGGCGACGCGGCGTCCGCCGACGCGCTGTTCGAGTTCGTCCTGGGCCACACCACCCTGGTGCAGCAGCGCATGCATGCCCAGAGCGTCGGCGCCACGACGGAGGCCGCGCACGACCCCACTCAGGATCTCGACGCCGTGTTCCGCGCCGGCATCCGGGCCTTCGCCGCGCTCAGCCCTGCGACGGATCAGCAGCCGGTGCAGCGCTGAGCGCCGCCGCGGCAGTCCCCTCCGGACCGTCGCCGAGACGGAGCCCGGGGATCGCGGCGATCAGCAGCACGACCACCGCCAGGCCGAACACGACGGGGAACCCGGAACCCGCGACGGGCAGGCTGACGAAGAGCAGTCCGGCGATCGCGATCGTGACCGCCGACCCCGTGGAGTCCGAGATCGACAGCGCCGAGGAGTTGAACCCCTCATCGGCCGGGATTGAGTAGGCCAGCGTGAGCACGGTGAGCCGCGGGTAGAGCAGTCCCATCCCGCCGCCGGCGAAGCCCCAGAGCACGACGACCGCCCACGGGGAGGAGTGCAGGGCCGCGATCACGAGCACGCCTCCGAAGGCGACCAGCATGAGCGCGGTGCTGATCACGACCATCCGCCGGCTGCCCAGCCGGTCGCCGTACCGGCCCTGCACGGCGGAGCCGCCCGACCAGGCCAGCGCCGACACGGTGAGGGCGAGCCCGGCGATCGTCGGGCTGAAGTCGAACCGCTCCATGAGCATCTTCGGCACGTACGCCTCAGCCGCGAAGAACGCCCCGGCGGCGAGTCCGCGCATGAGCACGACGCTCGGCAGACGCGGTGCGGCCCGCAGCGTGCCGGAGGGCATCAGCGGGCGGATGGCCGCGCCGATCACCGCGATCGAGACCAGAGCGAGCGGCCATCCCGCCATCGGCGGCGCGTCGGCGGCGAATCCGACCGCGACCGCCGCCACCGCCACGACCACCGCGAGGAGGATCCGCCGTCCGATCCGTGCGCCGGTCGCCGGAGCCTCCGCCGTGCGTGCCTCGGCGTCCTCCGGATGCGCGTTCAGGTCGATGCCGCGCAGGCGCACCGCGACCAGCAGGAAGGCGACGGCGGTGAGCACGGCGACGCCGAGGAACGCCCACCTCCAATGCAGGTACTGCGCCACCGCACCCGCCAGGAACGGACCGACCATCGACGGCACCACCCATGCCGCGGCGTAGGCCGCGAAGATGCGCCCGTGCAGCTGGGGCGGGTACACCCTGGCCACGACGACGTACAGGGCGACGGTCTGCCCTCCCCGCCGAGTCCCTGCACGAGCCTGCCGAGGACGAACACGTACATGTCCGTCGCCAGCCCCGCGATCAGCAGACCGGCGATGAAGAGCGCGATCGCGGTGTACAGCGGCGCGCGGGGGCCGACACGGTCGCTCCAGGCGCCGGAGGCCACCATCCCGATGACGCCGGTCGCCAGGGTCCCGGCGAAGGCGACGGCGAACAGCGCCTCGCCGTGCAGATCTGTGGCGACGACAGGCATCACCGTGGTGACGGCGAGCGCCTCGATCGCGGCGAGGAAGATCAGGACGACCGAACCGATCGTGATGCCCAGCCGCCGGCCGTCCCAGATCGTCGCTTCGGAGGCCTCGGCGCTCACGAGCCGACCAGCGGCGCGATGCGCTGCACGGCCTCACGGATGATCTCGGGGCCGGTGCCGAAGTTCAGCCGCACGTGCCCCCGACCCTCGGCGCCGAAGGCCGGGCCGAAGTGCAGCGCCACCTTCGCCTCTCGGAGGATGCGCTTCGCGGGATCGTCTCCCCAGCCGAGATCGGTGAGATCGATCCAGGCGAGATAACCGGCCTCCGGCATCCGGTACCGGGCGCCGGGCAGGTGCTTGGCCAGCAGCGTGCCGAGCAGCCGGCGGTTCTCGTCGAGGGCGGCGAGCAGACCGTCCAGCCATGCATCGCTCTCGGGAGAGAAGGCGGCCACCGCCGCGAGCAGCCCGAACTGCCCGGTGCGCCACTCCACCTCGACCGGCAGGCCGCGGAGCACCGCGGTGTGCTCGTCACAGGCGGCGATCATCACGGCGCACTTCAGCCCCGCGAGGTTGAACGCCTTGCTGGCGCTGGTCACGGCGAACCCGACGCGCGCCGCCGCCTCGGATGCCGCGAGGAACGGCGTGAATCCGGCAGCCGGCTGCACGAGTGGCGCGTGGATCTCGTCGGAGACGACCACCGCGCCGTGCCGCTCGGCGATCTCGGCCAGCTCGGCGAGCGACCTCGCGCTGTGCACCGAGCCGGTCGGATTGTGCGGATTGCACAGCAGCACGGCCCGCGCGCCACCGCCGAGGGCGGCGTCGATTCCGGCAAGGTCGAGTTCCCATCCCGACCCGGTGTCGTGCAGCGGCACCCGCTCGACGACACCGCCGGCCTCGTAGACGAGTTCGAAGAACGGCGGATACACCGGAGGCGTGACGACCACGCGCTCCCCCGGCGCGATCACGCGGCGCAGGATCTCGACGATCCCCATGCTCACGTCTGCGGTGGAGCGGATGCCGGAGGGGTCGGGGCTCCAGCCGAACCGGCGCCGGGCGAAGGCCGCGTAGGCGTCCGCGAGCGGCGTCTGGGAGGCGACGTATCCCGTGTCGCCGATTCGCACCGCGCGCTCCAGCGCCGCGGTGATCGCCGGCGCGAGCGGGAAGTCCGTCTCGGCGACGAACATCGGCAGGACGTCCGCCGGATACTCCCGCCACTTCTCGCTCGAGCGCCGGCGCAGGACGTCGAGAGGAAGGGCGCGGATGGGAGCGGCAGTCATAGGAACGAGCCTATCGACGCCGCCAGGGTCGTTGAGCGAGCGAAACGAGACGAAACGCCCCAGGAATACCTGAGGCGTGTCGTCTCGTCGCTGCTGCGTGTCGTCTTGTCGCTGCGCTCCTCGCGGGGCGACCGGATGATCTCAGATCGCGAAGCCGAGAGCGCGCATCATGTCGCGCCCGTCGTCGGTGATCCGCTCAGGACCCCACGGCGGCATCCACACCCAGTTGATGCGGAACCGGTCCACCACGTTGTCCAGTGCCTGCGCGGTCTGCTCCTCGAGCACGTCGGTGAGCGGGCATCCGGCGCTGGTCAGGGTCATGTGGATGACGAGTGCGTCGTTCTCGTCGTCCCAGGCGAGATCGTAGATCAGTCCCAGGTCGACGACGTTGATCCCGAGCTCGGGATCCATGACATCCTTCAGAGCCTCGGTGACCTCGTCGTACTTCTCGTCGGTCAGCGTTGCGGTCATGGCCTCAGCCTACGCTTCGATGGGAGCGGCGGGGTCGAGGAATCGGTCGTAGCCCTCGTCCTCGAGGCGGTCGGCCAGCTCGGGACCGCCCTCTTCGACGATCTTGCCCGCGACGACCACGTGCACGAACTGCGGGCGGATGTAGCGCAGGATGCGGGTGTAGTGCGTGATCAGCAGCACGCCGAGGTTCGTCTCCTCCTTGGCGCGGTTCACACCCTCCGAGACGATCTTCAGCGCGTCCACGTCGAGGCCGGAATCGGTCTCGTCGAGCACGGCGAACTTCGGCTTGAGCACCTCCAGCTGCAGGATCTCGTGGCGCTTCTTCTCGCCGCCGGAGAAGCCCTCGTTGACGTTGCGCTGAGCGAACTTCGGGTCCATGCGCAGGTTGGTCATCGCCGACTTGACGTCCTTGGTCCACTGCCGGATCGACGGCGCCTCGCCGTCGAGCGCGGTCTTCGCGGTGCGCAGGAAGTTGGTCACGGTGACACCGGGGATCTCGACCGGGTACTGCATGGCCAGGAACAGGCCGGCGCGGGCGCGCTCGTCGACGGTCATCGCGAGGACGTCCTCACCGTCGAAGGTGATCGTGCCCTGGGTGACGGTGTACTTCGGGTGTCCGGCGATCGTGTAGGCCAGCGTCGACTTGCCGGAGCCGTTCGGGCCCATGATGGCGTGGGTCTCGCCGGTCTTGATCGTCAGATCGATGCCGTTGAGGATGGGGGTGGTTCCGGCATCCGTCTCGACCGTCACGTGCAGGTCGCGGATCTCAAGAACAGACATTCAGAATTCCTTCGTTTCTCGTGCGACTGCGGCTCAGGCCGCGACCGTCGCACTCGGGTCGATGAGCACGTCGTCTCCGTCGATCGTGACGGTGTAGACCGGGACGGGCTCGAAAGCGGGGAGGTTGAGGGGCTTGCCGGTGATGAGCGAGAACTGGGAGCCGTGCGCCCAGCACTCCAGCGTCTCGCCCTCGACGAAGCCCTCGGACAGCGAGATGTCGCCGTGGGTGCAGGTGTCGCCGATCGCGTGCACGACGTCGTTCGAGTCGCGAACCACGGCGATCGGCTTGCCGTCGAGCACCACGCGCAGGGGCGTGTCCTGCTCGAGCTCGCTCAGGGCGCAGGCGCGCTGCGCGGTCACCCGTTCACCTCGGCGAGCTCGGCCTCGATGGCGATCATGAGCTCCTCCTCCAGCGAGGGGATGCCGAGGCGCTGGACGATGTCGCTGAGGAAGCCGAGCACGACCAGACGCCGCGCCTGCTCCTCGTCGATCCCGCGTGCCTGCAGGTAGAAGAGCTGCTCGTCGTCGAAGCGACCGGTGGCGCTGGCGTGGCCGGCACCCAGGATGTCGCCGGTCTCGATCTCGAGGTTCGGGATCGAGTCGGCGCGGGCGCCCTCGGTCAGCACCAGGTTGCGGTTCGCCTCGTAGGAGTCGGTGCCGACCGCGTCGGCGCCGATGAGCACGTCGCCGATCCACACGCTGTGTGCGCTCTCGCCCTGCAGCGCACCCTTGTAGAGCACGTCGCCGACCGTGTGAGCGCCCTTGTGGTACAGGTACACCTGCGACTCGAGGTGCTGCCCGGCGTCGGCGTAGGACAGTCCGTACAGGCGGCCCTGCGCGCCGTTTCCGGCGAGCTCGACGTTCGGGTTCACGCGGACCAGACCGCCGCCGAAGCTGACGACCGAGTGGGTGAGCGCGGCGTCTCGACCGACCTGCACCTGGTGGGATGCCGCGTGCACGGCGTCGTCCTGCCACTGCTGCACGCTGACCACGGTGAGCTTCGCGCCGTCGCGGACCAGGATCTCGACATTCTGCGCGTACTGGGCGGAGCCCAGGTGGCGCAGCAGCACGGTGGCCGAGCTGTTGACGCCGGCCTCGATCACGATGTGGCCGTCGGCGCGGCGCTCAGCGCCCTGGCCGGTGACTGTCACGACGATGGGTTCGGCGACCTCGGCGTCCTGCGGGATGTCGATGTGCAGCGCCTCGACCGCGCCCTTCCAGGCCACGGCGGAGACGACGTCCTCGGGGCGGAAGAACTCGCCGCGCGGAGCGGTGCCCGCCGCGAGCGGTGCGCCCACGAACTGGTCCGAGCTGACCTCGTAGGTCACTCCGTCGTTCTGCGACGCGACCTCGAACAGGGCGCGCAGCTTCTCGACGGGCGTGTGCTTCCAGTTGACCTCACGGCCGTTCGGTGCGCCGAAGTCGTCCGGCTCGAACGAGTGCGGCCGCTCTGAACGGGTCTGCACCGGCACGAAGGCAGGCTCGACCTCGATGTATGCGGTTGTCACGGGTCAGCCCACCGAACCTTCCATGCCCATCTCGATGAGCTTGTTGAGCTCCATCGCGTACTCCATCGGCAGCTCGCGCGCGATCGGCTCGATGAAGCCGCGCACGATCATCGCCATCGCCTCGTCCTCCGGCATCCCGCGGGACTGCAGGTAGAACAGCTGCTCCTCGCTGACCTTCGAGACGGTCGCCTCGTGGCCCAGCTGCACGTCGTCGACGCGGATGTCGATCGCCGGGTAGGTGTCGGAGCGGGACTGCGTGTCGACCAGCAGCGCATCGCAGCGCACGGTGTTCGCGGAGTGGTGCGCGGACGGGTCCACTCGCACCTCACCGCGGTAGCCGGCGCGACCGCCGCCGCGGGCGATCGACTTCGAGACGATCGACGACTGCGTGTACGGCGCCATGTGGATCATCTTCGCGCCGGCGTCCTGGTGCTGGCCGGGACCGGCGAAGGCGACCGACAGGGTCTCGCCCTTGGCGTGCTCGCCCATCAGGTAGATCGACGGGTATTTCATCGTCACCTTGGAGCCGATGTTGCCGTCGACCCATTCCATGGTGGCGCCCTCGTGCGCCACGGCGCGCTTGGTGACCAGGTTGTAGACGTTGTTCGACCAGTTCTGGATCGTCGTGTAGCGCACGCGGGCGTTCTTCTTCACGATGATCTCGACCACGGCCGAGTGCAGCGAGTCGGACTTGTAGATCGGGGCGGTGCAGCCCTCGATGTAGTGCACGTAGCTGTCCTCGTCGGCGATGATCAGCGTGCGCTCGAACTGGCCCATGTTCTCGGTGTTGATCCGGAAGTACGCCTGCAGCGGGATCTCGACGTGCACGCCCTTCGGCACGTAGACGAACGAGCCGCCCGACCACACGGCCGTGTTCAGCGCGGCGAACTTGTTGTCGCCGGGCGGGATGACGGTGCCGAAGTACTCCTCGAAGAACTCCGGGTGCTCGCGCAGCGCGGTGTCGGTGTCCATGAAGATGACGCCCTGCGCCTCGAGGTCCTCGCGGATCTGGTGGTAGACCACCTCGGACTCGTACTGGGCGGCGACGCCGGCGACCAGGCGCTGGCGCTCGGCCTCGGGGATCCCCAGACGCTCGTAGGTCTCGCGGATGTCGGCGGGGAGGTCCTCCCACGACTGCGCCTGCTTCTCTGTGGAGCGGACGAAGTACTTGATGTTGTCGAAGTCGATGTCGCTGAGGTCTGCGCCCCAGGTCGGCATCGGCTTGCGGCCGAACAGGCCGAGACCCTTCAGACGGGTCTTCAGCATCCATTCCGGCTCGTTCTTGAGGCCGGAGATGTCGCGCACGACGGCTTCGCTCAGGCCGCGCTTCGCACTGGCGCCGGCGACGTCCTCATCGTGCCAGCCGAATTCGTACACCCCCAGACCTTCGAGCTCGGGGCGGTCGATCAGCACATCCGACATACACACTCTCCTCTACAGGCCGCAAACGGTGTCATCCGCCCCGGCATGCCCGACCCCCGTCGAGTGACCGGGGATGGGATGCCGCTGTGGGGCCCTCATCAGCGACGCGTTCATCGCGCCTAAACTGTTGCTGATGCGTCTCGCGCTCGGCGCGCGCATCGCAACAATCCGATTCTACAGGTTCCGCCGGCATCCGAGCCGTTTCCCAGGTTGCGTGCGGGCCGGAGGTGCCATGCACGCCAGTTCCGCCACGTCCCGTCCCGAGACGGGCACGATCCTCTCCCGCCCGCTCCGGGTGTTCGCCTGGCTGTCGTTCCTGGCCGAGGTGATCATCATCGGCACCGGCGGAGCGGTGCGGCTCACCGGCTCGGGTCTCGGATGCTCGGACTGGCCGCTGTGCACTCCGGAGTCGCTCGTCCCGCTTCCTGAGCAGGGCATCCACGGCCTGATCGAGTTCGGCAACCGCACGATGACCGGTGTCGTCGGCCTGGTCGCACTCGCGGTCGTCCTGCTCACCGTGCACGCCGTCGGCGGGCGCTCCCTCGTCTTCCGCGCACTCTGGTTCGCGCTCGGCGGTGTGGCGCTGGCGGTCGCCGTGTACGCGATCGCCGCGGGGACGGGCGTGATCTACTCGGCGGCGCTGATGTCCGCTGCGCTGCTGCTGTCGGTGCTCGCGGGCGCAATCGATTCGCTGCGCCGCACCACACAGCGCCGCGATCTGGCGCTGCTGGCGTGGATCGTGCTCGCAGGCGTGATGGCGCAGGCGGTCGTCGGCGGCTTCGCCGTGCTGACCGAGCTGAACGCATTCGTCGTCGGCTTCCACTACGCATCCTCGCTGCTGCTGGTGTGTGTCACGGCCGCGTTCCTGGTCCGGATGAACGCGACTCCGGGCCCACGCAGGGCGGCCGTGCCGCGTTGGTTCACCATCCTCACCCACGTCACCGGGCTCGCGCTGGCCGTCACGATCCTGTTCGGCGTGCTCACCACCGGCTCCGGTCCGCACTCCGGCGACGCGAACATCCAGCGCAACGGGTTCGACGCCACCTGGCTGGCACATGTGCACTCCTGGCCCGGCTACATCCTCGCCGCGCTCATCGTGGCACTGCTGATCAGCGCCTTCGTGCTGCGCCTGCCGCCGCGCAACTGGCTCATCGTGCTGGCCGTCGCTGTACTGGTGCAGGTCCTCGTGGGCGTGCTGCAGGCCCGTCACGGTCTGCCGCCGGTACTGGTCGGCATCCACATGATGCTGGCCTCGCTCTCGGCCGCCGCCTACACGGTGGTCGTGCTGAACCTGAAGCGCCCGGTCTCCGCCTATGAGGACCCCGCCCTCGCTGCGGCGCACGCAGGCCACGCATAGCCGGCGCACAACGCGCGCATCAGGCGATCCGGAAGAGTTCCGGACATGAAGAAGACATCGCTCGTCCGCTCCGTCCCCTACCTCGCTCTGGTGCTGCTGTCGCTCATCGCGATCGGCCTGGGCGGGTGGCTGTCCACCCGGCAGATCGGCGCGATGACGTCAGCGCTGCTCGACGGCACTGCCACCGGCGTCGAGGTGTACGCCGGGCAGAGCTGGGTGATGCTCGGCGCGGTGGTGCTGGGTTGCGGAGTGATCGGCCTGCTGCTGGCGCTGGCCCTCGCGGCCGCGAAGGCGCTCCTCCCCCGCCCGCAGGCCGAGGCCGGCGAGCCGGTCGACGGGGCTGCGCAGGACGAGGCATCGTCCGCGCCCGGGGCGGATGCCGACGAAGCAGCCCCGCTCGAGGATGCCGCTGAGGCGGAGCATCCGGCCGAGGCGGACTCCCCCGCCGAGCCCGTCGGGGCACCCGGCCGCTGATCCGGAACGCGAAAAGGGCCGGCCCCGCTCGGGGCCGGCCCTTCGTCATCCGTCGGTCAGAACGGCAGCAGCGGATCGACTGCCACCGCGAGGAAGATCAGGGTCAGGTACGTGATCGAGGCGTGGAACACACGCATCGGTCGCGGCTCGTCGCGGTGCACGGCGCGGTTGTACAGCCGGTGCGACTCGTAGATGAACCAGCCGCCGAAGACCAGGGCCGAGACCGTGTACACCAGGCCCATGCCTGCGACGGGCACGAGCAGCAGCGAGCACGCGACGGTCGCCCACGCGTACAGGATGACCTGCAGGCCCACCTGCGACGGGGAGCGCGTGACTCCCAGCATCGGCACGTCGACGTCGTCGTAGTCGTCCTTGTACTTCATCGACAGGGGCCAGTAATGCGCCGGGGTCCACAGGAAGACCAGCACGAACAGCACGATCGGCGGCCAGGCGAGCGAGCCCGTCACCGCGGACCAGCCGATGACGACCGGGAAGCACCCGGCGATGCCGCCCCAGATGATGTTCTGCTCGGTGCGCCGCTTGAGGATCATCGTGTAGATGACCACGTAGAAGAAGATCGCGGTCGCGGACAGCGCCGCCGCCAGCCAGTTCGTCGTCAGCCACAGCCAGGCGGTCGACACGACCGCGAGCACCCAGGAGAACACCAGTGCGCCGCGCGGCGACACCTCGCCGGTCACGAGCGGACGGTTCTCGGTGCGCTTCATGTGCACGTCGATGTCGCGATCGAGGTACATGTTGAAGGATGCCGCCGGAGCCGGCGCTCATGGCACCACCCAGCACCGTCGCGAGCACGAGCCAGAGGTCGGGCATCCCGCCGGCGGCGAGGATCATCACCGGCACCGTGGAGACCAGGAGGAGCTCCATCACGCGGGGTTTCGTCAGCGCCACATAGCCGCGGATCTTCTGACCGAGCGAGTGCGTACGGGCATCGGTCTGCGACGTCGTCGAGATCGCGATCGCCTCCTCCATGCGAATGCTGACAGTTACCTCCGAGTCTACGGCACCGAACGCGGACGGTCGGCGCCGAAACGAACCGCTTCACCCTCCCCTCACCGCACTATGCTGGGGAGCACTCGCGCGCCCAGGCGCTGTGCACACACCTCCGTGACGACGCGGATCGCGCAGGGAAGACGGGCGCCTTTTTCCTTGTCAGAAGGGGCATGACCGTGGCGGAAGTCATCTGGAACGATCTCGACCGGCGAGCGGTGGACACCGCACGCGTACTGGCGGCGGACGCCGTGCAGAAGGTGGGGAACGGCCACCCGGGCACGGCGATGAGCCTCGCTCCCGTGGCCTACCTGCTCTACCAGCGAGTCATGCGCCACGATCCGGCGGACACGCACTGGATCGGGCGGGACCGCTTCATCCTCTCGGTCGGGCACTCGTCCCTCACTCAGTACATCCAGCTCTACCTGGGCGGGTTCGGCCTCGAGCTGTCGGATCTCGAATCGCTGCGCACCTGGGGATCGCTGACGCCCGGTCACCCGGAGTACGGGCACACGAAGGGCGTGGAGGTCACGACCGGCCCTCTCGGCCAGGGCCTCGCCTCCGCGGTCGGCTTCGCGTACGCCTCGCGCTACGAGCGCGGCCTGTTCGATCCGGATGCCGCAGCCGGTTCCAGCCCCTTCGACCACCACGTCTACGTGATCGCCGGAGACGGCGACCTGCAGGAGGGCGTGACCAGCGAGGCGTCGTCCCTCGCGGGGCACCAGCAGCTCGGCAACCTGATCGCCATCTACGACTCGAACCAGATCTCGATCGAGGGCGACACAGACGTCGCGTTCACGGAGGACGTGCGTCAGCGGTACGAGGCGTACGGCTGGCAGGTGCTCGAGGTCGACTGGCGCCGTACCGGGCAGTACGTCGAGGACGTGCAGGAGCTGGACGACGCGATCGAGCAGGGCAAGGCCGAGACCGGCAAGCCCACGCTGATCATCCTGAAGACCATCATCGGCTGGCCGGCCCCGAACAAGTCGGGAACCGAGGCCGTGCACGGCAACGCGCTGGGCGCGGACGAGGTCGCGGCCACCAAGGTCGTGCTCGGCTTCGACCCCGAGAAGGCGTTCGTCGTCGAGGACGCCGTCATCGCCCACACCCGCGAACTGGGCGCCCGCGCGGCCGAGGACCGCGCCGCTTGGCAGTCGTCGTTCGACGCCTGGGCAGCCGCCAACCCCGAGCGCAAGTCCCTGCTCGACCGCCTCGAGGCGCACGCACTGCCCGAGGGCGTCGCGGAGGCGCTGCCGGTGTTCGAGGCCGGCACCGAGGTGTCCACCCGCGCGGCATCCGGCAAGGTCATCAACGCTCTCTCGCCGAAGCTCCCCGAGCTGTGGGGCGGCTCCGCCGACCTGGCGGGCTCGAACAACACCACCATCGCCGATGCCGCGTCGTTCATCCCGGCGGAGTGGTCCACGCATGAATGGAAGGGAAGCCCGTACGGCCGCGTGCTGCACTTCGGCATCCGCGAGCACGCGATGGGCGCCATCCTGAACGGCATCGTGCTGCACGGCCCGACCCGTCCCTTCGGCGGCACCTTCCTCATCTTCAGCGACTACATGCGCCCCGCCGTGCGCCTGGCCGCACTGATGAACGTGCCGAGCGTGTTCGTCTGGACGCATGACTCGGTCGCCCTCGGCGAGGACGGTCCGACACACCAGCCGATCGAGCAGCTCGCGGCGTTGCGTGCGATCCCGAACATGACGATCGTCCGCCCTGCGGACGGGAACGAGACCGCGGCGGCGTGGCTCGAGATTCTCGGCAGGCGCGGCGGACCCACAGGCCTCGCCCTGACCCGTCAGAACGTGCCGAACTTCGCCCGGGGCGCCGGGGCGGCCTCCGGCGACGAGTTCGCCTCCGCGGCGAACACCGCGAAGGGCGCTTACGTGCTCGCGGAGGCTCCGAACGGCACCCCCGACGTCATCCTCATCGGCACGGGCTCCGAGGTGCAGTTGGCGGTCGCCGCCCGCGAGACCCTCGCCGCCGAGGGCGTGAACGCCCGCGTCGTGTCCGCCCCGTCGCTGGAGTGGTTCGCCGAGCAGGACGAGGCCTACCGCGAGAGCGTGCTGCCCGGATCCGTGACCGCACGCGTCTCGGTCGAGGCCGGTTCCGTGCTGAGCTGGCGCGGCATCGTCGGCGACCGCGGCCGTTCCGTCGGCATCGACCACTTCGGCGCATCCGCCGACTACAAGACCCTGTTCCAGAAGTTCGGCATCACCGCCGAAGCCGTCGTCGAGGCGGCGCGCGAGAGCATCAAGGAGAACGCATGAGCACCCCCACCGCAGACCTCTCGGCCGCCGGCGTCAGCATCTGGCTCGACGACCTGTCCCGCACCCGTATCCAGTCCGGCAACCTGCAGCAGCTCATCGACACCCGCAACGTCGTCGGCGTCACCACCAACCCGACGATCTTCGCGAACTCGATGACCAATCCTGACGACACCTCGTACGACGCGCAGGTGGCCGAGCTCGCGGCGTCCGGGGCATCCGCCGTCGACGCCGTGTTCGCGGCGACCACGCAGGACGTGCGCGACGCGCTGGACGTGTTCCGGCCGGTGTACGACGCGACCTCGCACGTGGACGGGCGCGTCTCGATCGAGGTCTCCCCGACCTCGCACACGACACCGACGGCACGATCGCTCAGGCCAAGGACCTCTGGGCGCGCGTCGACCGGCCGAACCTCCTCGTCAAGATCCCCGCGACCAAGGCCGGCCTGCCGGCCATCGCCGCGGCGATCGGCGCCGGCATCAGCGTGAACGTCACGCTGATTTTCAGCCTCGAGCGCTACGCCGAGGTGATCGACGCCTACCTGACCGGCCTGGAGACCGCGAAGGAGGCGGGCATCGATCTGTCCGGCATCCACTCGGTCGCCTCCTTCTTCGTGTCCCGCGTCGACACGGAGACCGACAAGCGCCTCTCGGCGATCGGCACCGAAGAGGCCGCGGCGCTGAAGAGCAAGGCCGGTCTCGCCAACGCCCGCCTCGCCTACGAGCTGTACGAGAAGACCTTCGCGGAGGACCGCGCCAAGGCGCTGCTGGATGCCGGTGCCACACCGCAGCGTCCGCTGTGGGCGTCGACCGGCGTCAAGGACCCGGCGCTGCCCGACACGCTGTACGTGACCGAGCTGGTCGCTCCCGGCGTGGTGAACACGATGCCCGAGAAGACCCTGGAGGCCACCTTCGACCACGGTGTCGTCACCGGTGACAGCGTGACCTCGACGTACGACGCGTCCCGCGAGGTGTTCGCGGGCCTGAAGGCCGCCGGCGTCGACTTCGACGATGTCACCCAGGTGCTCGAGGACGAGGGCGTCGCGAAGTTCATCGACTCGTGGCACGACCTGCTCACCCAGGTGGCCAAGGGGCTCGAGGCCGCCCGATGAGCGTCACCGTCCATGTCTCGGGCGCGGCGGCCGCCGCGGTCGAGAACACGGTGCCGCGGCTCGTCGCCGAGCTCGTCGCCACCCGCCTCACCAGTGGCGACGCCACGATGTGGGGACCGGAGGCCGAGGCCGAGGCCTCGATCCGCCTCGGCTGGCTGGAGGCCGTGTCGGTCTCGCGCCCGCTGGTCGTCGAGATCACCGCGCTGCGCGAACAGCTCACCGCGAACGGCGTCGATCGCTTCGTGCTCGCGGGCATGGGCGGTTCTTCGCTGGCGCCCGAGGTCATCACGCAGACCGCGGGCGTGCCGCTGACCATCCTCGACTCCACGGCACCGGGGCAGGTGCTGGCCGCACTCGACGACGACCTCGCACGCACCGCGCTCGTGGTGTCGTCGAAGTCGGGCTCCACGGTCGAGACCGACTCGCAGCGCCGCACCTTCGAGGCCGCGTTCCGCGACATCGGCATCGACCCGGCCGAGCGCATCATCGTCGTCACCGACCCCGGCTCTCCGCTGGACGCCTCGGCGCGCGAGGCCGGCTACCGCGTGTTCAACGCCGACCCGAACGTGGGCGGCCGCTACTCCGCGCTCACCGCGTTCGGCCTGGTGCCCTCCGGGCTGGCCGGCGCCGATGTCTCCGAGCTGCTCGACGAGGCCGAGGCCTCGCTCCTGGAGGTCGCCGTCGACACGGCGGACAATCCTGCGCTGCGGCTGGCCGCGGCGATCGCCGGCGCCGACCCGCGCCGCGACAAGCTGGGCCTGATCACCGACGGCACGCACATCGTCGGCCTGCCGGACTGGATCGAGCAGCTCATCGCGGAGTCCACCGGCAAGGAGGGCACCGGCGTCCTTCCCGTCGTGCTGCTCCCCGTCTCGCCCGAGGTCGAGAGCACGCCCGCCGATCTGCAGCTGCTGCGTCTGGTCGACGACGCCGACGAGTTCCACCTGCACGAGCGCCACCCGGGCGAGATCCTCGTCAGCGGCACGCTCGGCGCGCAGTTCGTCGTCTGGGAGTACGCCACCGCGATCGTCGGCCGGCTGCTGGGTATCAACCCCTTCGACCAGCCCGACGTAGAGTCGGCCAAGGTCGCTGCGCGCGGCCTGCTCGACGCGCGGCCGGAGCCGGCGCCAGCGGCGTTCGTCCAGGACGGCATCGAAGTGCGGGTCTCGGACCCCGCTCTGGCCGCTTCCGGCACGATCGAGGGCGTCCTGGACGCCCTGTGGGCCGAACTGCCCGCCGACGGTTACGTCGCCGTGCAGGCCTACGTCGACCGTCTCGACCTGCCGCAGCTGCAGGGTCTGCGCGAGATGGTCGCCGCCGACTCCGGACGTCCCGCGACGTTCGGGTGGGGACCGAGATTCCTGCACTCCACGGGGCAGTACCACAAGGGCGGTCCCGCCCAGGGTGTGTTCGTGCAGATCCTGGAGCGCACCGACGTGGACCTGGAGATCCCCGACCGTCCGTTCACGTTCGGCCAGCTCATCGAGGCTCAGGCCGCCGGTGACGCTGCGGTGCTCGCAGAGCACGGCCGGCCGGTCGTGACCCTCACGATCGCCGATGCGTCCGCCGACGTGATGGCGTTGTTCGAAGCCGCTCAGTGATTCCCCCGACACCGTGACACCGATCGAGGCACCCAACCGATGACAGTACCCATCTCGCGCGGGCACAATCCGCTGCGCGATCCCGACGACCGCCGCCTGAACCGGATCGCAGGGCCCAGCGCCCTCGTGATCTTCGGAGTCACCGGCGATCTGTCCCGCAAGAAGCTCATGCCCGCCGTGTACGACCTCGCCAACCGGGGCTGCTTCCTCCGGGCTTCGCCCTGGTCGGCTTCGCGCGCCGCGACTGGGAGGACCAGGACTTCGCGCAGGTGGTCTACGAGGCCGTCAAGCAGCACGCCCGCACGCCGTTCCGCGAGGAGACCTGGCAGCAGCTGCTGCAGGGCATCCGGTTCGTGCAGGGCACGTTCGACGACCCGGAGTCCTTCCGCCGGCTGCGCGAGACCGTCGAGAAGCTCGACGTCGAACGCGGCACGATGGGCAACCACGCCTACTACCTATCGATCCCGCCGAAGGACTTCCCGACGGTCGCCCGTCAGCTGAAGGACTCCGGCCTGGTCGGCGACGCGGGCGACGATGACCAGTGCTGGCGGCGCGTGGTGATCGAGAAGCCGTTCGGCGACGATCTGGAATCGGCCAGAGCGTTGAACAGGGCCCTCGAGGTGGCCTTCCCGGCGGACTCGATCTTCCGGATCGACCACTACCTCGGCAAGGAGACGGTGCAGAACATCCTCGCTCTGCGCTTCGCGAACGAGCTGTACGAGCCGATCTGGAACCGCAACCACATCGACCACGTGCAGATCACGATGGCCGAGGACATCGGAGTGGGCGGGCGTGCCGGCTACTACGACGGCATCGGTGCGGCGCGCGACGTGATCCAGAACCACCTGCTGCAGCTGCTCGCGCTCACCGCGATGGAGGAGCCGATCAGCCTGTCCGCCGAGCACCTCCGCTCCGAGAAGGAGAAGGTGCTCGAGGCCGTCCAGCTGCCCGCAGATCTGTCCCTCGCCACCGCACGCGGGCAGTACGCCGGCGGATGGCAGGGCGGCGAGAAGGTGAACGGCTTCCTCGAGGAGGACGGGATGGACCCCCGTTCCACCACCGAGACCTACGCGGCCGTCAAGCTCGAGATCGCGAACCGGCGCTGGGCCGGTGTGCCCTTCTACCTGCGCACCGGCAAGCGTCTCGGCCGCCGCGTCACCGAGATCGCCGTCGTCTTCAAGCGCGCCCCGCAGCATCTGCTCGGGCGCACGTCGGAGCTCGGGCAGAACGCGCTGGTCATCCGGGTGCAGCCCGACGAGGGCGTCACGATCCGGTTCGGCTCGAAGGTGCCGGGAGCCGGCACGCAGGTGCGCGACGTGACGATGGACTTCGGCTACGGGCATGCCTTCACCGAGGCGAGCCCTGAGGCGTATGAGCGCCTCATCCTCGACGTGCTCCTCGGCGACCCGCCGCTGTTCCCCCGCCACGAGGAGGTCGAGCTCTCCTGGAAGATCCTCGATCCGATCGAGGAGTACTGGGCTGCGAAGGGGGGCCCGCTCGAGCAGTACGCTCCCGGCTCCTGGGGCCCGGCATCCGCCGACGCCCTGCTGGCCCGCGACGGACGAGTCTGGAGACGACCGTGATCATCGACCTGCCCGACACCACCGTCAGCCAGATCGCCAAGCAGCTGGTCCGGGTGCGCGAGGAGGGCGGCGCCGTCGCCCTCGGACGCGTGCTCACGCTCGTCATCGCCGCTCGCAACGGCGTGGCGGAGGACGCGATCGACGCGGCGAACGACGCCTCCCGCGAGCATCCCATGCGGGTGATCGTTCTCACGATCGGCGACGGACCTTCGCGCCTGGACGCGCAGATCCGCGTCGGGGGCGACGCCGGAGCCAGCGAGGTCGTCGTGCTGCGCGCCTTCGGCGAGGCCTCGAGCAACGCGGAGAGCCTCGTCACCGGCCTGCTGCTGCCCGATGCCCCGGTCGTGGCCTGGTGGCCCGACGAGGCGCCGACGGATGCCGCCGGCGTCACCGCTGGGCCGTATCGCGCAGCGTCGCATCACCGACGCCGCCACCTCGCCCGACGTGCGCGATCGGCTCGCCCTGCTGGGTCGCACGCACGCGCCCGGCGACACAGATCTCGCCTGGACGCGTCTGACCCACTGGCGCGAGCAGCTCGCCGCTGTGCTGGACCAGCCGCCGTTCGAGACGGTCACGGGCGTCGAGGTGCGCGGCGCCGCCGCATCGCCGTCGACCGCCCTTCTCGCCGCCTGGCTGCAGATGGCCCTCGATGTGCCGGTGCGCTGGTCGTACGAGGACCCGCAGCACTGGCAGGAGGGCATCAAGTCGGTGCGCCTGCACCGCGCCTCCGGCGACATCCTGCTGGAGCGCCCGTCGCCCGGCGTGGCCGTGCTCACCCAGCCCGGTCAGCCCGATCACGAACTGCACCTGCCGCGCCGTACGCTGCGCGAGTGTCTGGCCGAGGAGTTGCGCAGGCTGGATGCGGACGTGCTGTACGGTCGAGTCATCACCGATGGCTGGGAGCGGCTGGGGCCGCCGGAAACGGGAGCATGACGATGGAGCAGGCGCGCGCGGTCAAGACGGTCGTCGTCGAACCCACTCCGGCTGAGCTGGCCGCCCGGGTCGCAGACCGGTTCGTGACCAGGGTGCGCGCCCGCACCAAGGACGGACGCACCGCCCACATCTGCCTCACCGGCGGTTCGATGGGCGGTGCTGTGCTGGCTGCAGTCGCCGAGCACCCTCGTGCCACGAAGATCGACTGGTCGCTGGTGCACTTCTGGTGGGGCGATGAGCGCTTCGTCGCACGCGATGACGCGGATCGCAACTCACTGCAGTCCCGTCGCGCCCTGCTCGACCGCATCCCGGTCCCGGAAGAGAACGTGCACGAGGCGGCCGAACCCGGTGAGATGAGCCTCGACGAGGCTGCGGCGGACTACGCCGCCGAGCTCGCGCGGTTCGGCACGGATGACCGGCCCTGGCCGTCGTTCGCGGTGTGCTTCCTCGGCGTCGGCCCCGACGGCCACATCGCATCGTTGTTCCCGGATCGTCCCGAGGTGACCGTGACGGATGCCGACGGTGCTTCCGGTGCGGGACTCGCCCAAGCCCCCGCCCGAGCGCATCACGCTGACCCGCCCGGTGATCAATGCGTCGAAGCGCGTGTGGCTGGTGCTCACCGGCGCCGACAAGGCCTCAGCGCTCGGGCTGGCGCTGGCCGGCGCGAGCTATGCGAGTGTGCCGGCCGCCGGCGCGAAGGGACGCCGCCGCACGGTGTTCTTCGTCGACGAGGCGGCGGCGTCCGAGGTCTCGCCCGACCTCATCGACCGCGACTACTGAGCGGGGCCCTGCGGCCCGGAGTCCGTCGAAGGGCCGTGGCTCCCCCGCGTGATGCCGTGCTCCTGGCTCTCGCTGATCATCTGCGGGTGGTACCGGGCGAGCCCGAACACCCCCCAGACGGCGATGCCGCCGGCGACGCCGAACCCGATCTGCACCCACAGCGGAGCGGCATCGGCCTCGCCGAGCACCAGGATGCCGATCAGCACGGCCACGATCGGGTCGATCACCGTGAGGCCGGCGATCACGAGGTCGGGCGGGCCCGACGCGTACGCGGTCTGGACGAAGTACCCGCCCGCCACCGCCGCAGCGACCAGCGCGATCACGCAGACCAGGGTCACCCAGTCGAACTCGCCGGCCTGGATGCGGCTGATCACGGCCTTCGCCAGAGTGGCGACGAAGCCGTACAGGATGCCGGCACCGGTCACGTAGAACAGCGCTCGCATCCGATGGCGCAGCACCAGCCAGCAGACGAACAGCAGGATGATGACGACCAGCAGGATCGCCAGGATCACGAACAGGTCGCGCTCGGTGATCCCGCGTTCGGTGGCGTAGATCGCCGCGAGCGTGACGAAGAGGAAGATGCCGCCCACGCAGGCGATGATCGCGGTGAGCGACTGACGCGTCGGCGACTGGCCCGAGACTCGGGCGTTCAGCAGGGTCGTGATGACCAGCGCGATCGCGCCGAGCGGCTGCACCACGATCAGCGGCGCGACGGCGAGAGCCGCCAGCTGGCAGACCACGGCCAGCCCCAGCATGAGCGTGCCGATCAGCCAGGAGGGACGGGTGAGCAGTCCCTTGAGCTGGGTCATCGAGAGTCCTGTGGCGCCCTGGGTGCCGGTGATCCGCTCGACCTTCTCCACGCCGCGGTGCTGATACTGCGCGCCCAGAGACATGAACACGGCGCCTGCCAGTGCGAGAGGGATGCCCATCAGCAGCCCGGGGTTCTGGAACACCCCGACCAGCTGGTCCGTGACTTCCCCCGCCATCCCCGCTCCATTCACACGTACGACTGTACCGGCCGCGGTTCGCGAACCCGGTGCACAGTAGGGTTGTGGCGTGACTGTTCTTCCGATCCGCATCATGGGCGACCCGGTTCTGCACGCACGCGCGGACGAGGTCGGCGAGGTCACCGACGAGATCCGCACCCTTGTCGCGGACATGTTCGAGACCATGGACATCGCCCCGGGTGTGGGCCTTGCGGCACCGCAGGTCGGCGTGGCTCTGCGCATCTACACGTACTCCTACGTCGACGACGACGAACGGCCCTGGCGGGGTGCGATCCTGAATCCGGTGCTCTGGATGACGCCGCCCGAGCCGGGCTCCCCCGACCCCGACCTCGAGTCGGAGGGATGCCTGTCGTTCCCCGGCGAACGGTTCCCGCTGCGCCGGTCCGACCGGGTGCTGGTCACCGGCACCGACCTGGACGGCGCGCCGGTGCGCATCGAGGTGGACGGCTGGCGCGCGCGCATCATGCAGCATGAGTTCGATCATCTCGACGGCATCCTCTACGTCGATCGTCTCTCGGACGGCGACTGGAAGACCGTGCAGAAGATCGCCCGCAAGCGCGGCTGGGGCCGCCCAGGCAACAGCTGGATGCCGGGCGTCGACGACCTCGAGGCCTGAGGCGGATGTCGTCGCAGACGCCGGCCGGCTCACTCGGCGAAGCCGCCGCGACCTAGTCCGCTCCGCGCCCTGTGCGCAAGCCCCTGCCCGGTGTTCTCGCGTCTTGCCACGATGGGCGGCAGAGACGACAGGAGCCGACGATGAGCCCTCATTCCGCCCAGTCGCACGAGGACGGCGCTCCGAAGGGAACGAGCGACGAAGGCTCCGTGCGGAGGCAGCACGGCAACAACCACGGAGGCGGCACCCCGCAGAAGCAGAACCTCGTCGTCCGCTTCTTCAAGGTGCTCGGCCCCGGTCTCGTGACCGGCGCAGCGGATGACGACCCCTCTGGCGTCGCGACGTACTCTCAGGCCGGAGCGGCCTTCGGCAACGGCCTGCTCTGGACCGTGCCGCTGTCGCTCCCGCTGATGATGGCCGTGCAGGAGACCTGCGACCGCGTGACGCTGGCGACCGGGGACAGCCTCGGGAAGCTCATCCGCCGGAAGTTCAGCCGAGGCGTCGGCATTGTGATCGGCGTCCTGATCGTCGCGCTGATCGCAGCGAACACGCTCAACCTCGCCGCGGACCTCAACGCCATCGGTCAGGGCGCCGAGCTCCTGCACGCCGGCCGCGCATGGATCTGGAGCACGATCGCGGGCACCGCGATCCTCCTGACCGTGATGCTCGGCTCTTTCGAGCTCATCGGCAGGATCTTCAAATGGCTGTGCCTCGTTCTGCTCGTCTACGTCGGCGTGCTGTTCGCCACCGACGTCGACTGGGCCGACGTCGGCCGCGGTCTCGTCGGGATGCAGTTCTCTCCGACGCCCGCCTACCTCGGCCTCGCCGTCGGCGTCCTGGGCACCACGATCTCTCCCTACATGTTCTTCTGGCAGTCCGCCCAGCGCGTCGAGGAGATCCGCGATGATCACAAGGACACGAGCGATCTGAAAGGCGACACGAGACCGCAGGCCCGCCGCCAGCTCCGGAAGAGCCGCCTCGATGTGTTCACGGGAATGATCTTCAGCGTCCTCATCATGTTCGCCATCATCGCGTCCAGCGCCGCGACCCTCGGTGCCCACCACGCGACGGTGTCGAGCGCGGCCGAAGCAGCCAAGGCGCTCGAGCCGATCGCCGGCAGTTGGGCCGGCGTCCTGTTCGCACTCGGCTTCATCGGGTCCGGGATGCTCGCGGTCCCTGTCCTGGCCGCCGCCGGCGCGGCAGGCCTCTCTGCGCTCTTGAACAGGAACTGGGGTCTTGACCGCAGTCCGCGCAGAGCGCCCCTCTTCTACATTCTTCTCGGCGCAGGGATGGTAGGCGGCACGATTCTGGCCGTCGTCTCGACCGACCCCATCGGGCTGCTCGTCCTCAGCGCCATCGTCAACGGCATCGCCGCCGGGCCCTTCCTCATCATCATCATGCTCATCGCCCGCGACCGCAGCATCATGGGCCGCTATCGCAACGGAAGACTCGCGGCCACCCTCGGATGGTTCACCACAGGCCTGATGACGGTCGCCGGAATCTACGGCATCTGGTACACGATCGCCGGCGGCTGAGGCGGCTTTCTGCGCCTGGGACGACGGGGGCTCGCCAGAGACGGAGAAAGGCCCGGAATCATGATCAATGATTCCGGGCCCCGTTGGCTCCCCCGGTTGGACTCGAACCAACAACCTGCCGGTTAACAGCCGGCTGCTCTGCCAGTTGAGCTACAGGGGATCATCTCTGGCGCGTCTCCCGCGAGCGGGCAACTCGACAAGCTTAGCAAACTCCGGAGGTGCTCAAGAACTCCGCCATCGGCCCGGGCGTGCCGCAGTCAGCGCTGCGAGTCCGCCTCGGCGTTCGGCACCCAGATGAGGTCCTTGCCGACCCCGCGGGCCACGACGTGGCCCCCGCGCAGCATCAGCGAGGCCGCATTCAGCTCGCGGATGAAGTCCGCGTCGTTGGTGACCATCAGGGCAGCCATGCCGCGCTCCTCACGACGCCGCGTGATCGCGTCGAAGACCGCCGGCCGCACCTCCGGGTCGAGATTGGCGAGCGGTTCGTCGGCGATGAGCACGCGCGGCTCCATCACCAGCGCACGGGCGATCGCCACGCGCTGCCGCATGCCGGCGCTGAGCTCGTACGGGAACTTGTTGGCGGCGCCGAGCGGCAGGTGCAGCTCATCGAGCAGCGTGGCCACGCGTATCGCGAGCGCCTTGCCGTTGACCTTGCGCTCCCGGATGGTGATCGGCTCCCCGATGATCTCCCCGCTGTGAGACGCGGGGGCAGATCGCCGCCGGCGCCCTGGCCGACGAAGCCGGTGAGCGCCCCCAGCATCCGCTTCTTCCGCCCGCCGCGGCGCGCGTCGATGCCGCACACCTGAGCGCGTCCGCCGACGATGCGCACCGACGGGTCCTCAGCACCCGACAGCGCCACCACCAGGGTCGACTTGCCCGACCCCGTGGGACCTGCCACGCAGAGCAGCTCACCGGGAGGGAGGACGAAGGTCACCCCGTCGACAGCCCGGGTCGCACCGCCGTGACCCATCCGGTCGATGACCAGGTCTGAGCAGTCGATGGCGGCGTCGCTGGTGGTGCGGGGCATCCCCCATCCTGCCCGACTGACCGGCGCTGCGCGCCTACGACTCGGAGAAGCGCTGCCTCTCGGCGTCCAGATCGCGCAGCCTGACGCGCAGCGCCCTGCCGCCGTCGGACTCCGCCGGAACGCGCTGCACGGCCCCGAGCAGCTCGTTCTTCTCGCGTTCGATGCTGCGGACGATGAGCCGGCGCGCGAGATCGGTCGTCGAGGCCACGGCACCCTGCTCGTCTCGGGCGGGGAACGAGGTCATCAGCAGTTCGCCGCCGAGCGAGCGGAACGGCTCGCGCACCGCGTTCACGGCCTCCACCGACCAGTTCGGTCGCGTCCAGTCGGCATCCGCGACGGCCTCGCGCACGGCCTCGAGCGCCGGATGCCGGAAAGGCTGCTGCAGTCCGCGGCGCAGCAGCGCCGGATCCGCCTGGTGTCCGTACTGCAGGGTGCCGATCAGCGCATCCCGCTCCAGGGCGACCTCGGCGTTGCGCGGCAGGCCGGCGAGCGTGACGATCGTCATGGTCGGCCCGGAATCGGGCTCGGCCGGTGCCGTCGACGTCTCGGACTGCCGGGACGACTCCCGGCGCTGCACCCCTGTGCTCCGCCGTGCGACGCCCGCCGGACCTCCGCGTGCACGGCTGTGGGATCCATTCCGAGCCGCCGTGCCAGCACGCGCTCGTACCCGGGGCGGAGCAGTTCGTCGCGGATCTCGGCGACGATCGGCGCGGCGGCGCGCAGCGCACCCACCTGTCCCTCGACCGTGGCCAGGTCGAACCCTCTCAGCTTGCGGTCGATCGCGAACTCGAACATCGGCACCTTCGTGTCGATCAGCCCACGCACCGCGGCGTCCCCGCGCTGCAGACGCAGGTCGCAGGGGTCGAGCCCGTCCGGGGCCACGGCGACGAAGGTCTGCGCGGTGAACCGGGAGTCCTCCGAGAAGGCGCGCAGCGCGGCCTTCTGGCCGGCCTCGTCTCCGTCGAAGGTGAAGACCACCTCTCCGGACGCCGAGACGTCGCCCATCACACGCCGCAGCACCTTGATGTGCTCGGTGCCGAACGCGGTGCCGCAGGTGGCGATCGCGGTGGTGACCCCGGCGAGATGACAGGCCATCACGTCGGTGTACCCCTCGACCACGACGACTCTGCGGGGGTCACCGCGAGCGATGTCGCGCTTGGCGAGATCGAGCCCGTACAACACCTGCGCCTTCTTGTAGATCGGCGTCTCGGGAGTGTTCAGGTACTTCGGGCCCTGGTCGTCGTCGAAGAGCTTGCGCGCCCCGAAGCCGATCGTCTGGCCGGTGACATCGCGAATGGGCCACACCAGGCGGCCGCGGAACCGGTCGTAGACGCCACGCTGTCCGGTGGAGACCAGCCCCGCGTTGCTCAGCTCCTCGCGGGTGAAGCCCTGCGCGGTGAGCGCCTTCAGCATGCCGTCCCAGCCGCGCGGCGCGAAGCCCACCCCGAAGTGCGCGGCGGCGCCGGCGTCGAATCCACGCTGTCCGAGGAACGCCCTGGCGGTCTCGGCGTCGGCACTGAGCAGCTGCGAGCGGAAGAACTCCGCCGCGGCGGTGTTCGCCGCGTACAGCCGGCTGCGGCCGCTGGTCTCGGGGCGGCCCCGCCGTCCTCGTAGTGCAGCGAGTAGCCGATCCGGCCGGCGAGCCGCTCGACGGCCTCGGTGAAGCTGACGTGGTCCATCTCGCGCAGGAACGAGTACACATCGCCGGACGCCCCGCATCCGAAGCAGTGGTAGTAGCCGACCTGCGGTCTGACGTGGAAGCTCGGGCTCTTCTCGTCGTGGAAGGGGCAGAGCCCCTTCAGCGACCCCACGCCCGCCGACTTCAGCGCGACGCGCTCCCCCACGATGTCGGCGATGTTCGTGCGCGACTTCACCTCGTCGATGTCGGCCTGCAGGATGCGGGGCATCAGCGTGTTCCCGATACGGTTCCGGCGGCGACCCGCCCATGGGCGCCGGGCCGGACATGCCGCGGGGACCAAATGCCGACCTCGGCCGGATCGATGTCGCCGACCAGTCTGTTGTGCCAGTCGACCGCGGTCTGATCGGTGAGACTCGCGATCTGATCGACCACCACGCGGGCGCGCTGATCGTCTGTCTCGGCATCGTGGAAGTCGGCGGCGAACGCCGGCTCGAGCACGTCGGCGCCGGCGGTCCAGAGCGCGTCGGTCGACCACAGTGCGTCGGCGAGTCGCTTCAGCACGCGCCGCTGCTCCTTGTACACCCCGCGGCGTGCGTCGATCGTGACGATCGCCTGGCCCATGATGCCCTTCAGCACTGCGATCTCGGCCTCGACGATCCGCGGCACGACGACGTGCGCGCTGTACCGTGCGAGGGACGGCCCGGCATAGGCGGCCCGGGTCTCCGACACGGAGGCGCGGGCGAAGCGCCCGATCAGGTCGCTGGTGAGGTTCTTCAGGCGCGCGAGGTCGCGGCGCGAGCGGTCGAACGACTTCAGCCACATGGGCTGCGTGCTCAGCCGGTACAGAGCGTCCGCGAGCTCGTCACGGGTGAAGTCGTAGCCGACCCACTGCTGGATGCGGCTCACCAGCGCGTGATGCTGCACCGGGTCGGACAGCTGCGCGACGTCGAGATAGCCGTTCACGATCGCGTCCTCGAAGTCGTGCACCGAGTATGCGATGTCATCGGAGAGGTCCATGATCTCGGCCTCGATGCAGCGCAGCCTGCCGGGAGCGCCCTCGCGCATCCAGCGGAACACCGCCTCGTCATCCGGATACACCCCGAACTTCAGCCGGCCTCCGGGGTCGGGGACGGGATTGTCGACGGTCCACGGGTACTTGCAGGTCGCGTCGAGACTGGCTCGGGTGAGATTGAGCCCCACGGAGCGATCCCCGTCGTCGAGCACCTTGGCCTCGAGCCGGGTGAGGATGCGCAGCGACTGGGCGTTGCCCTCGAAGCCCCCGATGTTCTCGGCCCACTCGTTGAGAGCGCGTTCACCGTTGTGACCGAAGGGCGGATGCCCGAGATCGTGGCTCAGGCAGGCGGTGTCGACGACGTCGGCCGAGACGCCGAGGGCGATCGCGAGCTCGCGGCCGACCTGTGCGACCTCGAGAGAGTGCGTCAAGCGGTTGCGGGCGAAGTCCGCGGTGCTGGCGGGGCTGAGCACCTGCGTCTTCGCCGCGAGCCGCCGCAGCGCCGCGGAGTGGAGCACGCGCGCACGATCGCGGGCGAAGTCATCGCGCTCGGAGCGGTGCGTCTCGGCGAAGAAGCGCTCGGCGTCGCTCTCGTCGTAGCCCTCGACCAGCGCCGTCTCGTCACCCGCCACTGTTCTCGATCTCCGCTCCTCGCATCATCTCGCCCGTGTCCGAGCCGATCTCGCGCGAGTCCAGCCAGCCCTCCGGCAGAGCGGTGCGCTTCGGCGAGCCCGCGCGTCCGCGCTGACCCTCCGCACCGGCGCCCGGGTACGGCGCATCATCCAGGGTGCCCAGCAGATCGTCGATCTCCTGCAGCGTGGACGCCCGTGCGAGCGAGGCGCGCAGCTCACCGCCGACCGGGTATCCCTTGAAGTACCAGGCGACGTGCTTGCGGATGTCCTTGCATCCGCGGTCCTCGTCCTCGAAGAACTCGACCAGCAGCTCGGCGTGCCGGCGGAACGCCGCCGCGACGAACTGCAGCGTGGCGTCGACCACCGGCCCCTGGGTCCCTGAGCCCGTCGAAGGGCCGAAGGCACTGGCCAGTTCGCCGAACAGCCACGGGCGCCCGAGGCATCCGCGCCCGACGACCACGCCGTCGGCGCCGGTCTCGGCCATCATCCGCACCGCGTCGTCGGCCGACCAGATGTCGCCGTTGCCCAGCACCGGGATGCTGGTGACGGTCTGCTTGAGCTCGCCGATCGCCGCCCAGTCCGCGTGCCCTGAGTAGTACTCGCCGGCCGTGCGGGCGTGCAGCGCGACGGCCGCCGCACCGGCGTCCTCGGCTGCGCGACCCGCCTCGAGGAAGGTGAGGTGGTTCTTGTCGATGCCCTTGCGCATCTTCACCGTCAGCGGCACGTCGCCCGCTGCCTTCACCGCGCGGTCGACGATGTCGGCGAACAGCGTGGTCTTCCACGGGAGCGCCGCGCCACCGCCCTTGCGGGTGACTTTGGGCACCGGGCAGCCGAAGTTCAGATCGATGTGGTCTGCGCGGTCCTCTGCGACGATGATGCGGACGGCCTCGGCGATCGTCACCGGGTCGACCCCGTACAGCTGGATCGAGCGCGGCGTCTCCGATTCGTGGTGCTGGATGAGGCGCATCGTGATCGCGTTGCGCTCGACGAGCGCACGCGAGGTGATCATCTCGCTGACGTAGAGACCGGCGCCGTACTCGCGGCAGAGTCGGCGGAATGCGGTGTTGGTGATCCCGGCCATCGGCGCGAGGACCACGGGCACGTCGAGATCGATCGGGCCGATGCGCAGAGCGCCGGCCTTGGGTCCCTGGGCTTCTCGAAGGGCAGTGGCGACAGACATATCCCGTCCATTCTCCCAGAATCCGGCGCCGCCGGACGGCACCGAGCATAGGCTGTGGATATGACCGACCCGCAGCTCCGCCAGATCCCGTTCACCGACGCCTCCGGGGTCGAGAAGACACTGGACGACTACGAAGCCGACGTGGTGCTGGTGGTCAACGTCGCCTCGAAATGCGGGAACACTCCGCAGTACGAGCAGCTCGAGCAGTTGCAGCGCGCCTACGAGTCCCGCGGGTTCACCGTGCTCGGCTTCCCGTGCAACCAGTTCTTCGGCCAGGAGCCCGGTTCCATCGATCAGATCCTGGAGTTCTGCTCGACCACCTACGGCGTCACCTTCCCCCTGGGCGACAAGATCAAGGTCAACGGCAGGAACGCGCACGACCTCTACAAGTCGCTCAAGGAGACCACGGATGCCACGGGCAAGGCCGGCCGGGTGGAGTGGAACTTCGAGAAGTTCCTGGTCTCGCCGGACGGGTCCGTGCAGCGGTTCCGGCCGAAGCAGCAGCCGGACTCCCCGAGATCGTTTCGGCCATCGAGGGCGCCCTGGCCGAGGCGGGCCGCTGATCCGCCGACGCCTCAGTCGCGCACCCGGAAGGCCCGGGCGTACTCGCCCGGTGTCATCCCGAATCTGTCCTTGAAGCTGCGGCGGAAGGCGGAGACGCTGCGATAGCCGACGCTGATCGCCACAGCGGCCGGTGAGCGGTCTCCGGACAGCTGCGCGGCGGCGGTCTCCATACGCCGCCGCGCACGCCACTCCTGCAGCGTCATCCCGGTCTCCGCTGCGAACGCGCGCTCGAGGGTGCGCGCCGACACGTGCTGCGCGGCGGCGAGCTCGGCGACGGAGGCGTCTTCTCCGGGGTGGTCGCGGAGGTGCTCGGCGATCGCTCGGGCGGGTGCCGACTGCGGCATGCGCAGTCCGGTCGGTGGCACGGACCGGCCGCGGAGCATGCGCAGCAGCCGACGCTCCACGTCGGCGTCGGGACGGAGCAGCGAGTTCTGCACCTGCATCACGGCCAGGATCGCCGTGCGAAGCTCCGCGTCGACAGCGATCCATGTCGGAGCCGCGAGCGTCCCCGGTCCCGGCAGCAGGTCGATGAAGTGCATCGGCAGTGCGACGGAGTCCTCGTGCACCGTCAGCTCGTGCACGACGCCTGCGGGGATCCACAGCGCGTGTCCCGCGGTCAGCTGCCCTGAACGCCCGTCCAGCACGCACTCGGATGATCCTCGCGCCTGCCAGAGCAGCACGGAGCGATCATCGTGCACCCTCGCCGGCAGGGAGATCGGCGGGATGACGGCGCTGGTCACGGTGGAGTCCTCTCTGCGAGCGAGCCGACATGTCGTCTCGCGGCCGCAGGATGTCGCATTCTGCGCCTCCAATAAGGATACCCTCACCTAACCTCGTATCCTGGTGCCCGCTGAGGGCCTCCGTCCGATCTGAACGGACGACACCCGGAAAAGGAAGACCATGACCAGCATCATTCCTGCGCGCGCAGGCGCCTTCAGCGCCGTCCTGCTCGCCGGCGTCCTCGCTCTGACGGCCTGTGGGGGCAGCGCCCCGGCGTCCGAGTCGTCCCCCGCCGAGGACGAATCCTCGAGTCTCGTGCCGGCTGCAGAGGGGACCACGACGTACCCTCTCGAGCTCGAGACGCCCTGGGGCACGACCGAGCTCCAGAAGCGACCGGAGCGCATCGCCGCCGTCACCCCGTCTCAGGACGATGCCGAGATCCTCGCCGCGCTCGGGGCCACGCCCATCATCGCCAGCGAGTGGTCGACGGATGTGTGGCTCGAGGACGCTCTGGCGCAGGAGATCCCGAACCGCTTCTCGACCGGGGACTCGAAGTTCCCGGTCGAGCAGATCGCCGCTGCCGACCCCGACCTGATCATCGTCCTCGGCGCGGATCTCACCGACGTCTACGACAAGCTCTCCTCCGTCGCGCCCGTGCTGGGCACCGCCGAGCAGGGCGGTTCCGAGCAGAGCGTCGCCAACGACTGGGAGGCCAGCATCACGCGCATCGGCGAGGTCCTGGACCTGCAGAAGGCCGCGAAGAACGTGCTCGCCGACGAGGAGCAGTTCTACGCCGACTTCCGCGCGGAGAACCCGGAGTTCTCCACGCTGACCGCCTCGTACCTGGTCTACTACGGCGAGGAGGGTGGTCTGCAGTACCACTCCTCGATCGGCAGCCCGGCCGAATCCGTGTTCGAGCGCATGGGCTTCGCGGCGAATCCGAACGCGGAGGAGTTCAGCTACCGACAGGAGGTCAGCGAGGAGTTGCTCTCCGCCGTCGACGCGGACGTCATCCTGTTCTCGGACAACTCCGACGGCGCCCACGCCAAGATCACCGAGCAGCCGCTGTTCCAGAAGCTGAAGGCCGTGCAGGACGACCGGCTCATCCTCATCGACAACCGCGCCAAGGAGGGCACCTTCGTCATCGACGGTGAGGAGTACGACGGCAACCTGCCCTGGGCTCTCGCGCGCAGCGGCCCGCTCTCGTCGACGTGGGCCGTGCAGCAGATGGCGCCCGCGCTGCAGGCCGCCGTCACAGGCTGACCGCACGCATGTCCTCCGTCCCGATCGCGCCGCCGCGCGTGCAGCCCCGTCCTCCGGCGCTGCACCTGCGGCGCGCGGCCGGACTCTGTGTGCTGTTGGTCGCGCTCGCGTTCGCAGTGCTCCTCAGCCTTGCCGCCGGCGCCAATCCGCTTCCGCTGGACGATGTCTGGCAAGGGCTGGTCCACCCCGACGGCGGAGAGGCCTCTATCGTCGTCTGGGACAAGCGGATGCCGCGGACCCTGCTCGGCATCGCCGTCGGCGCCGCACTCGGCGTGGCCGGAGCCCTCATCCAGGCGCTGACGCGCAATCCGCTCGCCGATCCAGGCATCCTGGGCGTGAACGCCGGCGCCGGGTTCGCCGTCACACTCGGCGTCGGCCTGTTCGGCCTGACCGGCATCTCCGGGTACGTCTGGTTCTCGTTCCTCGGTGCCGCGGCCGCCACGGTGCTGGTGTACGTGATCGGCTCGATGGGGCGCAGCACCGCCCCCGTGACGATGGTGCTCGCGGGGGTCGCACTGGGTGCAGTCCTGCGCGGGATCTCCACCGTCCTCACGCTGATGGACCCCGAGACCTTCCGCGCCGTGCACAACTGGGGCGCCGGATCGATCGCACGAGCCGGGATCGACGAGACCCTGTCCGTGCTGCCGTTCCTCGTGACCGGCCTCGTCCTCGCGCTCGTGCTGTCCGGTCCGCTGAACGGCATCGCCCTCGGCGACGACCTCGCCGTCGCCCTGGGCACCCGCGTCGTGCGCACACGGATCCTCGGCGTCATCGCCGTCACCCTGCTGGCCGGAGGTGCGACCGCGCTCACCGGAGGGATCGCGTTCATCGGGCTCATGGTGCCGCACGCCGTGCGGTGGTTCGTCGGCCCCGACCAGCGCTGGATCATCGCCTGCACGGCGATCGCCGCACCCGTGCTGCTGCTGGTCTCGGACGTCGTCGGACGGGTGGTCGCCAGGCCGGGAGAGATCGAGGTGGGGATCGTGACCGCGGTCGTCGGCGCGCCGGTGCTCATCGCACTCGTGCGGCGCAGGAAGGCGAGCGGGCTGTGACGACGAGCGATGCGAGGGTCGACTTCGGGTACCGGTCGCTGCGCATGCGCGGACGCCTGCTCTCGGGAAGGATCGGCGTCCGGCTCCTCGTGACCTCAGCGACCTTCTCGCTGCTCGCCGTCGCGACGGCCTTCTGGGCGATGTTCTTCGGCGACTATCCCCTGACAGCCGCCGACGTCGTCGACGCGATGCGGGGCACCGCCGACGAGTTCACCGCCCAGGTGGTGCTGGAGTGGCGCCTCCCCGTCGTCGTCGCCGCCGTCGTCTTCGGTGCGATGCTCGGCATCGGCGGCGCGATCTTCCAGTCGCTCACCCGCAACCCGCTCGGATCTCCCGACGTCATCGGCTTCGATGCCGGTGCGTACACGGCCGTCGTCATCGTGATGCTCGTCCTCGGAGTGCAGCAGTACTGGACGATCGCGGCGGCCTCCATCGCCGGCGGGCTGCTCACCGCGCTCGCCGTCTACCTGCTCGCCCACCGGCGCGGCGTGCAGGGCTTCCGCCTCATCGTCGTCGGCATCGCGGTCGCGTCGATCCTGGTCTCGATCAACACCTACCTCATCACGCGTGCCGACATCGATGATGCGATGCGGGTCGGCGTCTGGGGCGCGGGGACCCTGAGCCGGGTGTCCTGGACCACCTTGACGCCCTCGCTGGCGATCACCGTCGGCATCGCCGTCCTGTGCGTCGTGCTCTCCTCCGGCCTGCGCACGCTCGAGCTCGGTGATGACGCCGCGGCGACTCAGGGCACGAGGGTCGGTGCGTCGAGGCTCGCGCTGCTGACCACCGGCGTGGCGACGACCGCGCTCGTCACCGCCGCCGCAGGTCCGATCGGCTTCATCGCCCTCGCCGCACCTCAGCTCGCGCGGCGCGTCGCCCGCACGCAGGGCGTCAGCCTGCTGGCGTCGGCCGCCGTGGGCGCCGCCCTGCTCAGTGCTGCGCATCTGCTGGCGCAGGCGATCTCGTCGGTCTTCCGGCCGCTCCCGGTCGGGCTGGTGACGATCTGCGTGGGCGGCGTCTACCTGATCCTCCTCCTCATCCGCGAGTCCCGAGCCCAGTCAGGAGCACCACGATGAACCCGGACCAGCCGTCCCGGCTGCACGTCGACGACGCCACGATCGGATACGACAGGCGCGTCATCTCCGCGCACCTCTCGGTGCCGATCCCGGACGACTCCTTCACCGCGATCATCGGACCGAACGGGTGCGGCAAGTCGACCCTGCTCCGGGCTCTGGCGCGAGTGCTGCAGCCGGCCGCGGGCCAGGTGCTGCTGGACGGAGCGTCGCTGCAGTCGATCCCTCCGAAGCAGCTCGCCCGACGACTCGGCCTGCTGCCGCAGAGCTCGCTCGCGCCCGACGGCATCCGTGTCGCCGACCTCGTCGCCCGTGGCCGCGCGCCGCATCAGTCCCTGTTCCAGCAGTGGCGGGAGTCGGATGAGCACGCCGTGCGCGACGCGCTCGCCGCGACTCGGCTCTCGGACCTCTCGGGCAGCTTCGTCGACGAGCTGTCGGGCGGACAGCGCCAGCGGGTGTGGATCGCCATGCTGCTCGCCCAGCAGACGCCGATCATGCTGCTCGACGAGCCGACCACTTTCCTCGACATCGCGCACCAGTACGAGCTCATGGAGCTGCTGCGCACGCTGCACGACGACGGGAAGACCGTCGTCACGGTGCTGCACGACATCAATCAGGCTGTGCGCTACGCCTCGCACGTCATCGTGATGAAGGACGGCGCAGTGATCCGCTCCGGGCATCCGCAGCAGATCATCACGGCGGAACTGATCGAAGAGGTCTTCGGGCTCCGCTCCCTGGTGATCGACGATCCGGTCACGGGAACACCGCTGGTGGTCCCGCTGGACCCGCGTGCCGCGGAGCTTCATCCGGTCGAACCGGGCTTCCCGGTCGCACGCGCACAGCTGGAGGACGCACGGTGAGCGCGTCCGCACCCGTTCGCAGGCCGGAGACGCCCGGTGCCGACATCCCGGTCCGCGTCTGGACCGACCGCCGCGGCCGCGACCACCAGGAGAAGCGACCGTCGCGGCACCGGGCCGAGCCTCAGATGCGGCGGATCCGCGGACCTGTGGAGCGCGCCTGGGCGCGCGCCGAGGAGCGGGACTCGATCGCTTCGGAGGTGCTCGCCCGGCCGAACCCGCTCATCGAGCAGGACCCGGACGACCCGCAGTCGGCCCTGTGGACGTGGGTCGTCGAGGCGCCGAGCGCCCGCGCCGTCGTGCTGTGGACGAATCCGGTGTTCGATCATGCCGACGTCTCCACCGCCGAGCTCATCCGGCTCCCGGACTCGGATCTGTGGACGATCTGCCTCCGTCTCCCGTCCGCGCTCCGCGCGTCGTACCGGATCGGCGTGTGGAACGACGAGGCGACGCCGCCGTGGCATCGCGGCGGATCACGCCGCGACGTGATCGTCGCGGCGATCGACGCCGGAGACGTGGACGCCCGAGGCTCGGACGTCGTGCCGGGCTCACGGGGCCGAAGCGCATCAGTCGGCTCGGGCCCCACGGCACCGGCAGAGCTCTGGCGCGGCGGCCTCACCCGCACGCCGCGGGCGTCGCGCACCGACGAACTGGCGCTCCCCGGTGACGAGCGCTGTTGGGTGTACGAGCCCGCAGCCACCTCGGCGCAGACGCCGCTGCTCGTGCTGTTCGACGGCGGAGTGTGGCGTCGGATGCTTCCCGAGATCCTCGACGCGGCGATAGGACGCCGCATCCTGCCGCCGCTGCATGTCGCGATGCTCGACGAGCAGAGCACCGAACGACGGTGGCAGCATCTCGGTGTCCCTGCGGCGCAGGTCGACGTCACGATCGATCGGCTGCTCCCCCGCATCCGCTCCGAGCGTGCGGTGCAGCCGCACGGTGCGGCGACGATCGTGTCGGGTCAGAGTCTCGGCGGCATCGCCGCCCTGTGGACGCTCGCGCTGTCCGGCGGCGAGGTGCACCACGCCATCGCCCAGTCGCCGTCGCTGTGGCGCTTCGACGTCGCCGAGCACCTCCTCGCGGAGCCGGGATGGCGCTCGGCGGAGCTGCAGGCCGGCACCTTCGAGGGCGACATGCTCGCCGACGCCGCCGCGCTTGCCGCCCATCTGCAGGCGGATCGCCGGATCGGCGATCGCTCGGTGCTCCTCTCCCCGTTCGAGGCCGGTCACGACTGGGCGGCGTGGCGTGCGAACCTCGTGGGTTCGCTGGCCGCGCTGCTGCCGACGCTCTGAGCGCCCGGGAGCGCGGCCCGATCCCGCAGCGTTCACCTGCCCGTCGTCCCCGCGCCACTTTCGTCTCCTAGCGTCTCCGCGGCGACACCGCCACGACCACGAGGAGACCTGGAATGCCAGAACGACTGCCCCTGACTCGGCGCACCGTGATCACCGCTGGAGCGATCGGCGCCGTCAGCGCCGCCCTGCCGGCCGGTGCGGCGAATGCCGCGCCGGCCACCGTGTCAGGGCGCCCGGGCCACAGCGCACCACGACTGCGCTTCCGCAAGGACAGGACGTTCAAGGTCGTCCAGTTCAACGACACGCAGGACGATGAGCAGACCGACCGGCGCACCGTGGAGCTCATGGAGAAGACCCTGGATCAGGAGAAGCCCGACTTCGTCGTCATCAACGGTGATGTGATCACGGGCGGCTGCGAGACCCGGCTCGCCGTGAAGCAGGCGATCAACAACGTCGTGCAGCCGATGGAGTCCCGGCGCATCCCGTGGGCGGTCACCTACGGCAACCACGACGAGGACTCCCTGCCGGAGTCGGGCGTCGACGAAGCGGGGATGCTCCGGATCTACCGTTCGTACGACTACAACCTGAATGCGGAGAACGCCCGCGGTCTCACCGGCACGAGCAACACCATCGTGTCGATCGCGTCCGCGACGAAGCAGAGCCGCCAGGCCTTCGCGCTCTGGCTGATCGACTCCGGTCGCTACGCGCCGGGGAAGATCAACGGCCAGGACTTCGCCGGCTATCCGACCTGGGACTGGCTGCGCATGGACCAGGTCAGCTGGTACCGCGAGCAGTCGCAGCGGCTCGAGCGGCGTGAGGGCCGCAAGGTGCCCGGTCTGATGTTCATCCACATCGCGCTCTGGGAGCACCGCTTCATGTGGTGGGGCGGCGTCGACACCCGCACCCCGGCGGATGCGGCGCGCGGCAAGGCGCGCCACCGCATCGTGGGCGAGCGCAACGAGGACGAGTGCCCCGGCCCGTTCAACTCGGGGATGTACAACGCGATCCTCGAGCGCGGCGACGTGAGGGGCGTCTTCGTCGGCCACGATCACGTCAACGACTACGTGGGCGACTACTACGGCGTGCAGCTCGGCTACGCGCCGGGCACCGGTTTCGGCGCCTACGGTCTGGACGGCGCCGAGCGCAACCGGCTCCGCGGTGGGCGCATCTTCGAGCTCACAGAGAACGGCGACGAGGTGTCGATCCGCACCCGCGTCGTGTATGCGCGTGACCTCGGCATCGACCTGACCGCGAACGACCAGCCGATGCAGCCGCTTCCGCTGGGCCCGAAGCAGCAGAGGATCTGACCGACGAGGAGGGGGTCCGGCATCGGGTCCCCTCCTTCGGTCACGGCGTCCCGCCCCCGCGCTCCATCGCGAGGAACGCCTGCGCCGCGGGCGAGGGATTGAATACGCTCCACGCGAGGAACTCGATGCGGGTCGGTCCGTCCGTGAGGCGCTGATGCCGATGCAGGTCGCCGGCTTCGCCCTGGCGCTCACCGCACTCGTCGCCGGTCAGCTCGCGCCGGGCGGGTCGCGCCGCTGAGAGCGGCGGGACGGGAGAAAGGCCCGGTCCTGGGACCGGACCTTTCGAGGTCTGCGATCAGCTCGCGGCCTCCTCCGCGGGCTCGGCGCCGCGCTGCGACCACACGTCGCGGATGACGTTCTCGAACGCCTCTGCGGGCTGGGCACCGCTGACGCCGTACTTGCCGTCGATGACGAAGAACGGCACACCGTTGATGCCGTAGGCACGGGCCTGCGCCTGGTCGGCGCGCACGTCGTCCAGGTACCGGGACGATTCCAGGACCGACGTCGCCTCGGCGGCGTCGAGACCGACCTCGGCGGCGAGGGCGACGAGGTCGTCGATGCGGCCGACGTGCCTGCCCTCGGTGAAGTACGCGGACATCAGCCGCTCCTCCATCTCGTGCTGCAGCCCGTGCGCCTTGGCGTGGTGCAGCAGTTCGTGCGCCTTCACCGTGTTGGTGTGCTGCAGTCTGTCGAAGTTGTACTCCAGGCCCGCCTTCGCGGCGACGTTCGTCACGTGCGAGAGCATCTGCTCGACCTGCTCGCGGGGCATGCCCTTGTGCCCGGCGAGGAAGTCGACCTCGTCGCCGTCGAAGTCGACGGGCGTGTCGGGCGAGAGCTCGAAGGAGTGAAAGGTGACCCGCACCTCGGGTGCGTCCTCATCGGACGCGGTGGCCGCGAGGCCCGCTTCGAGATTGCGCTTGCCGATGTAGCACCACGGGCAGGCGATGTCGGACCAGATGTCGATCGAGATGGGTTCGCTCACAACATCATTCAACCGGATACAGAGCCTCGGTATTCCTGGTGCGTTTCGACTCTGCGTTTCGACTCGCTTCGCTCGTTCAACGACCATCGCTCGCGGGGCGGCCGGAGGGAGTGTCCACCGCGCCGCCGAAGCGGCGATCACGGGAGAGGTAGATGCCGATCGCGCGCCAGAGCTCCTCGCGCGAGAAGTCCGGCCAGAGCGTGTCGAGGAAGACCATCTCGGCGTAGGCCGAGTGCCAGAGCAGGAAGTTCGACGTGCGCTGCTCTCCCGAGCTGCGCAGGAACAGGTCGACGTCGGGCATGTCCGGCAGATACAGGTGCCGCCGGATCGCCTTCTCGGTGATCGCGCCGGGCTTCATCCGCCCGGCCTTGACGTCTTCGGCGATCGACCGCATGGCGTCCACCAGCTCGATCCGCCCGCCGTAGTTCACGCACATCGTCAGCGTGAGCACGTCGTTGCCGCGGGTGAGCTGCTCGGCGTACTGCAGCTCTTTGATCACCGATCCCCACAGCCGCGGCTTGCGTCCTGCCCAGCGCACCCGCACGCCCCACTCGTTGAGCTGATCGCGACGGCGGTGCAGCACGTCGCGGTTGTAGCCCATCAGGAACCGCACCTCTTCGGGCGAGCGCGCCCAGTTCTCGGTCGAGAACGCGTACACCGAGAGGTGCTTCACGCCCGCCTGGATGGCACCCGCGACGACGTCGAGCAGCACCTCTTCACCGGCCTTGTGACCCTCGATGCGGTTCAGTCCGCGGCGGTTCGCCCAGCGCCCGTTGCCGTCCATGACGATCGCGACATGGTTCGGCACGGCCGGGAACTCCGGCGGATGCACGCCGGTCCAGTCCAGCGGCCGATACGGCACGGCGTCCTTGTGGGTGTACGGCTTCGGGCTCACCGGGTTCCTTCCAGATGATCGAGAGAGCGGATGCCGCGCTCCAGGTGATACTGCGCATACGCTGCGATCGTGCCGGAGGCGGCGGCGGTGTCGGCCGGCGATGCCGCATCCACCCGCTCCCAGTCACCGGCGAGCAGCGCGCGCAGCAGTTTCAGCGCGGATGCCGGGATGCGGGGGCTTCCGGCCGGCGCGCAGTCCCCGCACACCAGGCCGCCGAGCGGCGCCACGAACGCGGTGTGCGGACCCGGCGCACCACAGCGTGCGCAGTCGTCGAGCGAGGGAGCCCAGCCGGACAGCGCCATCACCCGAAGCAGATACGAGTCCAGGACGCTGCGCGCCGCGTGCTCACCGCGCGACAGGGCACGCAGCCCGCCGACCAGCAGCAGATACTGCTCGGGGTCGATTCCGCCTCGTTCAGCCGGTCTGCCGTCTCGACCATCGCGTTCGCCGCCGTGAACCTGTCGTAGTGCGCCGCGATGTCGGAACCGTAGGAGCCCAGCGACTCGGCCTGCTGCACGATGTCGAGGGTGCGGCCCTGGTAGAGCTGCACGTCGGCGACCATGAAGGGCTCGAGCCGCGCACCGAACTTCGACGAGGTGCGCCGCACCCCCTTCGCGACCGCACGGATCTTGCCGTGCCGGCGCGACAGCATGGTGAGGATGCGGTCCGCCTCGCCGAGCTTGTGGGTGCGCAGGACCACCGCTTCGTCTCGGTAGGTCGGCATTCCTCGATTATCCCCCGCGCCGGGGACAATGGAGGGGTGACCGAACCGCTCTTCACCATCCCGCTCTGGGCCGACCTGCTCGGGGTCGGGCTCGGCGGCATCCAGGGTGCGATGTTCGCGTCGGGGTTCCAAGGCCAGCGTCGCCTCGATCTGCTCGGCGTCGCGATCATCGGCATCATGATCGGCATGGGCGGCGGTCTCATCCGCGACCTCATGCTGGGACTGCCGCCGGCGACGCTGCAGAGCGACTGGTATCTGATCACGGCCGCCGGTGCGGCGCTGATCGGGATGCTGCTGGCCGGGGTGTTCAACCGGCTGAACGGGGTGATCGTCGGACTGGACGCCCTGGTCATCGGCATGTTCGGCGCCTTCGGCACCAGCAAGGCGATCGGCCTCGGGGTGCCGCCGGTGCCCGCGGTCTTCATCGGCGTCTGCGCCGCCGTCGGCGGCGGCGTGCTGCGCGACGTGCTGATGGGACTGCCCGTGGCCATCATGCACGTCGGCTCGCTCTACGCGGTCGCTGCGGGTGTCGGCTGCACGTTCATCGTCGTCGCGCACGGCCTCGGCATGAACATCACCGTCGCCGCCGTGCTGTGCATCGTGCTGACCGCCATCATCCGCGTGCTCGCCGTGGTCTTCGACCTGTCGCTGCCCGAGCAGCGACGCCTCTACCGCCGCAAGGTCGCCACCGAGACCGGGATGATCCCGATCATCAAGCCCTGATCGAGACTGCACGCCCGCGCCGAGACTGCGGCGCTGCGGCCACGTCTCGGTGCGGTGGTGCTGTTTCGGGCGGTAGCCGAGCGCACAGGACGTCGCCCCGGGGCCGGCGTGGTGTGGCACGGCCCCGGGCGCAGTCGCAGTCTCGCGGCGGATGCGCCGCGGACGAACCTCCGTGCACGGATGCTGGCACGGAGGTGGTCGGTGTGGAGGTGGTCGGGTGTTCGGGTCAGGCCCCGACGAGCTCGCTCAGACGCGTGCGCACCGAGCGGTTCACGCACGAGACGATGGCCTTGAGCGACGCGGTGGAGATGTCGCCGTCGATGCCGACGCCCCAGAGCCGCTGCTCGTCGACCTGCAGCTCGATGTAGGCCGCGGCCTGCGCGTCGCCGCCCGTGGACAGTGTGTGCTCGACGTAGTCGTAGAGCGTGATCTCGGTGCCGCGCTCGCGCAGCACCTCGATGAACGCCGCGATCGGGCCGTTGCCCTGACCGCTCGCCTCGAGGCGCTCCTCGCCGTCGCGCAGC